>DESS01000102.1:0-19533 GCA_002361335.1 Richelia sp. UBA3308
TGCTCTCCGTACCACAAGATTTTGAAAAAATTTTTCTGTACCTCATTTACTTAAAAAATGCTGTATTACTTATTACTTATAAGGAAACTGAGGTTTTTAAATTTGCAATGAGATTTATACATTCAAAATGGGAAGTATATGTATAAGAGTTTTAAATTTTGATTAAATTAAGTAAATGGATAAATCGCAGAAGCAGCCGATTGCAACTCGGGAAGCTTTATTACACCGAATTGCTAATCGTATCCGCCAATCTTTAGAACTTAAAGAAATTTTAAATGCAATGGTGGCGGAAGTCCGGGATTACTTGGGAACTGATCGTGTAAAAGTTTATCAATTCAATCCTGACTATAGCGGTTTGGTAATCGCTGAATCCATTAATAATAATCGCCTACCTTCCTTATTAGGTCTTCATTTTCCTACTGATGATATCCCTGCTGATACTCGCAATTTATACTTACGGACACGTCAACGTTCGGTTGTAGATGTAACTAATTATCAAATCGGCATCAGTCACTTAGAGCATCCCGAAACCGGAGAAACTGAAACAGAAAATCATATTCGCTACCGAGCTTTGGACCCTTGTCATGCAGAATATTTAACTGCTATGGGAGTAAAATCTTCCGTAGTAGTACCGATTGTATTGGAAGAAGTTTCCACTGGGAAAAAACACCCTCCTTCCTCGGATTCTTCGGCTCAACTTTGGGGATTGTTAGCTTCTCACCATACTGAGTCCCGTAATGTAACAGAAGAGGAATTACAGTTTATTCAAGCCATTGTAGACCAAGTAGCAGTAGCGATCGCTCAATCGATTCTACTTAATCAAGTGCGATCGCAGGCAAAACAGGAAGCGAATATTAACCGGGTGACGGAGTTACTTTATACTACTCCCACTGTAAAATTACAAGCTGCTTTGGAAGAAGCTGTTGCCACTTTTAATGCTTCTGGTGGTAGGCTTTATTTGCTCGCAGATGAACATCAACCGAGAGAAATTTATACCGATGGCAAACAACCTGATTACTTAGATGAAGAACATTCCAGAGTGGTTGAAGAAAATTACTTATGGAAGAATTTTTTACATTCAGTAATTGAATCAGGTTGTGATAGTACTGGTTATAAACCTTGGTCGGTACAGTGGATGCGTTCAGTATACAATCTAGGTAATTACCAAGAGGAAGTTGATAGTCATCCTCATCTGTGGGCAATTGATGATCTTTATAGAGAACCTTTATTCAGAACTATAGCGCCATATTTTAGTTCTACTTCAGTTCGCAGTATTTTAATTATTCCTTTATATTATGGGACTTACATCGTTGGTTGCTTAAGTATTTTTCGTTCAGAGGTAGATAGATCAATTCTTTGGGCGGGATGGCATAATCCGGATACTCGCCAATTAATGGCGCGCCAATCTTTTGAAGTATGGCGACAACAGAAAACGGGGCAGGCTCAACCTTGGATACAAGAAGATATTAAGTATGCTCAAGCACTCAGCGAAAAGTTTTCTACAGCAATCAAACAGTACAGACTTTATCAACAAGTACAAACTCTTAATTCTAATTTGGAACAGCAGGTAGAAGAGCGTACCGAGCAGCTTCAACAAAAAACCCAACAATTACAATTTTCAAATCTGGAATTAGAAAACTTTATTTGTAGACAACAAACACTTGCAGGCATTGTTGCTAAAATACGCGAATCTCTGGAAATTGAGGAAATTTTCCAAATTACGACTAAGGAATTAAGTCATATTCTTAATGTTGATAGAGTTTCGGTTTATCGGTTTAACTCGGATTGGGGTGGAGAATTTGTTGCTGATTTTGAATGTATTACACCTGAATGGATTGAGATTGGGAACTTGGCTGTAAATACAGTTTGGCATGATACTTATCTGCAAGAAACCCAAGGTGGTAAATATCACTTGGGTAACTTCAGTGTAGTAGATGATGTTTACCAACAAGGTTTTTCTCAGTGTCACCTCGATATTTACGAGCAGTTCCAAATTAAAGCTTTTATTGTAGTACCGATATTTATAGAGAAACACCTTTGGGGACTTTTAGGAGTATATCAACATCAAGAATTACGCCGTTGGAAAGTTTCTGAGATTGAGTTTATCAATCAAATTGCAGCTCAATTGGGAGTTGCTTTGCAGCATTCAACTTTACTAGCTTATACTCGCCAACAAACAAAAGAGTTGCAAAAGTCAAATAGGGAACTTCAACGAGGAGTTGCAAGACAGAAAGCTATTTCAAGTATTGTTACCAAAATTCGGTCTTCATTAGATTTAAAGATTGTTTTTTCCACCACAACACAAGAAATACGGGAACTATTACAAGCAGATAGAGTGGTGATTTATCGTTTTAACCCAGATTGGAGTGGTGAGTTTGTCGCAGAGTCTGTAAATCAAGGTTATGATTCCTTAATGAAATTGCAGTGGCAAGAAAATTATATACGGGATAATATCAGCGAATGTAGCCTTGAAAATTTATCTTTATTTTCTTCTAATGATACTTTTTTAATGGAAACTAAAGGAGGTCCATTTACAAAAGGAACGATTTTTTGTATATGTAATGATATTTACGATCAAGGCTTTAGCGATTGCTATATTAAAACATTAGAAAGCTACCAGGCCAGAGCTTATGCAATTATTGCTATTTATCAACAAGAAAAACTATGGGGTTTATTAGCTGCTTTCCAAAATAATGGTCCTCGTGAGTGGCAAGATTTTGAAGTGCAGTTCCTTCAACAAATATCAGAACAAATCAGTGTGGCGCTAAAGCAGTCAGATTTGCTTAATCAAGTAAAGTCTCAAGCAGAGGAACTTAAAGAAACTTTAGTTGATTTGCAAGAAACTCAAACTCAATTAGTTCAAACAGAAAAAATGTCTAGTTTGGGACAGTTGGTAGCTGGAATTGCTCACGAAATCAACAACCCTGTTAATTTTATCTATGCTAATTTATCTCATCTTGAGGCATATTCAAGTAATATTTTACAACTATTAAGTAGTTATCAGGAATACTGTCCCGAACCATCTGCTGAAATTGAAGAGTTACTTGAAAAATATGACATCGAATATATTATGCAAGATTTACCAAAACTCTGTTCTTCTTTATCTATTGGAACTAAACGCATTCAGTCAATTGTTTCATCATTGCGGAGCTTTTCTCGTTTAGATGAAGCGGAAATTAAATCAGTTGATATTCATGATGGTATTGAAAGTACCCTATTAATTTTACAACATCGGCTTAAGAGTCAACCTTCCAAGGTTGTGATCGAAATCATTAAGGAATACGGTGAATTACCTTTAGTTGAATGTTATGCAGGACAACTCAATCAAGTATTTATGAATTTATTCGCAAATGCTATTGATGAACTTCAATCATTAAAACCATTATCTGAGGAAGATAACCTCAAAACTATTACGATTCTGACTGAATGTATAAATACTGATTGCGTGAAAATTTCTATTAAAGATGATGGAAATGGAATTCCACCAGAAATTTTAGATAAATTATTTGATCCATTTTTCACTACTAAACCAGTTGGTAAAGGTACGGGTTTAGGATTATCAATTAGTTACAAAATTATTCAAAAACATGGTGGTAAATTATATTGTTTATCTAAACTTGGTGAAGGTGCTGAATTTATAATTGAATTACCATGCAAATCTGCATTTTCTACTTGATAATTGCACCCCCATTCCCTCTGCTTAATAAGGATACTGCTGGTCATTCAGGGGTGACACCCATTATTAGAGGATTTTTCGTTGTTTCGGTAAATGTAGAGACGTTATATACAACGTCTCTACAACCCAATTAGTGGATAAACGAGGCTATCTCACTCATGTTGCCAAACTTTAATGGTTTTATCAAAACTACTACTAACAAGATTTTTACCATCTGGACTAAACGCCACAGACCAAACTCTTTGGGAATGTCCTCTGAGAGTACTAATTCGTTTTCCTGTTTGTGAATTCCATAATTTTATCGTCTTGTCCCAACTACCGCTTGCCAATGTTTTACCATCTGGACTAAATGCAACTGACCAAATTTTATGATAATGTCCGTTTAAAGTACGCAGTATGTCCCCTGTCTTGAAATTCCATAACTTGATAGTTTTATCCCAACTGCCGCTTGCGAGGGTTTTGCCATCTGAACTAAATGCTAAAGAACTAACTGCGTCTACATGACCTGTTAAAGTCTTTATTTTCTCTCCTGTGGCTAAATTCCACAAATTAATTGTACCTTCAAAATGGTTTCCCGTCGCTAAAGTTTCACCATCAGGGCTGACTGCTACGGCATTTACTATGTCACAATCTCCTCGAACAGTACGGATTTTGGTTCCCGTATTTGCATTCCACAAATTAACGGTTTGGTCCCAACTACTACTAACAATAAAGTTTCCATCTGGACTAAAAACTATTGATTCAACAGAGGCTGAATGTCCTTTAATAGTGCGGATAAGATTTCCAGTTACTACATTCCACAATCTAATCATTTTATCAGCACCAGCTGAAGCTAATATTTTTCCATTTGGACTGAAAGCAACTGTTTTAACTGAGTCAGAATGTCCTTTGAGGGTGCGGATTGGCTGTCTCGTTTCTAAATCCCATAACTCAATTATTTTATCGCCACTTATAGAAGCAAGAATCCTTCCCTGACTTTCTTCTATTTTTTGGGGATTAATGGCGATCGCTGAAACTGAATCGGAATGTCCGGTTAATGTAAATCCTAAAGAAACATTTTTCTGCATAGTAGATACCGATTCATTCAACCTAGAAGATATACCACTGAGTGCAATAGAAGCTTCTCCACCCCAAAATTTCATCAAGGTTAAAGCTATCACTGTCGAACTTGTTAAAATTTTCAATTTTATATTATTAGTCATTTTTACAGAGATAATAATTACCGATGCAGCCTACTTTTTGACCAATTAGTTGGTAAAAATAAGTAAATATACTTATACCATATAAATATATCTCAGGAATTTATTAATTCAATAATACTTCTATAAATTCCCAGTTCTAGTCATATTCTTTACAAGTACTTTATATTCACTTCATGGTAAATTATTATTCTCATAACAATTAAAATGTAGAAATTTGCCAAATTTTAATAGTTTTATCGGAGGCGCAACTAACCAAAATACTTCCATCGCTGTTAAAAGCAAGAGATTCTACTTTACCAGAATGTCCCTTGATAGTAGTTAAAAGTTCCCCACTGTTTAAATTCCACAATTTGATTGTTTGATCGTTACTACCCGAAGCCATAAGATTCTTCTGGGGATTCACAGCAATGGATGTTACGGATTGAGAATGTCCCTTAAAAGTACGTATTTGAACTCCTGTAGTTGGATTCCACATACGTATATTGTTGTTATAGCTACCAATGACCAAATTATTACTTACTTTTCCAGCTTTTGTGATGAAGGCAATGGAATAAACTTTACTTAAATTATTTGCCAGAGTACGTAAAAGTTTTTTATTTGTGGTATCCCAAATTTTGATCGAACCGTCAAAGCTAGCACTTGCCAGCATTTTACCAACTGAATCAAAGGCAAGGGAACTAACTTTATGATTATGGCTATCAAAGCTAACTATTTGTTTACCTGTGCTGACATTCCACAACTTAACACTGTTGTCCAAACCTGAAGTTGCAAGTATCTTACCATTAGGACTAAAAGCTAAAGCGTGAATTGGTTGAGTATGCCCTTTTAAAGTACGAATTTCTTGTCCCGTAGCTAAATTCCATATTTTAATGGTTTTATCGTCGCCACCACTGGCAAATTGTGTTCCCGAAGGGTTGATGGCAACAACATTAACTTTTAACATATGGCCGCTAAAAGCAGATATCTGCTGTTTTGTTACCAAACTCCACAGTCTTACCCCGAAATTACTGTTTGTTACCATGGTTTTGCTATCCGGGGCGATCGCAATTGATGAAGCTACATCGTAATTTAAATCTATGGTTTTAGATAAAGCCAATTTTATGCGGTTATCTACTATTTTAGCTGCTGACTCAATACTTGTTTGATTGATTCGATCGTGGTTTGGGATTTGGGCTTCACGGTTTTTCCAATACCAAAATTCTCCAGCAAAAAATATCAAAATTGCCACACCCGCCATCAATAAACCTTTTAATTTAGTATATTTTCTATTGTTTGACGGTATTTCTGTTGGCGGTAAAACTTGTTCGTCAGCTAAAGTTAAAGGCGGTAAAACTACTGAATATTCTTGTTGTTTTTTCAAATCTACAATTACTTCTGCAGCAGACTGGTAGCGCTGTTGGATATCTTTTTGTAATAATTTATCGAGAATATCGCCTAATTCATCACTAATTGGGTAATTCAAATATTTTTCCCAACTACTCATCCAGCTATAACCATTTTCTGCCCATAATTTAAAAGGCGAAATACCAGTAATTAAATGAAAGCTGGTAGCCCCCACACTAAATAAATCGCTGGCAGGTAAGGCTATGCCATCTCTAATTTGTTCTATAGGTGAATAACCGTGAGAACCTATGGAAGTTCCTATTTTGAATTGAAGTTTTGGTTTTAACTCTTTAGAGGAACCAAAATCAAT
Organism: Richelia sp. UBA3308; assembly: GCA_002361335.1. Lineage (GTDB taxonomy): Bacteria > Cyanobacteriota > Cyanobacteriia > Cyanobacteriales > Nostocaceae > Rivularia. The sequence continues at coordinate 6,572 of DESS01000102.1, forward strand.
TAATACTAAATCTCCCATTAACTCTTTGGGAGAATTGCGGCGAATAATATTTTGTGGTTTTATATCTCGGTGAACTACTCCACGTTCATGAATAAACTGAATAACTGGTAATAAATTTAACAGAAATTCTCTAATTTCTGTTTCGCTATAACATCGCAGCCAAATATCACCTTGCCGCCGCTTTTCTAATTCTTCAAGCAAATTTTGTCCGTCGATAAATTCTTGTACCAGATACAAACAATTATCTTGTTCAAAATAAGCTAAAAGCTTGGGAATTTGAGGATGCCCTCCCAACTCTTGCAATCTTTGTGCTTCTTTCTCAAACAACTCTAGTACTTTATTTTGTACCCAGTTGCCTTCAATTCTGGGTGCTAATTGCTTGATAACACAGACTTCGTTGAGTTTATCAGAATCTTGGGCTAAATAAGTTTTGCCAAATGCCCCTTCTTGTGAAAGCACCCTGATAACTCGAAATCGATTTCGTAATAATGGTAATATTGCCGCCCCGCAACTAATACAAAACTGATTTAAATCATCATTGAGGGGATTTGGGCAATCAGGATTTAGGCAGTAGATAGTCATTTAATTCGGACGACTGCTAGGTAAACTATGATAATAAAAGCCCCATTTTTTTATTTTTCATAGAAAAATCATTTTTTATTATACAAAATCTCCATCAAAATAGTTTAAATTCAGTAAAATAAACTATTTTTTTTGGTAATTTAACTTCATTTGCCCAGAGTATATGTATTAATAAAAACTACTTATTTGACAGATAAGACTCTATTATGAAATCAAATTGCAATAATTTACTTATATGACATCGAATCATTTATTACATGATTTGTGGAAGATTTGTTTGAATTTAGATCCGTGAAGAATAAGTTGTATAATTTGGTGGTGACTTCTTTGATTTTAATTTAGCTTTCCATTCACGAATGGCAATAGCAGTTCGTTTTACGGGAGGTACATAACTAGGATCATTTTCTTCGGTGCTATTAGGATTAATCATTACTTCAAGACCTAAAGGTTGGGTAGTTAAACAATTAGTTAAGCTAGTTGAATCAGATTCCATACCTAGAGCAAAGATGACCTCAGAAACTGACTTAAAACGTTCCCTTAGATTAATCTTGAGCATTTTATTCAAAATTTCAGTAAAATGTTCGCTAACATTTAATTCGTTTTGCCAACAAATTTCACCCGTGTTTGTGTCATAATAAAATTCTAAAGGTGCTTTTCCAGTTAATAAGAAAAGACAAGTTACACCTAAGGCATAAATATCACTACTGTAAACCGGACGTAAAGAAAACTGTTCTGGAGGTGCAAATCCCATAGTTCCGACAAAGTTAGTAGTAGCAGCAGTTTTATCAATAAGTTCTTCTGAAGATGCCAATTCTTCTTTAACTGCACCAAAATCAATTAATACTAAACGTCCATCATCATCGCACCGAAGCAAATTGTGTGGTTTAATATCGCGATGAATTACATGGTTTTTATGAACATACTGCAATACTGGAAGTATCTCCTGTAAAAACTTTTTCACCGCAGTTTCACTTAAAGCACCGTTGCGTCTAACTTCCCGAGTTAAAGTACAACCACGAACATATTCTTGAACCAGGAAAAACTCTTCTCCCATTTCAAAGTAATCTAAAAGCATGGGAATTTGAGAATGGTTTCCCAAGTGACCTAAAGTTTTAGCTTCTTTTTCAAAACGTTCTTTAGCTCTTTGCCAACTTTTAGCACTACTAACTTTAGGACAAAGTTGTTTAATAACGCATAAAGGATGTCCGGGTAAAGTAACGTTTCTTGCTAAAAATGTCACTCCAAAACCTCCCCTACCTAAAATACGTAAAATTGCGTAACGTTCACGAAATAAGGTTTTAGAACCACATAATTGACCTAATTTTGTATTTATCAACAAGTCTGAATGAAAATTTGATATTTTTTGAGAAAATCGATTCATTATAATTAAAGATATTATTTAAATTGCGACTTTATGATTTTATTAATGTAACGACTATTAGTATTTGTTGCCAGTACAATCACCATTACTTTGCACAAATCTAATTTTTTCCTAACTTTTCTTCAACACTCCGGATAAGAATAAGCGAATGGGGGGATAAAGAGTGAGTAGTGAGTTGTTAGTTGTTAGTTGTTAGTTGTGAGTGGTGAGTTGTGAGTGGTGAGTTGTGAGTGGTGAGTAGTTAACTATTTAAATTTCTTTTTATCCCCTTATCTCCTTGTCTCCTTCTCCCCTTGTCGCCTTGTCTCCTTGTCCCCTTTTCCGTTTAACTAGTAGAGCACAGTGGAAATAAAGCAATTAGAAATAAAGCAATTATATAAAAAGCTTGAACGCTTTATATAGGGAATTTCAATTGGGTGCAATACAAAGAAAATTAGTAGAATTCTGACGGGCAGGGATGCCCGTACCACAATAATGTATTCTACTCAACGCCAAAACTGCGATATTACAATACTTTTGATTTATTACCTTGATACTTTTGACGAACGCCCAGCGGTACAATCGGTGCTTAACTGAGTTCAATGGGTATTAAAGTATTTTCTGGTAAATAATTACGATAACGCCCTTCCGATGCAAGTACTAAAATAAGTCTTAGGGGAGATTCTGGTGGTTGTTGTAAATCATTCCAGGGCACCGCTATCTCTAATGAAGAATTTAAAGCTATTTGAGCATTACTTTCCCGGGGATGCCATTGGCAGTACTCCCCAGCTTGCTGAAATCGGATTGAGTGGGTTGACAAATTTACTTGTAAATGATGATGAAATAAATAGTTAACTGGTGCAATATCTGGTACATCTGCTATGGGTAAAGGACTGTTGTGCATGATTCTGTGAGGATAAAACCACAACAAATTTAACTGGGGTGGTAAATCTACTCCTGGCTGTACTCCAGCTTTAAAATCCATGCGTAAGTAAAAATTAGATTGATCTAATCCATACCACAACCTTTGAATGGCGCTGCTGCTGTGCATGGTTCCTCGGGCACCGCCTATTTCTAAACGCCCGGCTTTTTCCCAACCTTGTTCGTCACCGCTACCGTTGATTTCTGGGTGAATAAATCCCGAGCTGCGATGATCTGTTCGTGCTTCATGAATTTCTAAGGGTTGACTTAAATAGGTGGGTATTGGTTCGTTTAATCCCTGGTAAATTCCCCTTAGATGCAGACGAAATAGTTGGTCAAAAATAGCATCTTGATTTGATGAGTGTCCTTCCCCAAACCACCAAAACCAGTCGGAACCTTCTGCAGCGTATAAAGCTTCCCAAGCTGTAGGATTATTCTCTTCTGTAGCTTCTGGATGATTCGCCAATGTTTGTCTTGCGTGAGTTAAGTAGTCCCATGCTCTATTTTTTACCGGGTCGCCAATCCATGTAGTAAAACTACCGTCTACCCAAGAACCACTGTGCAGTTGTTCTGCCTTCATGGTTGCTGTGGGGGGAAATTGCTGCAAAAATTCGCTAACTGTAACTAATTTCAATTGCGGTTCGTTGCTAAAGCCTTCATATAAAGCTTCTAAGAAAGGTTTACCATCTTCTTCGTAAAATTCCCAACAGTTTTCGCCATCCAAGGCAATAGTAACTAACCAAGGTTGTTGGCTTTCACTATTTTCTTGCATTTGAGCGATTTTGTGCAACCTTCCAATTAAATCTTGTGCTGCATCTTCAGGAGACATACCACTATAGGTAAAACCGATTAAATCGGATAATGCATGATCGCGAAAAACTATTGTTAAATCCCCGGCAGAAGTCTGCAAGCGGTAAGGACGGTAAAGTAATTCTGGTTGTTGAATATTTCCTGCTTCATCCCGGTGGAAAAACTCTTGCAAACTCCATCCTAATACCGCTTCATCTGAGCATATCCACTCAAAACCCTGTGCTACTATATACGGCAAAACCTCTGGACTCACGGACTGCTCTGAAGGCCATAATCCACGGGGTTCTCGTTTAAATCTATCTTTGTATAATTCCCAACTCTTATCCAGATGACGGGGAATATCTTCAGCCCATGTAAAACGATATCTAGGCAAAGTCATATTTGGCACCGCCACCCGACCGGAATCGGTATCTGCAAGTAAAGGTAAAATCGGGTGAGTATAAGGGGTAGTCATAACCTCTAACTGTCCAGTTTCCTGCATACTGCGGTGAGTTGGTATAATTTTGCTTAAAATTTGTCGCTGCTTCGAGTAAATACGTTGGCGATCGCTCAAACTAAAATTACGTCCCTGCTCTAACCAAGTCCCAATTTCTTCATCATCCCAAAATAAAGGGTCAATCCACGCCAAATTATGCAAAGCTAATAAATCGCTATAATCTTGCAAATCCCAATTCGCCAAACACCAAGCTTCTCCTTTCTCCTGACGAAGTTGATAAAGTTCTCTATAGCGGGGATGGGGTTTAATTAAAGTATCGTAATTAGCGTCAAAAAAATGTTCGATAATAAATTCTAATTGTCCCTGGGTTAGTTGTTCTGTAGGGGTCAAACTAACTTCTAAATAAGGATCGAAAGCTGTACCAGCAATATAATCTTCAAGCTGCAATATTAATGACGGTACCAAATTAACAGTTTGATGTAACTTTGGATAGCGTTCTAGCATTAACACCAAATCCAAATAATCCTTAGTTCCATGTAAGCGCACCCAAGGTAAACGATATTTTCCATTACTGGGGTTTGTTGATGCGCCTCTTTCAGGAGACTTATATAGCGGTTGATGTTGATGCCAAATAAAAGCGATGTGCAGAGGAAAAGACATAAGCTAGTCAGAAGTTAAAAATTAAGAGCTGGGAATTAGAATAATCACAAAAAAATCCTAATTCCCAACTTTTACTTCTACACTACTTGTTCCACTTCTGCAATTTCCGGAATCATTTCTCTGAGACGGCGTTCAATACCCATTCTGAGAGTCATAGTGGAGCTCGGACAAGAACCGCAGGCACCTTGTAAGCGTAATTTAACAATAGGACCATCAAGTTCCACAAGTTCCACATTGCCACCATCCGACATTAGGTATGGGCGCAATTCATCGAGAACTGTTTCCACATTTTCATTCGTTAATTCCATAATTGTTGACCTGCCTTAAGTGACAAAGTTTGTTTTCACAGCTTATTAATTACATACTAGACCCAATTACAATCTTGAGCATGGGGGAAGAGAGCAGGGGGAGCAGGGGGAGAAATTTCTTCTGAATTCTGAATTCTAAATTCGGGCATTCTAAATTCGGGCATTCTAAATTCTTACCCCTCACCTATATCGTTGCTGGTTCTAACAACTTAATATTGGAATAATTAAACTGAGTGATTGTATCATTATTATCTTGCAAATCTTGTACCACCTGCTTAGTCATTAAATAGTATTTACCTACTTTTTCATAAGTATCTTCAAATTTGAGAACACTTTGAACTTCCTTGGTTTTGAGATCGCGAAAAATCGCCTCGTAGCGACTTGCAATATAACCTTCACCGGTGTCGAAATTTTCTTGGGTATCAATTACAAATGCCGTATTACCCTTTACCCGAGTTATTTGACAAATTTCCCTGCCTCTGATTTTGCAAGTAGATTGGGGCGATTCCCCCTTAACAATAATTTCAATTGCTTCTGTATCGTCTGTTGAACCTTTTATAAATTCATGCTTCCCATGAGATTCTTCAAAAGGAGTAGGAGAAAGGTGAGTAACAACATCCCATAACTGAATGTAAATACCTTCTTGCACCTGGGGTTCGGAAATTCCACTTACTTCTACACTCAAGTCACGGTTAATAGATATTTTACCCGTGTAAGTTTCTTTTCCCTGTATTAGCTCTACGTTCGCGCTGTAACCAGGAAAGTCTTCATCCCAAGTGTAACGACTTTCGTAAGCGGCTTTAAATAACTCTTGTGCTGTTTTTGAAGTTTTCATGCGACCACTGGAACTTCACTTTTTCCAGTTTAGCTAATTATAAATTGATCATTTTTAAATTTTATACTCAAGTTTTGCATCGACTTTTTATACGGGTTTTCTCAGGAGTTATTTTAACTGTGGCAACTACAACTACGCCAGTTGCTACAATCCGGTGAATATTAGGCTAGTAGTTTCCTATATTTGGTACGAAAAAACCAGATGGAAATATTTTTATTCCAAATATTGCCATGGAGATTAAAGTCAGCGTTTCTTAACATTCCTGAATGAGTGGGAAACAATTTGTGCTTAACTGTATTAGCGATTGGAAGTTGTTTGCTTGGCTAACAGTTCGGAGTCCATCAACAATCAGCGAGCATTTAAAAGTATAATTTTGTTCTGTGTGAACAACTTTTATCATTTTTATCCTTATTATTTATGCTTTTTATTCAAGAATTAAATTCTGTGTTCGCAATGGAGGAAACATTCCATCAAAGTGAATAACTTCTCTAATGTATTTTCTATCAGGAATAGCCGCAATTGTCACTTCGACGGGCATTCATGCAGAATACAAAGTGTCACAGAACCCTACAAGAAAAGGCGGTCACTGGCATAAGTTTGATGTATAACAGGTTTTCACCACAGCTTCCTCCGAGAATTCCTATAATTGTTAGATAAGAATCAATATTTTTGATATTAGAACTTAAATTGAGAAAAAAACTACAATTATTATTTAAAATTAAATATAAAAATGTATCTCAGTTTTCATTTAGTCAAAGTTCATATTCACTTTAATTTACCAATTTTTCTTAACACGAATAAAATATTAATCTAATTTAAGAATGCTAAGTTAATTGATGAAGCAGCTAATAAGAGCTTAGTGAAGCGGGTTTAAAATTATTCCCCTGTTGCGATAAGATTACGTTGTGATAAAATTAGCTCTTGAGAATTTTGCGGTGTTCCTGAGTCAATTTCAACTTGTTACTCTTCTAACTGGTGGGTGCCAACGTCTAGAAATCTGGCAAAATTCACGAAAAATCAGCCTAAACCCTTGGTTTTGATTGTAAAACTAACAGGGTATTTTAGGCAGTTTTCCCGTGCTAATCATAGGATAAGAAAACTGATAAATTCTATTTTTAACTAGGGAATTTGTCCGGTTTTGAATAATACTGAAAGGGAGTATAAAAAAGCGCATTATTTGCAAGCGCTATATCTAAATCTATATGTGTCTACTGTTATTTATCTAAGTACATACAGTTACCAGGTCTTAAATATGACTCCATCTCCACTAAGAAAGTTTGTTTTACCATCCCTGATTACTTCTGGTATCGTGTTTGCTGTAATGACTGTACCTCTTGGCATAATGGGCGATAACCAAGTCGGAATAAAAGTCCAAGAAGAATCGTTATTTTATGGCAAATTAAGAGATATAGCCGCGCCTTACGTCATTTTTGCGACTTTACTCAGTATTGGAACGGGAATATCTGTTGCGGCTTTAGGTGCCTTAGGGGATTCGACTAGGGAATCGTTAGATTACAAGAATGAGCTATTTCGAGTAAAAGAAGATTTACAACACAAACAACAATTACTCCAAGAATTACAGTTTTCTGAGTCTCGTCTACAAGCTTCAGGGCTTAACAGTTTTTTACCTGATGAAATCAAGGATTCTCAACCTGTAAAAACATCTTTTACAACTGTACCTCTACCACCCACAACAACTTCAGAGTCTATATCTGAGCCTGTTGTAGAACAAGCACAACCAAGCTTACCCACTGTTGAAAATCCTTACAACTACCAACAAAATAAGCAACAAAATAATATAAGCTGGCAAGCGACTAACAATACAATTACTGAAGTTGAAGCAACTGCTGATGTTGATGAAACAAACAAAACAAATTCAGCCCGTTCAGAATATGAAGAATTACAGGGGCAGTTACAAGATTTGATGCATAAAATGCAGCAACTGCAAATGAAAACACAATCAATGTATGAATAAGCTCGGCAGCAAACAGTACTAGAAAAATTTTCAGGGTTATTCGGTGGTAGGCTATTTCCTCAATCTGGGCGGTAACATGGATGGCTAGGCAATTTTTGACTTGGAGATTGCCTAGTGGTGTATTTAATTCGTTTTAGCTGGTTCGTTTTTACCAAAATTCTGTAGAGACGCTCATAGTATCGCGTCTCTACAACCCGTCAGAATTAATTATCAGGGGCAGCAGCAGCGGTATGTTTTTTAGATACCGCTATTTTCATTCTTGGTTCCTAGCCGATCCTATCTTTGATATCATGTCCGGTTAAACTAGCCCAAGCTGTGGGGGTTGAGTAATGAGTAATGAGTAATGAGTATTCATGTTAGTTGGATAATAACCGCCATAAAGGTAATATAGGTTATATAGTAAGTAATTTGCCGGACTTGATATTATGGGTAATTTTAAGGACATCATATGACGTGGGTTCAGCGCTTTAAGCATAACTTCCGGCTTCTATTTGAAGAGCTATCTGGCTACACTTTTCTAGCTTTTAGGTGTGCGCCGGGTATTGTCTTGAAAAATTTTAGAAGCGCCATAGGAGTACTAGTCTGTTCCATTAGTTTTGCTGAGTGTATCGTAAACCATAACTAATCATTAGCCTAAATTGTTTTCCCTCTACTAACTGAACTCAAAAAGTCTGTTTAATTTTGGGATTTGAGGACATATCTTTAATCTCGAAGTGAAAAATTATCTTGTCGCTGTAACTAAGGACAAGATATATCTGAGCCACTCCCCCCTCGCCCATAGACGGGGGTTCTGGTGCTTATGTTGGGTATAGCTTTTCCCTTGTTCTATTTGCATAGAACAGCTCCTGAGGCTATACAATTCTTCACTTTTAGGAAAACCACTCTGCCCACAATCCCCGATTCGGACTCGTCCTGGGGATGGATGTTCGTCGTACATAGAAATGGAGCAGGGATACTTCGTCCAAAAAAATATCCCAGTACTTTCAACAGTAGATTATGGACAAAATTTTTGACCGAAACGCCATTTTCTAATAATATTATTTTACGGCAAATAAAGAAGGTCTGCCCTCGGATTTTCTCTGCGCTATAAATAGACGCAGCTACCATCGGAGCCGATTTTTATGTCTGTTTGCTTTTTGTGCAAATATCTCTAAGGGTAATCCCAAAAATAAATTGCCCCAGTTGGGACAATTTATTATAAGTTAATTACCTAACGAAAATTACCTAACGAAGATATTGAGAAGCTTTCAGAGCAGTATTTGTTTGAGATTCGATTTCAGTTGCTGCTGGTAAAGGGGTTTTAGAAGTCGATACTCGTCTGTTCAACTGATACCTGTTACCCCAACCATTATTCATATCCTCAGGTTTTGCAACTGGTGGTGTCGTTTTTGCCACAGGTAGAGCCACAGGTAAAGTTTTACTTGCTTGAACAAACTGTTCACCTTCCTTAGTAAAACTAACTAAATTTCCTTGCAGTTTGTTGACTTTTATTTCGGCTTTCTCTAAATTTTTCCCATCGGATCTTCGCCACTGAGAAGCTGGATTAAATGTAGCAAAAAAAGTAACTTTTTTGTCTGGAGTTAGTTTAGAATTTCTTCCATCTACTTGCCAAGGTTCTCGATAGTTTCCATCAGGAGCAACTTGGGAAAGATTTAGTTCTGCTTCCCATTTACCTGCTTGTACTTCTACATTGTCTCGATCCAAAATGGACCGAATCATATTAGCATTAATATTTGTTTGTGCTCTTTTCTTTGCTGTTGCTGGAGTTAGATGGCGAACTGCTGTAACCGTAATGATACTAGAATCTGGCAAGTTTGTAGTCCCGGTTACTTTGTATTCTGAATCACTATTTGTTGACTGTAAATCTAAGATTTTCAAGTCTACCTCTTTGGAGTGATTTTGGTCGCAGCCGTACCCGATCGCCATCGTTGAGATAACAATAACTGCCATAGGAACATAAGCAGTGATTTTTGTCAATTTATTCGCCAATAACCGAAAGTTATGAGTAAGCATAGAGGAAATAATCATTTTGTAATTTTGCAACACATTTGAATTGTCATTTACTTGATTTATTCAAGAAAACACTATAAAAATCAAGTGTGTTTCCACAAAAAAATTACTTGATATACAGATATAAAACCTGTAAAGTATCTTCAAGTCGCATCACATCAGTGTTCCCTGTACAAAGTTAGTTTTTTAGTTGTAAATTATACCTATTAGTATTCTAAGGGTGATGAACCAAAAAATATTGAATTCCTATAGATATATCAAATCGAAGCCTAGTTCTAAGGTTTATCTAGTGCTTTGCTCCATCTCATCTTCAATCCTGTGGATGATGGCATTTAACAGTTCGGCAGTTGCACAAATCAATTCTTCATCAAGAAATGGTAAGGTTTCTAAAGTATCAGTAAGTAATCAGCCAAAAAATACATTAAAGCCTCAGAATAAAGAAAATATTGACGATTTAGAAAATAGTCTGATTGAGGAGATGGCAGCCCCTAGAGTCTCTTCTAAGAAAAAATCGCCGCCAGCAGTAGAAGTCAAAAATCAGAGTCCCAACCCTTTGTCAGGGGCCTCCCTTGGCGACTTACCAGTACTTGCAGCACAAAATACATCCCAAGTTGGATTGGAATTACAAAGAGAAGTTAAAGATTCTCCAAGCTGTAATAATACCAGAAATTGTCATCAGACACAGCTAATTAGCCAAGGAGGTGAACCAACTTTTAATCAACTACTCAACCCCCAAACATTACCAGAAGAAGAGTCGGCTAATAGCGAAGATGTACAGGAATTTGGTACTCCTGGGGTAACTACTTCCCAAGGTGATATTGCTCCTTTACCCCCACTTCCTGGTACTCAAATACAACCAGCTGTGGATAGTGGTGCTCAAGGTGATACTTCTGGGCTTACTTTTAATCAACTACTTTATCCACCAAAAAGTCAACCATTACCTAATGTATCTCCACAATTAAGCAATAACCCACTACTCAATTCACCTACAATCCCACCAGGATTTAATCAAACTGCTAATCCTGGCATGAGCCAAGCACCTGTAACCCAAAACACTCCAATTCAACCGAGGATTCAGCCTTCAGCGGTAGTTGGGAGTTCTTTACCATCGGTAAGTGCTCAACAAGTAGGACAAAAACCAGTTGCGCCTTTGGCTACTACTGTTAAACGTAAACCGATAAAAGAACCATCTGTAACAGTTCAAGGAGTTTATGTAACTCAAGGTGAGGATAGTTCTTCACGGGCAAGGGTAAGCGGAGTTTATCCTTTGAGTCCCCAAGCTGTATTTGGTGCCACTTTAGATTTAACAAGTGAAGAAAACACCTTTGATAACTCTCGTGGTGAAGGTTTAAATATCAACGAACTGTATTTTGCCAGTTCTTTGGGAGGAGTACCTAATTTACGCTTTGTTGTCGGCCAAATGGATTTAACTTCTTATTTTGACCGCAATAGCTTTGCTAAAGATGGGGCTTCTCACTTTTTTAATCCAGTTTTTCAAACAAATCCGGCATTGTCTTCTACGGGTATTAGTTCCCGCCCTGGTTTATTACTCAACTGGAGTGTAACCGATAATCTTGCTGCTAAAGCTGCTATGTTTTCTTCTGCAAATGCACTCAGTGACTTTACCTTGGATGGATTTGCGGGTGAGATTGGCTTGCGTTACGGTAATGCGATTCTTCGCGGTACTTATTCCACAGCTAGAGATGCAGGTAGTCGTGATTCATTCCTCGAAAGCTTTGGATTTGAACGAGAAAATGGTGAATTTGGTCCTATAGAGGACGATCGCGAAGAAGCATACGGTTTAAATGCTGAAGTATTTATTCCTAATATGAAATTAGGTTTATTTGCACGTTACGGACGTTACGAAAACCGGGATTTGGACGAAGGTGGATACACTTATTCCTTGGGATTAAGTTTCTTAGATTTGTTCACACCCGACGATCGATTGGGGTTAGCTTATGGACGTGCTCTCTCCAACGATGCTCTTCGTGATGGCGAACAACCAGACGTAGTGGAGCTATTTTACGATTTTAAATTCCTTCCCAATCTTCGTTTTGGTCTTTCTTTTCAAGGAAGAGAGAGTTTTGAGGAATCAGTTTTGGGTGTAAGGGTTAAATCTGAGTTTGATATCATCCCCAGGAGAAACACTCGATGAGTAAAGAACTAAAAATTAATCATAATTCTCGTGTAGAACAAGGGTTCGAGACAGAAAGTAAAATGCTTAAAATGTTTTTCATGGCTTCTTTTTACTTTTTGTTTGCAACTTCTGCGATCGTGTTACCGATCCCTAACAATATTGCATCCGTTCAAGCCAAAAAATCGTCATCAAGTTTGGTGCAACAAGGCTATAAATTTTTAAAGAAAGGATGGGTAAACAAAGCAATTGAAGTTTTTAGTCAAGCCATCAAACGTAACCCAAAATCATTACGGGGAAATTTAGGCTTGGCGATCGCCTACAAAAAAGCCGGTAAACTTGATGATGCTTGGAATTTTTACCAACGGGTATTAGAAATCGATCCCGACAATCAACTGGCTCTGAAAACAGTTGGCTTGTTTGGAACATATCGTCCCGATTGGCAAGCACAGGGTATAGAGGCGCTGACGACTTTTTTAAATGGAAATCCCGACGATTTGGAAGCTCGGAGTCTGCGGGCAGTACTATATTACTACCAAGGTAGAATTAAAGATTCAGTTGCAGATTACCAAATTTTACTTGACAAAAATCCCACACCAGATATTCTCATAGGAGCAGCAGAAACTTACACTTATGCTGAGGATTATACCAAAGCATTAGAACTATTTAACCGCTATAGTTCCAGCGGCAAAAGTATTACTGGAAATGTGGCGATCGCCTACGGTCGAAGTTTACACAAAACTGGTAATCCGACACAAGCAATCTTTGTCTTAGATGCCGCATTAGCTAGTGCCGACGATCAATTAGATCGAATTAGAGCTATTACTGAACTTTCGACAGCTTATCTAGCCGATGGACAAACAACTGAGGCTTTGTCTGTATTGGAACCTTTACGTGGTAGACCAGATGCTATTTTACCTTTAGCTCGTGT
>DESS01000102.1:19680-22827 GCA_002361335.1 Richelia sp. UBA3308
ACTTGCTGCTGGAAGCCGCCAATGTATTTTCTGGCTTACCGCAAAGGGAAGAAACAGCCTTACAACTTTACCAGAGTGCTGCCGCACAATTACCCAACGATCAAAGTTTGGTGTTGCGCCAGTTGGCTTTACAAAACAAGCTAGGTTTAATTACCCAAAACGATTTAAAGCAAAGGTTAATTCCCGTATTACAAAACCTGCCACAAGATCCCCTAGAATTACAAAACTTAGCTAATGCACTAGTACAAATTAATACTCGTGACTCCGAGTTTCTTCCTCTATATCAAAATCTTTTGCAAACAGGGGTAGATGCTCCTTTTCTTAACTTCCGCATTGCTCAAATGCATTTGCAGCAACAAAATACAATTGCCGCGAGACAAGCTTTAGCAGCTTATACAGCCACACCTGAAGGTGCAAATAACTTAGCTCCTCAGTTGTTAGCAGCAGAAATTGAGTTACAAGAAGGAAATTTAGAAGCGAGTGCTACACGCTACCAAGCTGTACTAGATACGAACCCAGATGATAATGAAATTGTCACCGGTGCTTTACGAGCATTAGCAGGGATACGTACCCAACAAAAGCGTTTCGATCAAGCTCTTGCGGTTTACAATCAACTGCGAACTCGCGATCCACAAAACGTAGTATATCAGTTAGGAGAAATTAGTGTTGCCTACCAAGCTAACCAAATCACCGAGCAGCAAGCAACCATGGTGCTGTCAAAGTGGTTGGCGACGCAAAAAGCTACCAATACTCCTCCTGAGTTATATAGTTTAGTAGGACAACTTCCCAGCAATTCACAGTGGGAGCCTCTATATAACTATCTTTTGCAATTAGAACCCAACAACTTGCAAATTCAAGAGCGTTTGTTACAGGTTGTGGCTCAACGCAGCCCTGCCCGAGCACGAGCCTTAGTCAAGCAGTTTGCAGCTAATATTACTAACGAAGATAAGTCATATCAGGTGCAAGGACAATTATCTAAAGCCATTGGGGATTTAGATTTGGCAGGAATTGCCTACGAGAAGGTTTTGGCTAATGAACCAGATAGTGTTGATGCTCTATCAAGCTTAGCGGGTATACGTTTTGAGCAACGTCAGTATGAAACCGCAGCGAAAATGTACAATCAGATTTTAGGAGAAAAGCCCGACAACCAAGAAGCTCGCATGGCGATCGCTGATTTGAATGCGATTTTAGACAAGCCTTTAGAGGCGCTAGCAGAAATGGAGAAAATACAAATTCAGCAAATGTCTGAAGGTGTAACTGATAGAGAATTATCTCGTAGGATGCAACAAATCCAAGAAGACTTTCTCCTCCGACGTGGTTTTCAACCTACTTGGGAAGATCCAAATCGACGAATTCGCAATTAGTTGTAAGGGTTTTCTTATAGTAATTATCTTTTTATTGTTAATCAAATGTAGCAATTAGGAGTTAAATTTCAGTAACAGTAGAGCAATAATAAGTATAGTAATTAACGGTGTTCTCGAACGGTAAATCTAAAATCATTTCGGTCAATATATCGTTATTATTACTTACTATTTCCTTAGCCCAGTCGTTAGAAATCTAACTATTCGATGCGATATTTGCTAATAGCTGCGATTATCATTCCTCTCGGCTTATATGCTTGTAACTCTTCTGTTCACTCAGCGGTAGATTCCAAACCGCTGAGTCAACCAACTCCGATGCCGTCATTTATTCCATTGACAACTAAAGATAATTACCCCAAATTTGTTGCAGCTTTACCACAAAAGATTCCCAACCGGAAGTTACTAGCACAAAGTTGGAATACCTACCGGCGGAATTTTATCCAAAGCGATGGTAGAATCATAGATTACCAAGCAAAAGATCGCTCTACCAGCGAAGGTCAAGCTTATGCCATGCTGCGAGCAGTGTTTATCAACGATCGCTCGACTTTCGACAAAACTTTAAACTGGGCAGAAAATAATCTCCAACGGCAAGAAAATGGTGAAAAAACCGATAACTTGTGGGCTTGGAAATGGGGGAGAAGGGCAGATGGTAGTTGGGGTACTATCGACAATAATTTTGCTAGCGATGGAGATATTGATGCGATTACAGCCTTAATTTTTGCTTATAGGCGTTGGAATCGTTCTGAATACTTAGAACTAGCTCAAGCAAAATTAGAGGATTTGTGGAAACTTTCTACTATTACCGATAATAACGGTAAACGCTATTTACTACCAGGACCGAGGGCTGCATTTGTTCCTAATCCATCTATTATTTATCTTAATCCTTCTTATTTGGCCCCCTATGCTTTTCGGATTTTTTCTCAAATTGATCGCTCCCGTGATTGGTTAAGTTTGGTAGATAGTAGTTATTCCGTCCTAGAAAAATCCCTAGAGCTTTCTGAGGTGAGGTTACCAAGTGACTGGGTAGCATTGAATACAGAAACCGGAGAATTTCAACCCCTACCTTCCTCCAGCCAAATTCAAACTTTATATAGTTTTGATGCTTATAGAGTTTGGTGGCGAATCGCCCTTGATGCAGTATGGTTTAATTCATCTCCTGCAAAAAGATATCTCAGGAAATCTACGAAATATCTGAGTCGATTTTGGCGACAAAAATCATATCTTCCTGCCCGTATTGACTTACAAGGAAAACCATTAGTCAATTACGAAGCAACCTCCCAATATGCCATGTTCTATGTGGCTATGCGCCTTTTAAAGCCTAAAATAGCCCAACAAGTGTTAGCAGCGAAAATATTACCCCAGTATAAACGGGGTATTTGGGGCGATCGTTCAGCTTATTATACCCAAAACCTTGTTTGGTTAGGTTTACTAAATTCTTCTTATATACCTGTAAAACTTATTCAGAAAAAATAGTCCGCAAATATGAATAGAAGTTTTTTTAATCAGGTATTGGAAGCAATACTTACACACCAATAAACACTTAATTACACTACTAACCGATGAAGCAACTACTTTATCTTTCTCAAGCTAGTACGAAAGTATTTATAATTTCTTGCTCGTTATTACTGTCTCCTTATTCCTTGCTAGGCGCTCAAGCGGTAAATCAAGGTAACTTAGAATCAGGAAATTCCGAAAAGTTCAGTCAAACAGGAACACAACAGACTTTAGTTGCTCAAGCAACTAGGCGCGATCCGAGTCTAGAAAGTTTTATTGAAGAAACAGAAGA
>DESS01000102.1:22896-30702 GCA_002361335.1 Richelia sp. UBA3308
GGATACTAAAAAATATGAGTTGGAATTTAACCGCGCTCCGGTTGTGGGTAACCGGATGCGTTTACGAGGAATAGCTTCTGAAGGACGTTTAGGTTTTACCCGTCCCCGCAATTGGGAAGTAGCAAATCTCAAAGCTTTAATTCGTTTTCAACATTCACCAGCACTTTACGCTAATCGTTCTAGCTTGACTGTTTTGGTTAACGATACAGCAGTCGGTAGCGTACCTCTCAACCGTAAAAACTCCAAAGTTGGTCAATTGTTGGTCAATATTCCCACAAAGTTACTGAGAAATTATAACGAACTTAAAGTAGTTGCCCAGCAAAATAATTCTGAGACTTGTACAAATCCCAACGATCCAAACCTGTGGACAGAAATTCTACCAGATTCTAAATTAATTTTCAATTACGAACAAAAGCCATTTCCTGAGAACTTCAGCCGTTATCCTTATCCGATTATTGACGAATTGGGTTTGGAATTGAATCAAATCAATTACTTACAACCAACCCAGGTTACTCCAACATGGTTAACAGCTGCATCTCGTTTGCAAGCTTCATTGGGGAGAAAAGCAGAATTCCGTCCTTTGAATACAGAACTCGTGTCCGATGTCAAGAGTATTAAGCCCGAAGAAAAATTAATTATTATTGGTACTCCCAGCCAACAACCAGCCTTAAAAGATTTAGATTTACCAATTACGATTGAAGAAAATAAAATTCTCGATCGAGCAGAAAACACCGTAGCAAACGATCGCGGAGTTCTGATATTAACTAGTACCAAAAAAGGCGCTCCCATCTTAATTGCAACTGGTAATGGAGAAAAAGGAGTCGAGAAAGCAGTTAAGTTTTTGGTACAGTCGGGCACCCGTAAAATGGGTACCGATCAAGTAGTTGTGGTGGATAAAGTTCCAGAAATAACTAGCCCCGAAGAACGCGAATGGCCTGGTTATTTACCCCAGAGAGACTCTTTTGAACTCGGGGAAATCAAGGCTGTAAACGACCAGATCTTTAATGATGTCACAGTGCGGGGATCGGGAGCACCACCAATTGAGATTGATTTTCGAGCTTTGCCCGACGATCGCTTTATACGCGGTAGCTCGATGAATTTAGTCTACAGCTACGGCCCACAAATGAATCCCAGAACTTCTATTGTTGAAGTACTAATTGATGGTATCTTCGTTGGTGGTGACCGTTTGTCTTCAACATCGGGACAAACTCGCAAATCTCTAAGAATAGATTTACCTGCAAAGTTAATCAAACCTGATTCCAAAATTCAAGTGTACTTTCGCATGAATGCGAGAGAAGCTTTTGACAGCGACAGCTGTCTTTATGCTCCCGATCGACAACTTTCAGCAACGCTACACAGTGAAACCAGCTTCGACTTAAAGCGTGAAACTGCCGCGACATTACCCAACTTAGAGTTATTGCAATTTGGTTTTCCCTTTGCTTCTCCCCAGGATTTGTCAAAAACAGCGATTGTTCTACCGAAAAATCCTTCTAAAACCAGTGTACTTACCTTATTGGAGTTTAGCGAACGCTTAGGTCGTGTTTCCCAAGCCTCTACAGTTAAACTCGATGTTTATACTGCTGATACTTTATCTGCGGCACAGGCAGAAAAAGATAACAATCATATAGTGGCAATTGGTACTCAAAGTAAATTTCCTTTACCAGAAGTTCTCAATCAAAGTCAAGGGTTTAATTTGAGTCAGTCATTTACCCGCATACTTGGTAACGAAGAGGCAAAAGTTCAAATACCGAAAGATACCCAAGGGATGATTAAACAAATTATTTCTCCTTGGAATAGCGAACGTGTAGTTTTAGCTTTGACTGCTCAAACAGAAGCTGGCATGGAAAGAGTGCGGCAACTATTAGATCGAGATCTGTGGTTTTCCCGTCTCAAGGAAGACACTGTATTAATTAGTAGCGATGAAAAAGATCCCAGTACTTTTGATGAAAATGCCTTTGAATTGGACTTTTTCAACAATGCTCCTAAAACCCGTCGCGTCGGCAAGAGCAATCCACTAAGTCAGATGTCTCTTATGCTGCAAGAAAATTGGTTGTTGCTACCTGTAGGAATTGTGGGTGTAGCCCTCATACTCTATGGCATTGTTCAGTTATATCTCAAGCGTACCAATGTCAACGACCAAAATAGGTAGGTTCTCGGTTAAGAGTTAAAAATAACCAAAGTACTGGAAATACAGCAGATTTGATCTTAATCAGGTAGATTTGGACGGGCAGGGATGCCCATACCACAAGATTTTTAAAATATGGATTTGTACTTGATTTACTTAAAAATTGCTGTATTTGCCCACAGATAAGAATTTGGTAGAGACGCAGCAATACGTCTCTACAAATTGTATGGTTTCTATTTATTTAGGAATGGCCCCAACTGGCACATTTTTATTGTAGGGTGTGTAGTTTAGAACCTTCTTTGAACGTAGTAATTAAGACTGCTCAGAATACGGCACCAACGAGTAACTATGAAAATAACGTAAGTCTTATTAGTTTCTAGTTAATTATTTTCTAGTTAATTATTTTCTAGTTAATTATTTTCTAGTTAATTCTTGCATAGAAACAGAGGAAGGAAGTTGCCAGCTCGAATTGTTTTTATTTTTTCGAGGATTCATCTTCTTTGTGAAAAGTACGCAGTTGCATAAAGTCAAAATACTAACTTAAAGATGTCTAATTCATCGAACACCGAACCCAGAAAAAAACGTAACTTATTTAATCCAGCAGTCTGGTTAACCGATCTTACACCGCAATTTTTTGAGAGAACTTTAGGCAAAACAGGTCTAAAAAACTTTAAATTTTTTGTGGCGGTAATACTGCTAATTTCAGCGCCTTTGATTGTTACACCACTAGAATTATGGCAACAAGTTGCTATTGGAGTATTTTTAATAATTGTAGGTCAATTAGTTGTAAGAGCAGAAAAAAACGAATCATCCAAAGAAATTAGCCACTATTACCATTTATTCATGGTGTGGATAAGTGTGGTAACGACTATGCGTTACCTATTTTACCGCGTCAGTTATACTCTTAACTTTAATAATTGGGTTAATACTGTTGCCTGTGTTGTGTTATTTATCGCCGAGTTATACGCGATTTTTACGCTTTTTCTGGCATATTTTCAAACATTACAAGTCAAAGAACGTAAGCCAGTTAATTTGGCTAAAGTTCCCATAGCTGAATGGTTTAATGTTGATATTTACATTCCCACCTATAACGAGGAAGTGGGAATTGTTCGTAAAACGGCGTTAGCAGCTTTAGCTTGCGAATATCCTCGTGACAAGAAAAAGGTTTACGTTCTTGATGATGGCCGTCCCGAAAGGTATAAACCTGAAGATCCCCGTTGGCAACAAGCCCATGAGAGACGGGAAGAACTGAAAAAAATGTGTGCCGAAATTGGTTGTATTCACCTAACTCGGGATAACAATAATCACGCCAAAGCAGGTAATATAAACCACGCTTTTCACATCACACAAGGGGACTTAGTATTAATTTTGGACTGCGATCACATTCCATCGCGTCAATTTCTCTTGCATACAGTCGGCTTTTTCTACGATCCCAAACTTTCCTTTGTTCAAACTCCTCACTGGTTTTATAACCCCGATCCCTTCGAGCGCAACTTGGTTACCAGTGGTAGAATTCCCGTCAACAACGAACTGTTTTATAAAGTAATTCAAAAAGGTAACGATTTTTGGAATGCGGCATTTTTCTGTGGCTCAGCAGCGGTAATTCGTAAATCTCATGCTTTAGAAGTGGGCGGAATTGCTGTGGAAACAGTGACAGAAGATTGTCATACAGCATTGCGCTTGCATTCCCTGGGTTATAAATCTATCTACTACGACAAAATCATGATTGCGGGATTAGCTCCGGAGACTTATCCTGCTTACTTAGGGCAACAAATGCGCTGGGCTAGAGGAATGGCCCAGATTCTCCGTCTGGAAAATCCCATAATTAACCCAAGACTCAAGTTAACCCTTGCCCAACGGCTTTGTTATTTGAGTGCTACTTCCCACTTTTTGTATGGTTATCCCAGACTAATATACGCAATCATTCCCACCCTATTTTTACTGTTTGGTGTTAACCCAGTTCGGGGTTTGGGTTTGGAAACTCTTGCCTATGCACTACCTCATATTATCGTTTCCCTAAGTGCCAACTACATTATTTATAAACATGTTCGGTTTACCTTCTGGAATGAAGTTTATGAATTTGTGATGTCTTTCCAGGCGGGATGGGTAACATTGCTGGCGTTAATCAATCCCAAGTTAGGTTCTTTTAACGTTACCGATAAAGGTGTCAACGTTAACAAAAGAAGCTTCGATTGGAAATCAATGATTGGTTTGATAATCGTCACAGTACTTGTAGTTCTAGCTATTGCTGCTGTTCCTTTCTGGGTATTGCTTAGTCCAAAAGATTGGGAAGCTGTTTTAGTTAACTCCATGTGGTGTGGCTTCAACCTAATTTTACTCGTGGCTGCCTTGTTAGTTGCTTACGAACAACCGCAAATTCGTAAGGAACACCGCTTACAACGTCGTCTTCGGGTAAAGATTTTTAATGATAACCAAACCTTTATGGGTGAAACCATAAATATTTCCGAAAATGGTGCTCTAATTGCCTTAGATTCATCAGCAAATTTACTGGATCAAATAGACATTGAGGTGAGCGGGGACTTTAATGCAAAAGTATCTCTAAGTGCAAAAGTTGTAAGACTATCTACCATTTCCAAGACACGAAATCACCTTGCAATTGAGTTTGGTAATCTTACCCAAGCCCAAAAAGATAACTTAACCTTAGTTTTATATTCTGACGTTAAAGAATGGTATTCTCAAAAGCGTACATATGCAGATCGACCAGTCGCTTCTCTAGGATTTATCGCTACTAGTTTGGTTCGTTCCTTACAGGATATTCAACCAGCCAGCAAAAAACAGATACGCAAAGAAGTGCTTGCCTTTAGTGAATTGCATTTAGATGGCGATCGCTTTACTGGGATAACCACTGAATTAGGGGTAACAGGTTTGCGGTTAGAATTAGACAATGCAAAAGCTAAATCTTCTGCTAAAGTGCTTAGGCAGCAAGATTTACAAAAAATCCAAAATATCAAACCAGCTGTTGGTTTAATTTTGAGTAAGGAATCGGACAACTTAAAAGCCAGTCGATTTATTGCTGAAGTTGATTCCGTAGAAAAGGATCAAACTGGTAAAATTACAATCAACTTGAAATTCCCAGATAAATTCCAACAGCAGCAAGCGCCAAAAGTCAAGCAGCTTTTGAAACAGCTATAAGGTTAGAATTTAGAATTTAGAATTTAGAATTTAGAATTTAGAAAAAAATTCATTCTTCATTCTTCATTCTTCATTCTTTATTCTTTATCCTTCAGACTCGCTATCCGAGCTCGAAACCATAACGGGTTGCTGGTAAAGCGGCACTGTAAAGGTGACTGTAGAACCAAGCCCTTCACCTAAACTGTAAAAATGTACTTCGCCGCCCATTGCTTCTACTAATTTCTGGGATATAGTTAATCCTAAACCAGTACCACCATATTGACGAGTACGAGAACCATCTACTTGGGAAAATAATTGAAACAATTTATCTTGCTGGTCTAAAGAAACACCTATACCTGTATCTAATACCCGTACTTTTACCATACCGGGAAATTCTTCTTCTTTAAATATTACTTTTTTGCGGACTACATCGGCGGTAACAGTTACATGTCCTTCGTGAGTAAATTTTATGGCATTACCTACTAAATTTATCATTACTTGTTTGAGGCGCAGATAATCGCTGTAAACGATAATTTCATCATTTGTTTCAGGTAACTGCATCCCGAAACTAAGATTTTTTTGTTCTGCTTGAAGGCGCATGAAGTTTTCTACATCACTGAATAACTCATCCAATTTCACTGGCCTAAGTTCTAATTCCATTTTGCCTGCTTCTATTTTGGCAAAGTCGAGAATGTCATTAATAACATCAAGTAGGTGTAGGGATGATTTGTGAGCTTCTCCCAGAAAAACGGCTTGTTCATCTTCATCATCTGCCATTCCGTCCAAAATCAACTTTAAAAATCCAATCATGCCATTTAATGGCGTGCGGATTTCATGAGAAACATTAGCAAGAAACTCACTTTTGAGACGGGAAGCATCTTCTGCTTCCTGGCGGGCTAGTTCTAACTGTTTATACAAAGTAGCGTGAGCAATTGCGGTACCAATTTGATCTGCTGCTTCTTTAGTTAATTCCAGTTCTTTAGCTGATAAGTACGAGCATTGGGCATCTAAACTTAAAACTATTAAGCTATTAGGTTTTTCTTGATAGCAAGTTGCAACTACTAAAAGTTTTTCACCTTCAAATACAGAATCTTCTGTTTGCTCTACTATAACTGGCTTAAGACAATTCAAAGCCTGCTTAAACCCAACTTCAGAAGCTATATCTATTTCGGTTCCCAATATTGAATTTATCGTCGGCTGACACGATTCAGCAATTACACGTATTTTATTTTTGCCGTAGTATGGACAAATTATACATCTTTGAGGCTTTAATATTGCACCTAAACTATCAACTGTTTGCTGCCAAATAATATTTAAATCAAGAGTTCGTCGGATATTTCTGGTAATGTTTTCAATCAGTTTCTGGTATTGCTGCGAGCGTATATTCTCTTCACTATTTGTATATTTGGGAGCTAACTTAATTGGACTTTTGCTTGCTGCAAGCTGCAACAATCTTCCCATTACTAATACGGTTGTTGCAGCTTGTCCTAAAACAGGGATTATCGGAGTTATTAGTAGTTCTAATTCTACACTCCCTTGGGAGTAGCGAAACCAACAATGCCACTTTTCGGGCACTAAACTTGCTAATACCCGCTCCAACCGTTCTAAATAGCCAGCTTTATCCACTGGAACAAAGTATTCCTGATTTCCGGTATCGTTAATAATATCGTCTGGAGTTAATCCCAAACGTTCGCTTTGCTGCCAATAAAACTTAAGGTAACGTCCCGTTCCATCCTGAAGGTACACCAACTCTGCTCCCAGACAAGCTAATGCATCAGTGTAATTAGTCACAGATTCCAGATTTTCCGAAAAAAAATGGGGTTGTTCAGAATTCGCAGCAATACTCATGACTCGAGTTTAATAGAGAAAAGTGTAGCCCAAAGAAGTTGTGCTAATAGCTGTTTAAAGTTTGGCATAAATTTTTTACAGCTTTAGCAGACTTGCTTGGGATTTTTATTGTATTCCTGGAATTAGTTCCAACAAGTTATGTTTTTCAATCGTTCCACTCACCACGAGGGGGTACTTTAATTCTATGGGGGGTACGCGTTAGTTCATCGTCTCTGGGAATATCTCCCCGCAGCCATTGACGCAGCGCCACTTCAATCACTTTAGAAGGATCGTTACTCAAGTGACTAATTTTTTCTAGTAACTCTGAGTCCAAGCGGATAGAAACTTCTACCTTATCGGATAATATATTTTCAGGGGTAGGTCTTTCTTTCATATTCATAGGTAATAATCCCTGCGCGTTGTTTGTTCCAAGGCTAGGTCAAGGGTTCCCGTCAAGCAGCTTTGTTTACAGTTGGGAATGTTGTTAAATTACCCTACTGCCGCTACCTGCATCGATTAATGTTTATTTTACGCCCCTACCATAACAATACTAGTACCTATAAATAGTATTTTTATGTTATTCGGGACATAGGGAGATGGGGGGATTGGGGAATCGGGGGACATGCCCCATGCCCCATACTCAAAAGTCTAAAGTATCAAAAGTCAAGGTAACAAGTATTAAACGAAGGAAGAAGGTTTGAGCGGAAGAGCGGAGGCGGAGA
>DESS01000102.1:30764-32976 GCA_002361335.1 Richelia sp. UBA3308
GGTATAATGCCCAACCCAATTCTCACACCACGCTTACGGTGGGGAATTAAACCCATATGTTTAGTTAAACCCCCAATGCCCAATTCGGCCATTCGGCCATTCGGCCATTTTAAATTTTAAATTCCCTTCGGCCCCATCCCCATCTCCTTTACAACAAAAGCAGCGTGTTTGCTAATAAAGCATTACAATACTTAAAGTGAATCGCTTTTTTATCAGGTTTTGCTGATTCCTAGGTAATCACCATTGAAAAATCAGTATTTTTACGGAGGAGCCAAAGCTTCATCCGTCGTTTTTTTATCCTAGAGCTAAAAGCTCTGGGTTCCCACACTCAAGAAGAATAATGACTGACGTTCCCGCAGCTCGCATTCGTAATTTTTGCATTATCGCTCACATTGACCACGGTAAATCAACTTTGGCCGACCGTCTTCTGCAAGCCACTGGTACGGTGGAAAATCGGCAGATGAAGGAGCAGTTTCTCGATAATATGGATTTGGAACGGGAGCGCGGCATTACTATTAAGCTGCAAGCTGCCCGGATGAATTACAAGGCAAATGATCGTCAGGAATATGTACTTAATTTAATTGATACTCCTGGACATGTGGATTTTTCTTATGAGGTATCCCGCAGTTTGGTGGCTTGTGAAGGGGCACTTTTGGTGGTTGATGCTTCTCAAGGTGTGGAAGCTCAGACGTTAGCTAATGTTTATTTAGCAATTGAGAACGATTTAGAAATTATCCCGGTTCTAAATAAAATTGATTTACCAGGTGCCGAACCTGACCGAGTAATTGGCGAAATTGAAGAAGTTATCGGTTTGGATTGTAGCGGTGCGATTTTAGCTTCTGCTAAGGAGGGAATTGGTATTCCTGAGATTTTAGAAGCGATTGTCGAACGAGTACCGCAGCCGGAAAATACCATTGATGAACCTTTACGGGCGTTGATTTTTGATAGCTATTACGATAGCTACCGGGGAGTTATTGTTTATTTCCGGGTAATGGATGGTAGGCTCAAAAAAGGCGATAAAGTCTATTTGATGGCTTCTGGTAAGGAATATGAAATTGATGAAATAGGGGTTCTTTCTCCCAATCAAGTGCAGGTGGATGAACTCCATGCTGGGGAAGTAGGTTATCTTTCGGCGGCGATTAAAGCTGTGGAAGATGCGCGGGTTGGAGATACTATTACTTTAAGTAAGGCTAAAGCACCGGAACCTTTACCCGGTTATACGGAAGCTAATCCCATGGTATTTTGCGGGATGTTTCCTATTGATTCGGATCAGTTCAAGGATTTACGGGAAGCTTTAGATAAACTTAAGCTTAATGATGCAGCTTTACAATTTGAACCGGAAACTTCCAGCGCTATGGGTTTTGGTTTCCGTTGCGGGTTTTTGGGTTTGCTGCATATGGAAATTGTCCAAGAGCGTTTGGAACGGGAGTACAATCTAGATTTAATTATTACGGCTCCTTCGGTTATTTACCGCGTAACTACTAATAAGGACGAAGTCATTTATGTAGATAATCCCAGTACTTTACCATCTCCTAACGAACGGGAGAAAATTGAGGAACCCTACGTTAAAGTAGAAATGATTACGCCGGAAACTTATGTGGGAACTTTAATGGAGTTATCCCAAACTCGGCGGGGTATATTTAAAGATATGAAATATCTTACCCAAGGGCGGACTACTTTAACTTATGAGCTACCTTTAGCCGAAGTTGTCACCGACTTTTTCGATCAAATGAAATCGCGATCGCGTGGTTATGCTAGTATGGAATATCAGTTAATTGGCTATCGCGAAAATAATTTGGTCAAGTTGGATTTGATGATTAACGGCGATCCAGTTGATTCTTTAGCGATGATTGTTCACCGAGATAAAGCTTATAATGTTGGGCGATCTATGGCTGAGAAGTTGAAGGAATTAATTCCCCGTCATCAATTTAAAGTGCCAATTCAAGCGGCGATCGGTAGTAAGATTATAGCTTCAGAACATATTCCAGCATTGCGGAAGGATGTGTTAGCCAAATGTTACGGTGGTGATATTAGCCGGAAGAAGAAATTATTGCAGAAGCAAGCCAAAGGTAAGAAGCGGATGAAGTCTGTAGGTACGGTGGATGTTCCCCAGGAAGCTTTTATGGCAGTATTGAAACTGGATCAACAGAGTTCCTAATTTGGTAATTATTGGTAGAGGTAGGGAAACGAAGAATGAAGAATGAAGAAGGAA
>DESS01000217.1:0-9396 GCA_002361335.1 Richelia sp. UBA3308
TTGACAACTAAAAAGTAACGCTGATAAGCAAGGAAATCTTGATTGGGAAGTTCACTACGTAGATGGAACTGTAGTACGCGCCCACCAACACGCCGCAGGAGGTAAAAAAGGGGCGAAGAAGAGGAAAAACTAGGTCGTTCTCGTGGTGGATTCAGTACAAAAATACACATACGATGTGAGGGTAAAGGTAAACCGATAACTTTTCTTCTCAGCCCAGGTCAGCGAAACGAATCGCTTTTTCTCGAACAATTGATGGAACAAGGTGCTGTTAAGCGTTCTGGAAAAGGTCGTCCGCGTATTCGCCCTTTAAGACTGGTTGGAGATAAAGGTTATACGGGTCGTAGAATACGTAATTACCTCCCTCGCCGTGGTATCCGTCTAACCATCCCAAGATTAAGCAACGAACCACGTCGCGGTCCATTCAATCGTGAAATCTACCGTCAACGTAACCTTGTGGAGCGTGCTATCAATCGAATCAAACAATTTCGACCCATCGCAACGCGATACGAAAAGCTTGCCCAAAATTATACTGCCATGTTGACGATTGGCTTTGCCAGTGCCCAAAGGGCAATCGCATTAATTTTATTGTGGTTATAGTTTGAAAACACGCCCTAGCCGGTTGCTCAAAGTTGACCAGACGGTGCGTATTCAATTCCTACGTTTAGGGTAAGTGCGGAGCCGGAGACGCTCCGCCTCCGGTTAAAGTTCATACCTTGGAATGCGTAGCTAGTTCCAAGCTCTATAACTCGATAATTAAACAGGTGTACCTGAGTTAAGCCAGTGTTATCGGGAAGTGCCGACCTTAAACTTTGTCGTTACCCTAACGGGTCACTTCGTGAACGCGCAGCGTCCGCGAAGCGCTCAGCTAACATTACGGCCATTGCGGGCTAACCCCCAATGGAAAAACTACCGGGTATTTCTTATGATTGTATTATCCCATATTATGGTCATTAAAAATATTTTCGCGTTTCCAGAATCTCGGAATAATTAAAAATATTCAAAATTCTAAAGGCTAAGAGAGTTAAAGCAGCAAGGAGTAAGTGCTGGGGGAAGCGACGACAACCCGAAAGCCAAAGTTACTGTTCTTATAGTAGCGCTGGCCGTCGTTGCGAGACGCACACCGGCAGAACCTGGGATAGTTGAACCACGAACCACCACGGAGCAAGCGATAATTGTTATCATCATATATATTTATCCATGCACTTCCATCATCTGGCGCTGCTTCGTAATCTTGGTGCCACCCATCTTCACACCACTCATATACATTACCGTGCATGTCATATAAACCAAAGGCATTAGCACGAAAGCTACCAACATCTGTGGTTTGTTTTCGATACTGAGCCTTGGAACCAGAACCATAGGTGTAATTCCCATCATAGTTAGCTAGGTCACTGGTAATGGTATCACCAAAGCAAAATGGCGTTGTCGTTCTGGCCCGACAAGCATATTCCCATTCAGCTTCACTAGGTAAGCGATAGGATTTTCCAGTCCTCCGAGATGTTTTAGCACAAAACTCTACAGCATTATCCCAACTTACACATTCAACAGGTTTATTTTTTCCTTTGAACTGGGAGGGATTTTCAGCCATAATAGCTTCATACTGTTCTTGGGTAACTGGAAACTTACCCATAAAAAAGGGTTGAACCGTGACTTTGTGTTGTGGTCCTTCATTCTCCCTTCGTTGTGGTTCATTTTCTGGGGAACCCATGAGAAAAGTACCACCAGGAATTTCTACCATTTCTAATAATACACCATTTCCGAGGTCTTCTTTAAAAGATTTGGCTACTCGGCGGCTGCGGTTGATTTCATATTCGATTTCGGAAGAGCCTGGGTTTTTAACGATTAGGGTGGCTGTCTCGAATTCAAAGGG
This sequence comes from Richelia sp. UBA3308, assembly GCA_002361335.1. Classification (GTDB taxonomy): domain Bacteria; phylum Cyanobacteriota; class Cyanobacteriia; order Cyanobacteriales; family Nostocaceae; genus Rivularia. The sequence continues at coordinate 1,871 of DESS01000217.1, forward strand.
CTGGGTTTTGATAGTTAAGTAAGAATCGCGTCGATCGCCATTTGTTGTTTCTGGAGTTTCGGTATCAGTTTGAGATTTTCCGTATCCTTCTTCTAATTTTTCAGCAAAAGCCGCATAATCTCCACCCAAGCGCTTTAAAACCTTGGCAGTGACTTGTGCAAAAGCTTTAACTTCATTTATTATTTTATCATCAGCTTTTTCTGGTGCTTTCAAGAGGGCGACAAAATCTTTTACAGATTTACCTAACTCGGCTGCGACATATTCAGAAACTGCATCTAAAACATCTACAGAATCTTTTACGGGTGAAGTATCAACCAACATATCCCGTATGCGATCGTCCATAAAATCGAAGCATATCGTATCGGCTAAAGTCTCTGGCTGAATTTCTTGTAAAGGTTTTAACAAACCACCATTAAATACTTCTGCAACATGTACTTGTTGGGATTTGGGTAGCAAGGTTTGTTGAATTAACCTAACTACAGGTAAAGTAATTACTGGTGCTGCTGCGAGTAAACTAGCTAATTTCCGAGCCATTGGTGAAGCTGTTTTGCGGAAACCATCTACTCGTTTTTGAGCATCTACTGGCTTTTTGGATTTTTGCGGTTTATTTTGTGAATCGCATTTAGAATTATCTTTTAATTTATTATTTTCTAATTTATTATTTTCTAGTTTATTATCTTGTAATTCCCAGACAAAACCCGAAGCATTGACATGGGATTTTCCTGCTACCATTTGACTCCAATTGAGAGCTACTTCTGGCTCTAATGTCAAGACGGGGACTTTAATTCCACTATCGAGATCGAAATCCTTCCACAACAACAGTTCTTTAATTAATAACTCTTTATTAGGCATCATGGGAACTAAACTTGCCAAAAGTACAGAAGCACCACGATTCAAACCGGTTCTCAACCACATGGAATCTGGTAACATCTGAATAATTGCCACTGGTTGCTTGTTTGTCCAATCTTGCAAAATTGGATTTAATTTACCGTTACGCCAAATCCGGGCAACACAATCACTGACAATTAAAATTAAACGCCTTCCATTGGGATCGATCAACTCTCGGTGATTTGCAAAGCGTTGTTTATTCGTTAGTTTTCCAATCCCGGGACGAAAGTTGATTTCTCCGTCTTCATTAGTTATCAATCCCCAAGTACGTACATTCCTAAATAATCCAGAGCTTTCTAGTAAATTTTTTATCTCTAAAATAGTACTTCGCCAAATCACCATTGATTTGCTTTCATCAACAACCAAAGCTAATTCCAACCAACGTTCTGATTCAGGCTTAAGCACCGGAATCAGGAATCCTTCAGCAGCAGTTCTTTCTACACTCTTAGTTTCATCTAATACTACTCTGCTGACTGAGTCAATGGAACGCATTAAAGGTTTTAGCGATCGCAATAATTTTAAAGGCTCTCTTAAAAATGGTGGATCTGGTACCCGCAAAGGAAGAGTTTTATTATTAGAGTCAGTAGAGTCAGAAAAAGTCGATAAGGTTTGATTTTCCGGATAAACACTAGCTTTCACAGTCGCATATGAAGAATCCAAAGAAGAGATTTGAACTTCATCGGATGTTTCCTCCTCCGAAACTTGGGAATTAGGAATTTCTTGGGAATTGGGAAAATGTTCTTCTGGTGGAGATGAAATATCAACAATATTGCCCGCGCCATATTCCTGACGTTTGAGTGTCAGCCAAAAAAGATCGGCTATTTCTTTCCCTGTTAAGCCAAACTTTTCATCCAGAATCGCAATCAGTCGATCTACCATTATATTTTTAGATTCTTCATTGTTCATTTGCGATCGTTATTTGCTTAAATCTCTAAATAAAATTTCTTTAATCGAATTGATATCCTTTTCTGGTAGACTAACGTCACGGGTTAGGAGATAAATGGTATTGAGTAATTGATCTGTTGCGCGATCGCTATTTTTGTCTGAGCAAAATTCTGTGATTAATTCCTCAATATTAGATTTAGCTTTTTTAAAGTCCGTTATTTCATCTTGAAAATGAGCTTCTACAATATTTTGTAGTTGCTCTTGATTCGGATTTGGCATTTCTACCCGTATACATCGGCGTTTAAAAGCTGGTGGAAAATCCTTTTCTCCATTACTAGTCATGACAATAATTGGGAAAGCATGACAGCGTACCCAACCTTCTTTAATTACAGCATCAATTCCTTTATCTTGAGTATTAACTTTAAATAAACCCTCTTGACTTTCAGAGTTCTCAGTTTCTGGAGATTTGCTCGCTCTGACTAATTCCGGAATCTGAAATTCTCCTTCCTCAAAAATATTTAATAAATCGTTAGGAAGATTAATATCACTCTTATCAATTTCATCAATCAGAAGTACCCTTGGTAACTTAGCAGGTAAAAAAGCAGTTCCTAAAGCACCCAAAGTAATATACTTACCAATATCCTCCTCTTCGCGTTTATCATTAACATGTTTCAACTTATTTTTTGAATTAGCAAGATTGGCATCTTGTAATCTGGCGATGGCATCATAACGATAAAGCCCATCCTGTAAACTCGTGCGAGTAGTAATGCTCCAACATAACACCGGGCCTAATTTTAATTCATTGGCGATCGCATAAGCAAGAGATGTCTTACCAGAGCCAGGTTTACCAGTAATCAATAATGGTCTTCTTAAATATATCGCAGCATTAACAGCATCAATCACCTCTGTCGCATTGGATGGAATGCGGAAATTCTTACCCCTTCTTTTATCTTTCTCTTTTACTAAATTGATCAGTTTTTCCCAACGCTGATTATTATAGATATCTTTCTCTTGACTAAATCTACGCCAAGGAGGAGGTTTTAAATTTTCTAATTCCTTGACTACATCATGGTTTTCTTTTCCGTTACCCTGAAAAAATCGCCAGTCATTCATAATGTATTTTTCTATTTAATGTTTACTTGAAGAATGTGATTTTTTAATTGCTTATTCTCCTAATTCATAAAGTTCTGATAGCTCTGGATCGAGAGAAGAAGGGATTCGATAGGGATTATCGCATAGGAATCCCAAATTATAACCTAAATAATCTTGTTTATTTGTTTGTGCATGAGCTTTTCTACGAATGTGCCAAACTGACTTAAATAGTGTATTCAAATCATTCATTGATTTTAATTTATATGAAAAAATTTCATTAAATCCATCTTCTGTATCTTGTAAATTACTACCTCTTGTCCATAAACATATAGGAACTCCTCCTCGAATAAGAGAAATGAAAAACTTACGCTTTACTTCATTTTTTTCTGGTAAACCACAAATAATAGTTGTCCCTAAGATACCCTTATCTAGCCAATTATTTTCTAATTTTTTTAAATTACAATTATCCCAATCCCATTCCTGATAACTATTTTTTTCAGGTATATCCTCAAACTTATGACTGAAATTTTCATATTTTCTATGTAGTTCCATCAGAAATTCTCCACCCTCTTCCGTTATACGTTCGCTACAACGAATGATGAATTGATATTTATCACCAATTGCAATTTTCTCGCCAAATCCAGCCGGAATTTCCTGAGTATCTATCTTTTCATCTAAATATTGCAAAGGCATAAATAGTTCAATTGTTAATGTGTAATTCTTATATTGCCGTAGGGCATTTTTTTGACCTATTTTAATAAATTCGTAAATTTTAGTGGCTATTTCACTCAATGTACAATCGATTTCTCTTTGTTCATAATTTAATTCATCTATTGGAATTATTTCCTTATCTAATATTAATTCTGCCGTCAGATTAAATTGATTATTACCTTTAGGAATAGCGGTAACTAGTAGATAAAAATCAAGATTATTAAAGGATTTTTTTTTCTCATAGGTTGGTAAATCAATATTATATTTATCCCCTAAAGCTTCCTTTAAGTTACATAATTTATTTCTCTCGGATACTTTAACTCCTTCTGCATTTGATAAACGTTCAACAAATTGAACAATGGTTTCTGCTTCTGTTACAGGAGGAGTAGAATTTTCTAATAAAATTTTTTTTAAAGTACCTATTTTTTCAAGATTGATTAACTCACTATAATTAGCAAAAATATCTATATTCGGATTTAAATATTTTATAGTATCTTTACATATATCAGAAATTATTGGTAAGTCAATTTCAGATAAAATTGTCAGCAATTCATTCCATTTCTCTCCGATCACTGAAAATTGATTTTCTTCTTTGGAAATAGAATCTGATAATTGGGGAAATAGTTTTTCTTTGAGTATTTTTAATTGTTCATTGCCAGGATTTGAATTACATGCACCAATAGTTAATTCTTTAACCCATCCGCAAGAATCTGCTGTCTTGATTAAATTAAAGACAACTTCTTCTAAGTTACTACCCCCAATTTCATCTAAATTCCGATCTAATTCTTCATCAACCATTATTTTCAATTTACTTATACTTGGATAAGCATTCATAATAGCTTCTCGTATTTCTTTACGGTTCTTACCCGATAATTCCTTTTTCTCACTCGATATTACCATACATAAATTTATTTTAATGATTACTTTTAGCAGTATTAATAAAAGATATTGTGAGATTACTTCAAAATATAAACATTTACAAAAAAATATCAAAAACTAATACTATAATTTCACCATTTTTCTTTACTAAGATTGCTAATATAACCGTACTTAATTAACTACATTACTTTCAACAAAATTCCCAAATGTTTATTTGATTTTATTTGATTTTATTTGATTTTATTTTTTTTACTTTATATTGTATTGTGTTCTTCCTAAATCCCCCTTAATAAAGGGGGACTGTTGGTGCCCTACCTTCATTGCCTTATTGTTACGTTTAAAATAGCTCAAAGTGTCACACACCCTACAATAAAAATGTGCCAGAATAAGTCCTAAAAACCTTAGTGGTTTTAAAACAAAATAGAAACTTGGTTTTTAGGAAGTTTTTTGAAGATAATATATCAAATTAACAACAATTTTACTGGCATCCCGTCTTCTTTTTATCCTCCTCTGCCTTCGGATGTGTTTCAAAATGATCTTGCAACAACTCACACCCCCGCTTCATTAACTGATCTAAATTTTCTACCTGCCACACCTTAGCTTTTTCGTCGTCTGATGCAGTGACAATGTAATTTCCATCTGGGCTAAAGGTAGCGTGGTTGACAGAGCCCTCATGCCCTTTAAGAATTTGCACCGGTGCATCTGTATTATTGCTGTCAGACTTGTGGATTGTATCATCTTTTATGCGCCACACCCGAGCTGTATTGTCAGTAGATGTAGTCACAATGCGCTTACCATCCGGACTAAAGGCAGCACTCAACACTGAACCCTCATGTCCTTTGAAAATTTGCAGTTCACTAGCTGTATTGATGTCCCACACTCGGGCTGTATAATCAGCGGATGTAGTGACAATGCGTTTACCATCCGGACTAAAAGCGGCGTATAAAATGATGTCCTGATGTCCTTTGTCGTCTTTTTGCTCTATGGAATTAAGGATTGTCTTGTTGGGATTACCATTGATAATTTTGCACACCTGAACTGTATTTTCATTCAATCGATTATGTGCACTAAGAGTAAGAACTTGATTAGTTTTAATATGAAAACTGGCATGGCGAAAAATTATTCGACCTTTGTCTTCAGCTTTTTCATCTGGTGTTAACTGATTACATTTTTCCAGGGATGTACCATCATCGATTTTCCACTGCTTTTCTTGTTCGTTAAAAAATGCAGTGATAATAGGCCGATTATTACCGCTAAAGGCAGCACTGATGATGTTTGTTGATTGGTATTGTTTAGAATCTAGTTCTTCACCTGTGTTAGCATTCCACACTCGGTATTTACCATCTCTAGATATAGTGAGGATGCGGTTACCATCCGGACTAAAGGCTGTGTGGTAGAGTGAATACATTTCTTTTCTAGCTGGTTGAAAGGTTCGCAGTTCGTTTGTTTCGTTGATCTCCCATACTCTAGCTCTACCGTCATTGGATGCAGTGACAAAAATATTGCTATCCTCCGGATGATAAGCGGTGCTAACAACTGAGTCTTCATGTTTTTTAATAGGTAAGGGTGACTCACCTGTATTAGTATTCCACATCCAAACCTTAGCTGTACCGTCCAGGGATGCAGTGACAATGCGCTTACCATCTTCGCTGAAATTGGCGCGGTAGACATAACTCTCATGTCCATCCAGGATTTGCATTTCTTTACCTGTTTCGGCATTCCACACTCGAGCCGTACCATCTAAAGATGCAGTAACAATGTACTGACCATCTTCGCTGAAAGTGGCGTAAGTGAGAATATTCTGATGTCCTTTGAGGGCACTTAGTAGTTCACCTGTATTAGCATTCCACATTCGTGCTGTACCGTCAGCGGATGCAGTGACAATGCGCTTACCATCTTTGCTGAAACTGGCATAATTTACACGATTCCAATGTCCTTTGAGGGCACTTAGTAGTTCACCTGTATTAGCATTCCACATTCGTGCTGTACCGTCAGCGGATGCAGTGACAATATGCTTACCATCACTGCTAAAAGTGGCATTATAGAGAGCATTCTGATGTCCTTTGAGGGCACTTAGTAGTTCACCTGTATCAGCATCCCACACTCGTGCTGTATTGTCAGCGGATGCAGTGACAATGCGATCGCCATCTTCGCTGAAAGTGGCATGGTTGACAGCATTCTTATGTCCTTCGAGGGTTTTTCCCACTTGTTCACCTGTATTCGCATTCCACACTCGTGCTGTTTTGTCAGCGGATGCAGTGACAATGCGGTCACCTTTTTTGTTGAAAGTGGCGTAGTACACAGCCTCCTTATGTCCTTGGAGGGTATGTAGTAGTTCACCTGTATTAGCATTCCACACTCGTGCTGTATTGTCAGCGGATGCAGTGACAATGCGGTCACCTTTTTTGTTGAAAGTGGCGTAGTTGACAAAACGGCCATGTTTTAGGATTTTTTGTTCACCTGTCTTGGTATCCCACAGGCGGGCTGTACCGTCAGCGGATGAAGTGACAATATACTTATCATCCGGGCTGAATTCGGCGTAATTGACTGAGCCTTCATGTCCCTTAAGAGTTTTGCGTTCAGGTATATTAAGAACAGTGCTTAAAGCCAGTAGGGGAGTTGTAGTAGAGTATTGTCCTAAAGGTTTACCTTCTGCTTTTAACTTTTTCGCAGCCTCCATAGCTTTAACTACTACTTTTGGTGATTTATCATACTCAAATTCTTGTAAAGCTTCTCTAGCCTTTTTTTGTATCTCAGTCCCTTCTAGCTCTCTTTTGGCTTTGTCAGCTTTATATCTTTCAATGCCCGCTTTATATCTTTGAAGTTTCGCTATTAGTCTTTGATTCTCCGCTTGTTGTTTTGCAGTGTCCGCTTGTTGTTTTGCAGCGTCCGCTTCTCCTTTTGCAGTATCGGCTTGTTGTTTTGCAGTATCGGCTTGTTGTTTTGCAGTATCGGCTTGTTGTCTTTGAGTTTCCGCTAATTGTCTTTGCTCCTTCGCTTGTTGTTGCGCCTTGTTCGCTTGTTCTCTTTGAGCGTCCGCTTCTTGTCTTGCAGCGTCCGCTTGTTGTTTT
>DESS01000217.1:9516-16532 GCA_002361335.1 Richelia sp. UBA3308
CTTGTTGTTTTGCAGCGTCCGCTAGTTTTGTTTGCTCTTTGGTTTGTTCTTTTGCAGCATTTAGTTGTTGTCTTGCAGCATCAGCTTGTTTTCTTGCAGCATCAGCTTGTTTTCTCTCAGCCTCCGCTTGTTTTCTTGCAGCCTCTGCTTCTTTTGTTGCAGCCTCTGCTTCTTTTGTTGCATCCTCTGTTTGTTTCCTTGAAGCCTCCGCTTGTTGTCTTTCATCCTCCGCTTCTTTTCTTGCAGCATTCCCTTTTTGTATTGCAGTTTCAGCTACTTGACGTAGCCCTAGTACAGTAGGTACGCCTAAACACAATACAGTAGATAAAACGATCCCACTAATGCGAGTTTGTCGCTTAGTTCTCTTACGTGCTTGGGCAAATTGCAATTTTTGACTAGCAGTAATAAACTGGTAATCTTGAGTACTTAAACCTTTCCCTTGCGCCCATGCTAAAGCATTAACGAGATTTTCTCCGCGCAACAAATGGGAATTATCGTCACCATTAGAATCCAGCCAAGCCTCAAACTGCTCAGCATAAAAATCTGGACGGAGATCTTTTAACTCCTGATTAACCCAATCTAAAGTAAAAATCGACTCATAAATGCGGTTATAAACCCTGAGATTACCTTGTTGTTCAACTACTAATCCTGATAGCCGTAAATATACTTGTTCTGGTGTATCAGCAGTCCGGACTGGGGAGAGTTGTCCACCCTCAAGTATTTGTTTATATATCCCTAACAACCTACCTGTCATTACTCCCCCACCACCGCGTAAAATTCTGTGGCGAATAGTCTTTAAATGTTCGGGATCATCTTTTACTTCCCAGTTATGAATTACCTCAGACTGCACTATATTCTCTAACCATTTTTTGATTCCATTTTCTGGAACTACCTCTTGATTTAAAATCAGCTTACATAGCTTTTGAGTCAGAAAAGGTTGTCCCCCAGTCCAATGCAATACCTCACCCATTAACTCCATGGGATTGCTAGTTTTTTCTGATAAACCTTGGGCTAATGGTTCTGCTTCTTCTAACTGAAAACCAGTTAATTCAATGGCCTTTCCAATATTAAACGGCGTGCGGCGCTTATCTTGAATTAAATCGCTGGGATTTGCAACCCCCAACAAAGTAAAAGTCAATTGCTGATATTTTGGTTGGGAAGCTCGACTGTTATAACATTCCCGAATTAAAGCGAAAAAGTCATCAACCTTAAAATTGAGACTCAAAACACTATCAATTTCATCGATAAAAATGACAATCTTTTGTGAAATTGATTCTAATAAAACTGATTCAAAAAATTTACTTAACTTATTTACCGGAGACAGCAAACCTTGAGAAGTCCACCAATCACTTAAATCAAAATCACCGTATAGTCCCAAACTATTAATGATGGTGTCAATAATCCCGGCATACCACTGTTCTGGGCTGATATCTGCCGTACCAATATTTGTAATATCAATTGCTACACAGGCGAAATCCTCACTCTGCAAGCGTTGCATTGTTTGTACCCGCAAACTTGATTTTCCCATCTGTCGAGAGTTGAGCACGTAACAAAACTCTCCTGCTTTTAAAGCTTCATAGAGTTCCTCGTCAGCTTCTCTGTTGACATAAGTCGGGGCATCAGTTGGTAAACTTCCCCCTACTTGGTATTGGTAAGATTCTGGTATGTTTTGATTCATAGTTGATTTTCTGTTGTTGAAATTAACTACGGTTGAGTTTTGGCGATATCTTGATTGCGACAGGTATTTTAGATTTTCAACTTGCGATCGCGCTCTGTTTGCTTATCGGTCTCTTTATTTACCATAACCATGGACAGACTTAAACTTGAGCCAGATCAATTCTTGATTCATAACTGTTGATCACCTCAAATTCTCCTGGAAATAAAGCCTATACAAATTACACAATGGAGCAACGTAATTACCATGAAACTTCACCAAACCCATACTGCGTAACTTAAACGCTAAACTCGTATCTAAACGTACAGCATTACTAGATGTTATTATCTGCTTCATAGCTGAAACTAATTTTTTATCCTCTTGCAAGTTATACAAGTGACGGCGCAGGTGATCGCTAAACATTCCTTGTTCTGTAGAAGCAACCTCTAAAAAATCAAATAAATCAATCCTGCCACGAGCAATTTCATGCAATGCTAGCCGCACCAGGTAAGGATGTCCCCCTACCATTGTCATCAATTTACTCACTTCTTGTTCACTCCAATTCAAATGGTGTCTTCTTACTAATTCTTCTACCTGTGACTTATTGAACTCTGGTAAGTCAATGGGTAAACCCACATTAAAGGGTGACTGATTGATATTTAAAGGGATATAAACTTCTTTAGAATGGACAATCGCCAATCGCAATTTTTGCCAAGTGACCTGATTTTTTGACTTTTCGTGCCAAGCCCGTAACAAAGCGAAAAATTCCGACGCTACTTGTGGATATTGAAAAAGTTGATCGACTTCATCTAAACCCAAAACTATCGGGTTTCTAATTTCTGATAGTAAATATCTTTGAAAATAGTTTGTACAATTATTTTTACTACCCAGTACACCCTGCCAATATTCGTCTAATTTATCTGGCAAATTTAATTCTTGGGCAATGCTACCGCAAAACCATCGTAAGAATCTATTCAAACTATTAAGAAATTCTGCATCAGCAGATTGAAAATTCAAATAGGCAGTTCGAGCACCTTGGCTTCTGGCATAATTCAGAGTGCGCGACAACAATGAAGTTTTACCCATTTGTCGCGGTGCTTTAATCCGAATTAATGCTCCTGGGCGGACTATAGTTTGGTAACAATCATTTTCAATCGGTGGACGTGGAATGTACAAATTAGACATTAGCCTTACTTGTCCTTCGGGTTGCTCTAAATCAATAGTAGATTCTGGAGGTATATTGGCAATATTGGAAGGATTAGAAGGGATATTTGATGGTGGATAAACATCTTCTAATTCGGGTTCAACAAATAAATATCGGAAAAATTCGATAATTCTCCGAAGCCAAGAAGGTTTCCATTGAGTAGAAACACTACTATTGTCATAAGCATTTTGCGGTGGTGTATCATTTAAGCTTGAGTTTAACGGTAAAACTACCCTTGAACCTTGTTTTACCTTCAGTAGATTATGTAAATCTTCTAGGGCTGCAGTGGCATTTTTGTAACGCTGACGATAGTCATAACGCACCATCTGATCTAAAATTGTTGCAAAACCTGGGCTAATATTTCTGTATTCTGGAAATAAAGCACAGCTCAACTCACCTGTAACAGAATCTCGCGGTAGCTCTAGCGGATTACTGTATAAACCAGTTAAAGCCTGAAAAGCAATAATTCCCACAGCATAAACATCACTGCTAAAAAACGGACGACCAGATTGTTGTTCGCTCGGCATATAACCGGGAGTTCCGATTGAAACAGTCTGGTCAATTTGCCCCTGGGGGTTAACTGTTAAAGTTGCAACTTCTTTAATAGCCCCAAAATCAATCAAGACTATCTTGCCATCTGTTCTTCGTCGCATGATATTCTGTGGTTTCAGATCGCGGTGGATAACGTTTTGCTGATGTACAAACGCCAAAACCTCCAGAATGTCAATTACAAGTTGCAATAGCTTTGCCTCTGTTTTGAAATAACCTGAAAATATTTCTTTCGTTAAGTTATCTCCATCAACAAATTCCTGAACCAAATAAAATTGTTCATTTTCCTCTTCAAAATGAGCAAATAATCTGGGGATTTGTTCGCTATTATTACCCAACCGATATAAAGTTTGCGCCTCTGCATCGAACTTATTCTTAGCAAGCTGCAAAAACGGAGGACGAATACTCTTCGACTTTAAGTGTTTGACCACACACACCGGCTTTCCTGGTAAATTATAATCAATAGCTCGATATGTATCACCAAATCCACCTTCTGCTATTTTTTGCAAAATGCGGTAACGACCGCCCAATGTTTTTCCTATTAAACTCATAATCATACAAATAAATCAATTAATTATTGAATAATAAACTTGTCTAGTTAACCCCTTCTTCGCCTGATCATCGACGTTTACCAAGAATTCAGCCTGCTAACAATCGCACTTGGTTGTCCCCGACCAAATTGCACTCCTAATGGTACCTTCATAGTTAACAATGGTGGCGCACCCGGATTCCTAGCGCTAAACTCCCCATCTTCAAAAATCAAACTATTGGCAGTACTACCAAAAAACGAACCCCCAATATCTAACCTGGAATTGGGACCAAAAATAATTCCGTTGGGATTGAGCAAAAACAAATTGGCATTACCCAAAACACCCAACGTACCAAAAATATTTGAGGCACTTCTCCCCGTCACCCGACTAAAAATATTCTCAATTCCCGCCGGATTACTGAAATAGACTCCTCGCCCTTCCCTAACATTTAATTCCTGAAAACTATGAAACAAACCAGAACCGCGAATTGCTCCTCCATCAATGCGATCGCTAGGCAAACCCTTAATATCAACATTTGGTGTTACAACGGAACTTTCTGCACCTAAAGTGTTGTCCGGAACTTGTGCGATCAGCTCGCTGGTGCCGGAGGCAATCGCGCTATTCCAAGAAAAGAAATGAACTGCAATTACACTCAGCGCGATTCCAATCTGAGAGCAATATTCACGCCCTTTTGAATTTTCCATAAAAAATCTGCGCTCTATTCCATTTTTAGGATCTACAAAAACTTATGTGCCATACATTCCCTTAATCGAACTGAATCACCACAGAGTGCATCCCCCTGCATCGTCAAGTCCAATCAAGGATTGTCAATTATTCGAGTTAATTCTTAATCTTCTCAAACTAGGAATAGCTATTCCATAGGTATATTACATTGCAATTATCAATTTAATAAGTAGTTTGAGTTACATTTTTTGTAAACCTGACTTTTTTTGCTTTGCTTCCATAACAAGTAATCAGCTAAAAACAGCACACCATAGAATTGCGCTAATCGTCGCAGGTTTTTGAGCATTTGGTTCTTACTCCCTCCCGGAATGCGTTGTTCTATATACTATATGGGGGGAGTTTCTGGTAACTTATGCAGTTGATCTGCAAATTTTTCAAATTAATTATGTTTAATTATGTTTAATTATGATTTATTACCGGCAATCAGCCGGATTTGGTTACAGAGATAACAAAAAACATATAAATAACAAAGCGAATATTAATAATAAACCTTGATTTCGCTTAATCCAATTATTAACGCTTACACTCACACTCTTGTTTTGATTTTGTCGCTGTAATTCTAAATTGCGTTCTTCCAGATTTTGATAAAGCGTACATTCTTTGGCATGGGGACGTTTGGGATAGTTGCAAGTATCGTCAGCGTGGTAGGTGCAGGTGTCGCAAAGAAATTCATCCCCCCTAGCGCGATATAGAGGAATACCGGGATGTCCGTAAGCTTTTAGCTGGGTACGACAAAAAGGACAGGTTATAGCCTGTGAGTTTACGGTTTGTTTGCAGCGAGAGCAAGTTACAGTGTCCACGGGTAGATACTTAATATAGTAGTTTAATTAGTAGTTTAATATTTAGATTTTAGCTGAATCGATAGTAAGGAGTGAGCAGTGAGCAGTGAGCAGTGACGAGTGAGTAGTTAATATTGCAAATTTCTCCTTGTCCCCTTGTCCCCTTGTGCCCTTCTCTCAAAGAATTGTAGCTAAGATATATTTCCCTGGTATTAACTTATGTATTTAATAAAGATATATTGTTAACATTAGTAAAAAAGCTGAAAAAAATTGGGGACTAATACTGCTATGGGTCGTGTAGGCGTTTTATTGCTTAATCTTGGTGGACCGGATAAACTTGAGGACGTACAGCCATTCCTTTACAATCTGTTTTCCGATCCGGAAATAATTCGCCTGCCTTTCAGTTGGCTGCAAAAACCTTTAGCTTGGTTTATCTCTACGCGACGAAGCAAAACCTCTCAAGAAAACTACCGTAAAATTGGTGGTGGTTCTCCCTTGCGACAAATCACCGAAGCTCAGGGAGAAGCTTTAAAAGGGCAGCTTTCGGAATTAGGGCAAGAAGCAAATATTTACATTGGAATGCGTTATTGGCATCCTTACACCGAGGAGGCGATCGCGCAAATTATCGCTGATGGTATTGACAAATTGGTGATTTTACCGCTTTATCCGCAGTTTTCCATTAGTACCAGCGGTTCTAGCTATCGGCTCTTAGAAACACTTTGGCAAGAAAATCCCAAGTTACAGCAGATTGAATATTCTGTAATTGCTTCTTGGTACAAGCAACCGGGTTATTTACAAGCAATGGCTCAACTGATAGCGCAGGAATTAGATCAGTTATCCAATCCCGACGATGCTCACATCTTCTTTAGCGCCCATGGGGTTCCCAAAAGCTATGTAGAAGAAGCTGGCGATCCTTATCAGCAAGAAATTGAAGAATGTACGCATTTAATTATGCAAACTCTCAATCGATCAAATCCCCATACCTTAGCTTATCAGAGTCGTGTGGGTCCTGTGGAGTGGTTGCAACCATATACCGAAGAAGCCATTGAAGATTTGGCACACAAAGGGGTTAAAAATTTAGTAGTTGTACCTATCAGTTTTGTTTCCGAGCATATTGAGACATTAGAAGAAATTGATATTGAATATCGGGAAGTAGCAGAAGAGGCAGGAATTGAAAACTTCCGTAGAGTACCAGCACTTAACGTTGATCCGGTATTTATTAAAGCGTTAGCAGATTTGACTCTTGATGCATTGAAATCTCCGAGTATTTCACTAGCACAAGTCAACCAGATGAAGAAAAAAGTCAAAATCTATCCTCCAGAGCGCTGGGAGTGGGGTATTACAACTTCGGCAGAAGTTTGGAATGGAAGGGTAGCCATGCTTGGTTTTATTGCTTTGATGATTGAAATACTTACTGGACATGGTTTATTGCATGCGGTGGGGCTTTTGTAGTCAATTGGAAATTGGGAAGCGATGGGGATGGGGAAAAGTTATTCCCTATCCGGTTAAACAGTTATCATATTTGTCGGGGTCAATAAGTAATGAGTAATGAGTAA
>DESS01000217.1:16635-34850 GCA_002361335.1 Richelia sp. UBA3308
GAGTAATGAGTAACGAGTAACAACTATCAACTAACAACTAACAACTATCAACTAACAACTAACAACTAACAACTAACAACTAACAACTAATTTCAAATTCCTAAGCGTTGATAAATTTGTTCTAGATGTTGTAGATGGTTTTGGGGGTTGAAACAGGTTTCGATTTCCTGTGTTGATAATTTTTCTATGACGCGACTATCTTGACAAATTAAATCGTGGAAGTTGCCGTCTTTCTGATTCCACGCTGTATGAGCACTTTCTTGAACAATTTTGTAGGCTTCTTCGCGGTTCATCCCTTTTTCAATTAAGGCTAATAGTACCTTTTGACTGAATACTACACCACCATAACAATTCATGTTCTGCGCCATGTTTTCGGGATATACCAACAGATTCTTTACTAAGTTGGTTGCTTCCTTTAGCATGAAATGGGTCAAAATGCAAGAATCTGGTAAAATTACTCTTTCTACAGAACTGTGAGAGATATCTCTTTCGTGCCATAATGCAACGTTTTCTAGGGCTGCCATGGCGTTTCCACGAACGATTCGCGCCATTCCAGTTAATCTTTCGGAACGTATGGGATTGCGTTTGTGGGGCATTGCGGAGGAACCTTTTTGTCCTTTAGAAAAAAATTCTTCGACTTCGAGGACATCTGTTCTTTGTAAATTGCGAATTTCTACCGCAAAACGTTCGAGGGAAGCTGTGACTAAAGCCAACTGTTGGAGATACTCAGCATGGCGATCGCGAGAAATAACTTGGGTGGATGCGGTGTCTGGTTGAAGTCCAAGTTTTTCACAAGCGAGTGCTTCTACGCGGGGTTCGATATTGGCGTAAGTTCCGACAGCACCGGATATTTTACCGACGGCGATGGTTTTGCGTAAGGTATGTAAACGTTGTTGATTGCGTAGGACTTCGGCTAACCATCCAGCTAGTTTAAATCCAAAGGTGATCGGTTCAGCATGAATACCGTGGGAACGTCCAATCATTACAGTGTAGCGATGTTCGCTAGCTCTTTCGCGAATGGCTGTAATTAATTCTTCCTGCTTTTGGATAATTAAATCTAAACTGGCAAGCATTTGCAAGGCCAAAGCGGTATCTAAGACATCAGAACTTGTCATTCCCAGGTGAATATAACGTCCTGCATCACCCACATATTCATTGACATTAGTTAAAAAAGCGATTACATCGTGGCGGACTTCAGCTTCAATTTCCAGCACTCGTTTGACATCAAAGTTCGCCTTAGCTTTTATTTCCCGTACAGCTTCTGTGGGGATATAACCTAAATCAGCTTGTGCTTCACAAACTGCAATTTCCACTTGTAGCCAGGTTTGGAACTTATAAGTGTCAGTCCAGATATTGCCCATTTCAGGCAAAGTATAGCGTTCAATCAACGTCCGCCACCGAATACAACTGTTTTATTGTACATGTAAATCAAAAAACCAATTCGCGGGACTTAAACAAAATTCAAGCCTTTGAAAAAAAAATCGGAAATTACCATCTCATAAGTAAAACTTGCGGTTTAATCATCATCTATTAAAATTATGTATTAATATTCTGTTACAATCTCGTTACTGAACTTTACACAAAAATTTTAATTGACAAGATTCTCAATTGATATACGAGATTACAAGAGTTGTAGCTGTAATATGCTATTGTTATTTTGAGGGAAGCAGTTTGTTTAATTTTTAGTCATTTAACTAATTAACCCTTTAAAAACCAGCAACAAAATTGATATTTAGATTGTTTCCGTACTACAACGACAGAAAAAGATTGAAAAATGCTGGAAGTAAATGTAAAGGGATGTAAATTTAACTGTGATTAAAGATACTATTTTTTGGGTGTTAGAATACTGATATTGACAAAAAAACTTTTTTGTAGTTTCGGTGAAAATTCTGACTTTTTCTAATTTATTCAGCGTATTGAAGAAGCAAAATTTCTGGCAGAAGAAACCCGGTTTTTTAAAAAACCGGGTTTGGAGTTTACAAATGATTTATAACTTTTAGAACCTTAACTACGCTGACTAATTTTCACTTTAATACCGTGTTGTGGTTGTAAAGTTATTGAAGGTTGGGGAATTATAGAATCGGCATCAACTAAAGTGAGTTGAAATTTCCGAGCAATTGTAGCAAGTAATAATACTGCTTCCATCATCCCAAAACTTTGACCGAAACAAATTCTATGACCTTCTCCAAATGGTATATATACACCTTTCGGTAATTGCTTTTCTAAGTCTTGTTCCCATCTTTCGGGGATAAACTTTTCGGGGTTCTCAAAATATTTCGGATGACGGTGCATCACCCACTGAGAAATCAAGATGTAACATCCTGCTGGAATTTTATATCCCCCAAGTTCGTAGTCTTTTACAGCATCGCGAATGAATAACGGTACTGGCGGATAGAGTCGCATGGATTCTTTGATTATCATGTTGGCATAACGCAAGTGGGGGATATCCTCTACTGTTGGCGATCGCCGATCTAATACAGTATCTAACTCATTCAACAATTTTTGATAAACTTCTGGATGTTGAGCAAGTAACATCCACGTCCAAGATAGGGCATTGGCAGTAGTTTCATGACCAGCAAGCATTAAAGTTGCAATTTCATCTCGGATTTGCTTATCATTCATTTGACTACTATCATCTTCGTCACGCGCTTGCATCAACAATGAGAGCAAATCTTCTGGATGTTCAGCATTTTCACGTCGCTGACGAATAATATTGTAGATAGATTCATCCATTTTTTTAATGGCTTTGTGGTAGCGAATATTTGATTGTAGGGGAAGCCATCAAAAAATATCTTTTATTACTGTCTGGTTGAAAGTAAAAAAAAACACATAATCAGATAATATAAACTGATTTAAATGACATAAAAACAGTTTATTCGCAATTATATTTTAGGTTTAAAAGGATACATTATCAATGAATTTATATATAAAAATGCTTAGGTATTATTCATAAAAATCAGAATAAAAATAAGAAGATAAAAAACACTGAAAAAAAGAAAATATTATCAACGCTTTGGAAAATATTTAAGAGATTATCAAAGAATAAAATGTCGTTAATTAAAATAAATTTATGAAGATGGGATTGGCTTTGCCCATGCCCTCGATCGCAATTGCCTCCGGCACCAGGGAAGCTGATCGCACTCAAATAAATTTTTTACAAGATTCTCACAACTCGAAGATGGTGCGTGACGCTATTTTTCTTATAACCACATACAAAATTGATTAAAATCAAATACCCTACAATGTATAATCATCCCGCTATCTGCCAATCCTGCTGAAAAACCCGCTATCATATAGGCGTTAACCATTTTTACCAACAGACAAGGGAAGGGAGTTGTGGAACGCTTTAATTCAAAGGTATTTGCTCTGGTTTCGTTCGGCAATATTATGGTTTCAACCCTTTTAATGTCTGTTGGGGTTGCTGCTGCTAAACCTGTTACGTCTCAATCTTCTAATTATATTGTTGCTCAAGCTACTACTCCGCAACAGGAATTGGAACAATTGCGACGACGGCAACAAGTACAGGAGCAGGTACAAGCGGAAGCGAATCGAGCTTTTAGTCAAACTACTGGTTTATTTAATGCGCTGCTGGCTACTTTAGTTTTATTAATGATAGGGGTGATTGTTGCCATATTTTTATTAAGACGAGCTGTTTTTCGGGAAGTAACGAATTTGGTGACTGCCCGTCTTAAGGAGTTGGGAGATTTAGAAGCAAGAATCGCTAGCGCTAATAAAAGGGTAGAAAAACTCATCGAAGAAGCACAAGATACGGTTGATGAGTTGAATGATGAAGCGAAGATTTTACGGGAAGATATTGGTGGTAAGCGAGAAGGTTTATCGGTTTTGGTTGCTGATTTATCGGCATCGAAGCAACAAGCTTTATCGGAAATTGAATCCCAAATTGATGTTTTTAAGCAAGCGTTAAATAAATTGGATACGGAATTTACTGGTAAACTGTCGGAAGTCCAAGCTAACGCCCAGCAGCAAGGGAATTCGATTATTGAAAATTTGGAAAGGTTGAGTGCTGAGTTTGTTCCCCAAATGAAGGGTTTACAATCCGATGTTTTGCAACAGAAGCATAATCTGGTAGAAAATCTCAAGCAGTCGCAAATTGATTTTGCAAGTGAGTTAAAGGAACTTCAATCGGCCGCAGAGCAGCAACGAGATTTGATTTTGGTTTCTTTACAAAGTCTTTCTGCCGAGTTTAAACCCAAGTTAGATGTACTGCAAGGGGATTTACAACAGTATAAGGATGTGGCGGTACAAAATATCAAGCAGTCGCAAACCGATTTTACAATTGAGTTACAACAGCTTCTGTCAGCGACACAAGGCCAGCAACAGCAAACTTTACAAAATTTACAGCAGTTAGAATTGAATTTTGCTCCTCAACTTTCGGCGATTTTAACTCAGGTACAAAGTCAGAAGGATGCGATTATCGAGAATTTGAAACTTTCGGAGAATCAATTCGCATCTCACGTTTCTGGGTTACATACCGATTTACAAATTCAAAAAGACGGTGTTTTGCAACAGTTTGCGGGTACGGAATCGGATTTCGCTAATCAACTTTCCCAACTTCAACAAGATGCTCAACAACAGCGAGATGTAATTTTACATGAATTAAAGAAATTAGAAGCTGATTTTGCACCACAGCTTGATGATATTGAAGCAGATGCCAGAGAAAAAGCAGAACAACAAAAGGCGATCGCTCTACAAAGTTTAGAAAAATTACGCTCGGAAATGAATTTCGAGTTACAGCAAGCCCAAAGTTTGATTCAAGAACAAGTTCAGTTAACTCAAAATAATATAGTTAATCTAGAATCTTCCGTCGTTGGGAACCTTCAAGAATCGCAATCGGGTATTCAACAACAAAGACAGCAAACCCTACAAAGTTTATCCCAACTGGAAACAGAATTGCGATCGCAATTTGCTGTTTTACAATCTGAGGTACAAAGTCGCAAGGATTCGGCTTGGGAATTATTGCAGAATCTGGAACAAGAAGCGAACAATCAAATTTCAACTTCTACCTCGGGTGTAGAATCTCAGCAGAATCAAACTTTAGAAAGTTTGCAAAATTTAGAAAATACTGCTGGCGAACAACTTGCTGCTTTAGAATCGGAAATTACAGCTCGTAAAGATTCTAGTTTAGAAAAGTTGGATAAATTAGAATCTACTTTAAGCGAACAATTGCAGTTAGTTCAATCGGATGCTGAAGCTCAGAAGCAGGAGATATTACAAAAGTTATCAGAAATTACACCCAGCGAAATTGCTGCTTCTGCCGTTGGTGAAATCTTGCAAAAGCTACAAAAAGTCATTGAACCAATTGAAACACTCAAATCTAATCATCCCCAATTATTTGTAAATGTAGATGAATTTGTGACTGAGGGTAACGAGTTATTTACAGCCGGGAATTACGAACAAGCAATTGACGCTTATAATAAAGCCTTAGAATTACAGCCAGATAACGAAAAACTTTGGTATCACAAGGGTTTAGCCCTGTGGGAATTGAAACAATACGAAGACGCGATCGCAACATTTGATAAAGTATTGGAAATTAAACCCGATGATGCCGATAGCTGGTACCATCGCGGTTTAGCCTTGATGGAAATAAAGCGTTATGAAGCTGCAATTTCCGCTTTTGGTAAAGTTGCCAAAAAACAGCCAGATAACGAAAAACTCTGGTTTGTCTTGGGAATGAGTTTAGGAAGAATCAAGCGTTACGAAGATGCGATCGCCGGTTTTGATCGAGCGTTGAAAATTAAACCAGATTACCATCAAGCTTGGGTGGATCGGGGTGTAATTTTAGGAAAATTGCAGCGTCATGAAGAAGCGTTTAAATCTTTTGATAAAGCTGTAGAAGTAGAACCTACCAATGGTGTAGCTTGGATGAATCGCGGTTTAGCTTTGGAAATGTTGGAACGTTATGAAGACGCGGTTGCTTCTTTTGATAAAGCGATCGAATTTAATCCTACTGCCAAAGCTTGGGATAAACGGGGTTATGTATTGATTGAATTGGAAAAAGATCAAGAAGCATTAAGAAGTTTTGAGAAAGCCTTGGAATTAGATACAAATTATGCTAGCGCTTATTATAATAAGGCGATTTGTTATAGCTATCAAGGTAATGTCGATGAAGCTGTAGAGACTCTGGAAAAAGCGATTAATTTAAATCCCCAGTATAAGCAAGATGCTGTTAATGACCCAGATTTTGAAGGAATTGCCCAGGAAGAGAAATTTAAGCAGTTGGTTGATATTAGCAGTCCTTAAGGGTTTATGCCCTAATTAAAATAGCTGAAGCAGAAACTTTTAAGCTTGTTGCTTTAATACCATCCATTGCAATCAAGTTAAGTTGGTCGGTATCTTGCACTAATTGCACTATAAAAGTTTCGTCGTCTAAATTAGTTTTACTACCTTCTGTGTACTGATATCAAATGTAATGTCTTCTCGCTGCCATTCAGCATCAAATTGGCGGATACTATTATTAATTTCTTCTGAGTCTAGAGATTCCCAAGAGTAGAAAAATGTTACGCTTTCTGCATTTTTGGAATGGGCTGCAACGGTAAAGTTATCGGAACCTTCATGCAGAATATGATTTTCTAGAGCAAAGGTGATGAAATTATGCAGTAGATTGTCAGCGTCTCTATGCTTGAAAACGAGCCAATATTGATTATCAATGCCTTTTATGGGGTTCCCTTGTAGTAGGTAATACGGGCGTTGTTTGCGGATGATATTTTCTATGGCTTGTTCAAGCATTTTGGAATTTTAGGTTTTGGGTTTTAGGTTTGATAAATTATTCACCTGTTGAATTCACATCACGGTAAGTAGCTAATTTATTGTTGCAGTATCTCAATAATTTTTACGATGACTTCTTCTAGCTTTTCTGGTTTGAGTTGACCTGCTCTATAAAGAATAATTGATTTATCCGCTGTAAATAAACGATTAGGTCGGATGTTACTAATTTGATTAAGTCTACCTGTAATAAAGTCACTATTGTCAATCCTAATAGCATATTCATCACTAATAGCTTGACTAGTAATTTGACAAAGAATCAGGTCGTTCCCATTTATATTAGCAACAACTAAAGCAGGTCTACGTTTTGCTTGGGTTAAGTCAGAGAAAGGGAATGGGACAATAACGACATCACCTTTTATAAATCCTGCCATGCTTCGTCCTCTTCTGGTTTCAACCAATCTTTTTGTAGTGAAGATTCACTTAAAAGAGTGATTTCTAATTTTTCTTGTTGGCGCTTATTTTGCAAAAACTGAATAAAATTTAATACTTCTTGTAAAAGAGGTTCTGGTGCTTTTTCAATTTCTTGCAGTAGTTTTTCTTTAATTGTCATGGTATGTGGTTTACTGGAATACACCAATTACAATAAATGTCATTGCTTCGCTTCCCTCGCAATGACGGTAAATATTTTTGTATACCTACTTATTGTAACGGGAACTCCGGTATAGCTTGGTCAATTTTGTTCATCAGTTTTATTGTTTCTTGCAATGCTACCACAATGCGTTGATAATGCTGGATATCTTCTTCACTAAGGATACGATTTTTGCGGTCTTTTAACCATTTGTGACAAACTTGGTAGCCACCAACGTGAAAATTCCAAACTTCTTCTGGTATTCCGATAAAACCGTCACCTTTTTTGTTGATGGTGACTTTATTGTTTGAGTATGCTTTTTTAGCTGTACCAATTGCAACTTCTTTTCCACCGCCGTTTTCGACAAATTGAGTAATTAAATTGTCCAGTTTGGGGGATTTCATCAAGTGGAGTGCGACTAATTCTTCACCGTATGTGGATAGTTGTTGGAATAGTTCATGAAAGGGGTTGGGTGTTAGGGATTAGGGGTTAGGGAACCCCATAATTAAAATAAGGGGTTTCTAACAAGGACTCCGTATTTTTTCGCACTACGTGTCTCAAAATACATCTTATGTATCCATTTACTTCGGGGTTCCTTCCCCATCCCCCACAACCCATCTCCTATCCCCTACCCCGAAGGGGTTCGTCATTACTAGTGAGGGGTACGCGGGGGAAATCGATTTTAAGGAATTCGGCGTAGCGATCGCGGTAGGTTGGTGAGTGGAAGATGGCGTAGATGT
Organism: Richelia sp. UBA3308; assembly: GCA_002361335.1. Classification (GTDB taxonomy): domain Bacteria; phylum Cyanobacteriota; class Cyanobacteriia; order Cyanobacteriales; family Nostocaceae; genus Rivularia. The sequence continues at coordinate 24,730 of DESS01000217.1, forward strand.
AGTAGAAGATGGCTTCTGGGGTGAGCGTGTAGTTGAGTTTTGAGGTGATGTCTTTGAGGAATTCGGGAGAGAGGTTGGGGCGGATTGGTTCTTCTAATTCTTTTGGGTTGTTTGGGTTAGGGTAGAGGTAGAGAGGGAAAATTGATTCCCCACCTTTGTTGTCAGATCTAATTACTCCATCAGAAATTATATGCTTACTTACAAAGAAGTAAGACATAAGTTCACCAATCATCTGTCGTCGTGCAATTAACCCTAAATTTTCTCCTACCATCATATGACGCATAACATCTAAACGCCGACGTGTAACAACTTTCGAGGCGTACACTACAAAACGTTTATCAAATGGACGGTAAAGAATAGGGTTAATAGTATTGTTTGATAAATTGTGATCATTCGCTAAAATTTCTGCTTGCTCACAGGTGAAAGCTATTGTCTTTTTATCTTGTCCAGTAACTATGTTTACTCGAAAGAGTTTTTTTTATATTCATTTGTTAAAACACATTACTGACTACAGTACGTGCAGCAAGCTTTATAACAAGTTTTATAATATTTTTTTTAACTTAAAAATGCCTTCGTGTATTTCTCGATTAATACCTTCGCTAATTTTTTTTTAAAGAATTTTAGATATTATTAAACAGTAAATTAACCCTTGACTTTTACGGAGTGATAAATTAGGGATATTACTTATTTGTATTATTTTAAACCAAGTATCTTAAACAGGACTTACGCAATTGTCACAAAACCTTGGTTGGTGCGTGACAGGAAAAGGTTATTATTGCGTAAGAAGTTAAACAAACTGTCACAGCACCCTAGGAGCAAAATATGCCAGTTAATCGTGTTGGCGCTGCGTGAGTGCTTAAGCGATGCCGTTTATCTAAATAAAGCTCCCGGCTTGAAGCCGGGGATAGTTAACTATAGCGGTTTTCACCCTTAGTAGAATACATTCTTGTGGTACGGGCATCCCTGCCCGTCCGAATTCTACTAATTTTTTGCGGTATTGCACCCAACTGAAAACCGCTATATATAGGTACAGTTGGAAATTTGACGTAAGCAAATAACTGTTACTATACATCTTGGGCAGCACGCAAAATCAATTTGCGAGCCACGGATTGGATACCGGTATGCTCAAAATAATTGGTACTTTGATCGAGAAAAGCTGCGACAAAATCTAATTTATCATCAGAAAATTCTATAAAGCTACCTATGTGGTTAAAAACTGTGTTTGGTGTCAAGCCAGTAGAGCTAACTAAATTATCCATCCAGCCGGAAACCGAGCTGAAGGTTGAAGCAATGAAGCCGATTTTATTATCGCTGGGAATCGAGGGTTCAATTGCTGCAAAAACGGGGTTGTTTTCAAAACTTCTTTCTCCTTGATTATTAAGGGTATCTTGGGCTTTTTGCAAGAAGTCTGGACCTAAAGGAATCAACCCATCAATACAAACTAAAGCTACCATCCGCATCAAAGCAGACCCTGTATAATTCTGACGTAATTCTGACACAAAATCTATAGGATCGAGTTTAATGCCATTGAGTTTGGAATAAGCGATTAATTCGGCAACAATTTTCAGGCACAAGTCAATGGATTGAGTAGTATCTGCCTTGGGTGTTAGTTTATTTAAAAAGCTGAGAAAGCCGATTTTTTCGCCGATTTTGTTCGCCATGGCTGCCGCACCCAGGGCTTTGTCAGCATTATCGACAATTCTATAAAATCTCACGGCTCCCTGGTAACCATTATCCCTATCATTGTATAATTCAATCATCCGATTGCGGATTTGCATAACTGTGTTGGCATCGTTTGCTCCAGTTATGACTGAAATGGTTTTGTCACAACCCACGACGTTTTCCCACTTCTGGGGGAGAACAAAATTTAGGGCGTTTAGCGTCTTCACCGTCAGGTTGTTCGCTGGTAATTCGTCTAGTAATTCATTAATTGAATCGCTCAAAATGCACTCCTTATATTTAATATAGTTTTCTACTTTATTGCTGCTTCAAATCCAAAGTAACACAGTTGAATCACAGTAATCACTAAGAAGGTGTTTATAAATAAAAAATAAAATGATTCTAGATTTAGTGGTGTGTTAGATGCACGAGAATCCATCTTTTAAAACATATAATTTTAATACATAAGCACGCACCAATAACCCTTGGTGGATTACAGCAAATCTTCCGTTGTTATTTTTCCCATGGAATCCTAATTCCCTACTATAACCTAACTTTCTGTAAAGATTTTATGGATCAATTATCTGTAGAACAAGATTATTATCAAAGCAAAATTCAATGTTTAGAAGCACAAATCTAACCTATGGGATCGATCGCAAACCGTTGTAGAGACGCGATATATCGCGTCTCTACATTTATAATTCATAACGAGGTAGGCAACGCCGAATTTTTTATCCGTAATAAGGAAATAAATGTTTATTAATGCTTTTCCTATACATCTTCAGCAGCACGCAAAATCAATTTCCGAGCCATGGTTTGGGTGCCGGTATGTACAAAGTAATTGGTACTCTGATCGAGAAAAGCTGCCACAAAATCCAAACTATCGTCGGAAAACTCGATAAAGCCACCGATGTGGTCAAAAATTGATTCCCTGGTTAAGCCAGCAGAGCTAACTAGATTATCCATCCACCCGGAAACTGTACTAAAGGTTGAACTGATAAAGCCAACTTTATCATCGCCAGGAATCGAGTCTGCAAGTGCTCCAAAGGTGGGATTGTCTGCAAGGGCACTTTCCCCTTCCCCATTAAGGGTATCTTGGACTTTTTGCAGGAAATCTGGACCTAAAGGAAGGATACCATCGATACTAACTAAAGCAGCCATACGCATCAAACCAGCTCCAGTATAGTTGTCTTGTAGTTCCGAGACAAACTCTCCAGGGTTAAGTTCAATGCCGTTAACTTTAGAATAAGCGATTAACTCGGCGACAATTTTCAAGCACAAGTCAATGGATTGAGTAGTATCTGCCTTGGGTGTTAGTTTATTTAAAAAGCTGAGAAAGCCGATTTTTTCACCGATTTTATTTGCCATCGCCGCCGCACCTAGGGCTTTGTCAGCATTTTCGACGAGGTTATAATACCACATGGCTCCCTGGTAGCCGTTGTCGTTGTCGTTATATAACTCAATCATCCGATTGCGGATTTGCATAACTGTGTCGGCATCGTCTGCTCCGGTTATGACTGAAATGGTGTTGTCGCAACCGACGGTGTTTTCCCATTCTCCAGGTACGACAAAGTCTAGGGCGTTTAACATCTTTACAGTCAGGTTGTCCGATGGTAATTCGTCGAGTATCTCAATAATAGAATCGCTCAAAATATACTCCTTTGTGTAAACTTGTTAGTTTATGTTGTCCAGAATTCAAAATAACACAACCAGTTATTTTCTGTAACTAAACTCAATTCTGACTGACTCCTATAAACCATGAAAAGTTTAAACGCGCCGCAATAAAGCTATATTGTTAGATTTTACTTTTTTCGCTAAATAAAGGTGTGATGATTCACTTTGACTGATTAACAAAATCTTTTATTTGAATTTTATTTTTTATTCTATTTTTATGATACGCGATTGTCTTCTGATTGGCAAGTAATAAGTAAGTAATAAATAGTAAGTAACGGCTGATATAAATTAAATGCTAAATTCGATATTCCTACTTTTCTTACTTTCCCTACTTTTCCTACTTTTTCTAACTTTTTATTATTTGCTTACCGCTTTAAATTTACCGACAATTATCTATTTTTTTTATAGTTAGTTGTAAATGCAATCAAAAAAATGCAAAAGCGAAATATTCTTGATAGTTATTATTTATCGGTTATTTCAAAGCTGAAGTAATTAAAATTAAATGTCGATGTAAGTAATCAGTTTTAAACTTTATCCCTATATCTTTTTTCTGTGCAACAAAATATAAATAAATATAATCGCCTTGCTACCAAGCATCTATAAAAGTTATTTTTTTGGATAATCGAAACCGATGTTGCGACGCTGATAGTATTTCCTGATTATATATAGGAATCCTACTGGAAAACCCGTTGTAGCAACAGACATGTTAACCGATCTCTTGACATACAGCATTTTGCAAGTTGCATTTCTGTAAAAAAAATTTTATAAAACTCTTGTGGTACGGGCAGAGAAGGCCCGTGATAATGTACCTGATAAAGATGAAATATACTCTAAGTAAAATTTTCGGGAAACACTTACGTTGAAATTGTATCTATACTTTATGAATACCAATAATTTTGATAATTACTTGGTATGTAAAAGAAAAATATGTCCTCGAATAATCTAATAAATATTCTATAAAAAGAGAATTTAGATATGGGAGAAGATAAATCGTCTACAGATGAGCGTTTTTTAGTTTGTGGTTTGGGAGGATTGGGACAACATTGCGTGGTTGCTCTCAAACAATTCGGCGTAAAGGTTGTTGGAATTGAATTAGTACAGCCAAATAGTTGGAGAATTCCCAATGTAGATAACTTGCTCGATGAATTAATTATTGGTGACTGTCGTCAAAATAGCGTTTTTGAACGTGCTAAAATAGAACATTGTCGCGCTGTGTTGATTGTCACCAGTAACGAACTGATCAACGCCGAAACTGCGATCGCAGTACGACAACTGAACAAAAATGCACGTTTGGTAGTTCGTTCGACAAAAGAAAACTTAAATCAACTTTTAGAAGAACAATTAACCAATTTTGTTGCTTACGATCCAATTCATTTATCGGCAGCATCCTTTGCTTTAGCAGCTTTAGGGGAAGATTCTTTAGGATTTTTCCATTTAGATGGTAATTGGTTGGGAGTATTTCAGCATACAGTTGCTTATTCAGATAAGTTTCACCGTCGTCAATTGTTTGAAATAAATTCTGGTTCTCGAAAATTACTTTGTTATTTACCAAATGATAATTATAACTTTAGTTGCTTTTATGATTGGGATTCAGAAACAATAATTCAAGAAGGCTCAACTCTGATATATGTTAAACAATTTGACAGATTGCTTTCCAAAAAACAAAACAATTTAGCTGATAATAGTCGCAAAAAAAAGCGAATATGGCAAAAGCCAACTAATTTTATCCGTAAAATTAAAATCAGAAAAAAACTTTTAGAATATTGGCATTCTGGTTCGCAAATTCGCCGTGTGGTAATTGTTTCTGCTTTAGTCACCATCGCTTTAACAATTATCGGAACTGTATTATTTTATTTTTTAGTTGATCCGTCCACTACTGCTTTTTATATCGCAATTAGTTTACTTTTAGGCGGATATGCAGATTTTTTATATAGCGGATATTTAGAGTCTCAAATTCTGCAAATTGTAGCTCTAGCATTAGGGGTAACTGGAACTGCTTTTGTGGGTGTATTGTATGCCTTAGCTACTGAAAAACTTTTATCTACGAAATTTTTATTTTCCAAACGACGCGCTCAAATTCCCCAAGAAGAACATATAGTTATTATTGGCATCAAAAGAGTGGGAAGTAAAGTAGCAAAATTATTGCAGGAATTTCACCAACCGGTAGTAGGAATTGTTTTAGAAGACGATTTCGACAATAATCATTTACCCGATATACCCTTAATGAATGGTAATTTAAAAGAGTCTTTAAGCAAAGTAAATCTTTCCACAGCCAAAAGTATAATTGCTACCACAGACGACGAAATGTTAAACGTGGAAATAGGATTAAAAACTCGAAAAATCAATCCTAAAAGTAACTTAGTAATTCGTACCTTTGGACAACGTTTGAGTGAAAATTTAGCTCAAATGTTACCCAATGCTCAGATTTTTTCTGCTTATGCAGTAGCAGCAGAAGCCTTTGCTGGAGCAGCTTTTGGTGAAAATATTCTCGATTTATTCCGTCTCCACACTCAAACTGTTTTAGTCACCGAATATCACTTTACCGAAGTGGATACTTTAAATTATTTAATGCTTTCAGAAATTGCTTATGGTTATGGAGTTGTACCAATTTTATACGAAAATCCACCATTACCAGGGGAATTAATGCCGAAAGAATACAGAAAAATAGAGCCTGGTGTTCGTTTAGTTGTATTAGCAACTATTGATGGCTTAAAAAGAATGGAACAAGGCAGAATTGGTATTTCACCCAAGCATTGGCAAATTGTAATCGAAAGTGCGATCGCAGAAGATGCTAAATTTGAAGGTGCAAATCAAATTGCCAAGATTTCTAATTATCCTCTGGATAAAGCTAGAGATTTAATGCACAATTTACCTCAAAGTTTACCTGTACCTTTATATAAACTACAAGCACAACGTTTAATTCGAGTTTTGCTAAAACATCAGGTAATCGCTAGTTTGAAAAAAATTTAGGAAAGAGTTGGGAGTTGGGAAGTAATATCATGTCCGTTACGGCAGCACGAGGAGAAATTTTTATAGGTAATCTTAGAGCGTGAAGGGAGTCGTTAACCGTCATTGCGAGCGGAGCGAAGCAATGACATATTACGCTTGATTTACCGAACATCATATGAAATTATATTGATTTTACAGGTATAAAGTTATATCTTAAGTCGTAAAACCATATGGATAACGAATCGGAAAATAATTCATTGACAAATTCCACCCCTGTTTTTAGTGGTTGGCGTGGAAATTTCGTTGGCTATGCAACAATAATACTTGTGATCCTTGCTGTTGCTTGTATTGCGATTATGCTCAACTATGATTGGGCGCACTGGAACGATAAACTAGGTGCAAAGCTGGCTCTGCTTCTTGCTGGTTTAGCTCCACCTGGATATCTATGGTTTGAGTTCAATGTGATTTGGAAAAATGCACCAAACGATCAACGTCCCCCATTAGAGGAATTTATACATAGTCAAGAGATTGCTCGTGACTTGTGGATTGCGTTTGCAGGGTTAATAACTTTGCTTTATTTTCAGAATTGAAGTATGGCGGTTTTCGGAAGAATTAATTGAGTTTTAAAACTATCTGGCGCTTTATTACCGCTACTACCCGAGACTTAGTCCACGCAGGTGGACTAATGAATTTCTAACCCGTGCAGACGGCTTCAGTGTGCGAAGCCGTTTCAACCGCCACTCTTAGTATGAAATTAGACGCATTAAGTGGTTAGACAAAATAAATTGTGTCATTGCGAACGATAGTGAAGCAATCTCAAAGTCTTGCGTTCATCGAAGATGTGCCGAAGGCATATGCCACGTTACGCTACGCTCCACTCGCAATGACAAATATACAATTAATTTTGTTCAAGTACTTATTGCATCCTCTAAGCGTAAAAATTTAGATGATTTTATTGATAATTTATTTTGAAAATACTTAATAAAAATTTAAATAAACAGTGTTAGCAATTATTCTTAAGTTATTCATACTATATTAGATTTACTATTACTTATAATTAGCAAATAATTAAATTCTAATATGAAAGCATTGTTTTAAGTCAAATAAAAAACGTTGGGAGTAGGTGTGAAATTGTTAGCCTAAAAAAGTGAGACGCAAACGCAAATATATTTTCGCTTCAAAAATCTTCACACTATAGGTGTAATTTCATGTCATTGAAACAAAAAATCGCGCAAGTAGTTGCTTTGTCTTGCTTAATTTCTGCAAGTTTTATTCCTACCGCATTTTCTGCTTCTGCACCTCAAGAAACCATACAAAAATCAGAGTCACAAACAATATTAGCTCAAAGAAGAGGTTCAGCTTATGTATGTACTCGCGATAGAAACGGTTATGTGCGTCTAAGAGCTTGGCCAAGTCTGAGAAGCCGTATAATTGGAAGAATTAATAATGGACAATATTTGACTATATTAAGGTCAAGGGGCAATTGGTATAGGGTTAACTACAGAGGTGGAATCGGTTGGGTAAGTGGAGATTTTGTTTGTAGGGGTAATCAATCTAGATATCCTTCTAGAAGAGATGCTTATGTATGTACTCGCTATAGAAACGGTTATGTGCGCCTAAGAATTCGTCCAAATCTGAGGAGCCGTGTAATAGGAAGAATTAATAATGGACAATATTTGACTATATTAAGGTCAAGGGGCAATTGGTATAATGTTAGGCACCGAGGTCAAGTTGGTTGGGTAAGTGGAGATTTTGTTTGTAGGGGTAATTCATCTCAAACTCCACAATCCAATTCTAGGAACAAAATAAGACTCAGAATGTATATCGTTACTGATGTATATCCCAACGTGTATAAAACTAAAACAGTATATGTATCAGCAACAAGACCTGTTACAGATATCGTAGGAAGATTATTAAAAGAAGGTATTCTTCCCAATCGTATTCGTCCTACAGGTTATAAAGTCACAGTAAGAAACCGTGTTGCAACAATAAATTTTATAATAGGTCGCTATTCTATAGGACTTGGTTCCCTTGCAACCGGCGAGTCGGACAGACTAGAAGGAAGCTTGAATAAAACATTAACCGAAAATTATCAACTAAATATTGATAAAATTGTAATTCTTCAGAATGGAAGAGACCCGCAAGATCAATAAGTGTAACTCCATTATCTCACTTAGTCGATGGGGTTTTGTGTGTGAGTACAATTGTAGATAGCCAGTTCCTAACTATTAATGAGATAATTAGAAAAACCCGCCAAACATCGCCACAGCCCATCATATGATTTGGCGGTATTTGGCGGCATTCATTTATGAACAAGAAAGTCGAACTAACCCAGGTCTTTAGACTTTTTAGTGCACCACAATTTGTCTGACTAAAACACTCATTACTTCCCCTGGATTAGTGGGGCTAGGTAACAATGGACGACCATCACCCAATTGAGCGTAACCCAGTTGATGTAAAACCTGAATTGTACCCATCACGGCTTTAGAGGAACCAATCAGCATATGTTTAATAGTTTCTCGTTCAGGGTTTGGATTGAGGGTAGCTTCATATTTAATAGTGCAACTGGATTCATCTTTCGCTAAGAAATTCAACGCTTGCGACTCGATGGAATAATTTTCACCTTGTTCAACTGATACTAATAAAGCTTGTTGGTTGATGTATTGTTCCAGTTCCGATTGAGCGATCGCTTGTTCATTGAAAGATGATAATTGTCTCATGATAATTTTGACTCCTAAACTTGGGGTTGATTTCGTACTTGGGCGTACCGCTGTGTTCTTGCCAGAATTAGACGGTATGCCTTTTTAAATAAATACTGGCGAGTAGGTAGAAGGGAACTGAAAGCGACAAGGCATCCTTGAGAAAAGGAGCGTTCCCTGTACAAGCGCGGTGAACACCAACGGCATAGCTTCCCTTACAGTTGGAAAAAGGAACAGTGAGCGCTCTTTTGCCGTTAACCGCGTGCAAGAAGAATGTCATCAAATTTTTGGTCGTTGCAGTTATTGTATTAGTCGCTGCGATTAATAATAACACGTCATAAGCTAATTTATTATCTTTAGCGACTTATATATTAGTCGAATCGCTTAATGTGGCATTCTCAAAGGGTTGTAAGTTAGATATGCCAAGAGTTAAATTAAAAGCCCATGCCGATAAAGTGGCGTTTAGCCGTATTGATGGCTGACAGAGAAGTTGATTACAAGCAATTAGCCCAAATGACTCAAATGCATCACGTTACTGTTAGCAAACACAAAAATATGCGAGTTATGCCAGAAAGACTAGAGCGAGCAACATTGGAAAAATACTGCAAAGCTCTTAACTGTCAGCCTGGTGAGTTGATGGTTTACATACCAGACTCAAAAAATGATGACAAAGTTTGAAGGTAAAAGCAATCGTTTAGCACTGCCATGGTTATCGCTAAAAGAACGTAGTAATTTACCATTATGTCCTTCTATTTAGTTTGTAATCCCATTACAAAGCCCAGTCAATTGCGACTGGGCTTTTGGCAATAAAATCTGTTAGTTAGGAGTATGGGGAGAAGATAATTACTCCCCACTCCTAAATCCTAAAAATTAAACAGCATCGCTGTTTCGGGTTAACTGACGTTCAATAGTTTCAATTGCTGCATTCAGCGCAGCTAATCTAGCTTCTAGATTATCTCTCATAAATTTAAGAAATTTTAATTTATTCTCTTGATGTTTTGTGGTAGAGAAATTATCAGTACCACAACAATTGATCCAGAAAGGAAACATAGCTCATTACCCAAATTAGCTCTACTTATATATTGACGCGAATTTTTAAAATTGGGTAATTGGGCATGGGGCATTGGGCATTGGGCATTG
>DESS01000252.1:0-14175 GCA_002361335.1 Richelia sp. UBA3308
GTTGAGTTATGGGTGGGAAAGTTGGAATAATAGCTCCTTGTTGAGCTTGGGATGACAATTGAAAATTGCTTGAGTTTTGTGATGGAAACAAAATCTTAAAGGTAAAGATATCAGCCCCACTAGCTCCTATAAGAGTGTCGTTGCCACTTTCACCCAAAAGCGTATCATCCCCATCTCCACCGTTTAGAAGATCATTCCCATTTCCACCGTTGAGAGTATCATTCCCACTTCCACCTGTGAGGGTATCACTGTTCCCTTCACCTGAAAGAGAATCATTTCCCTTACCGCCTTCAAGAATATCTTTGCCAGAAATAGAAGGAGATCCATTTCGAGGATAAGGATCGAATACACCTGTGATTACAGGCAATATTACTGAACCCCCATTGATAGTATCATTACCATTTCCACCTCGAAGAGTATCATCCCCAGTTCCACCTATGAGTTTATCGTTTCCGTCTTCACCATCCAAATAATTATTACTTTGTGGTTTCCATTCAGAATCTAAAGGTGGAGGAGACTTTTTGATACCTAATTCTCCTCTAAACTCTTCAGCCTGAAGTATGTCATCACCAGTACCTCCTTCAAGAGTATCTTGCCCACTACCACCTATGAGGGCATCGTCACCTCCTTCACCCTTAAGTAAATCATCACCTCCTCTGCCGTCAATCTTGTCATCAACACTTGTACCCAAAAGGTTATCATTACCATCCCCGCCAGTGATGGTATCCATAAAATCATTACGAAAAAGAAAATTACCACCAAACACAGAAAAGTTTAATAGATTTTCTGGATTTACTGTTATTTCCACCTTTGTTTTAACGTTTAATAGATTTTCTGGATTTTCTATTGTTTGCACCATTTTTCTACTGCCAAAAGATAATGAATCCAAGTGTGATGTTATCAAAAACTTTTAAAATTATCACCTGTTATTAACAATATTAATCAATGCATCAAAGGGGGTGAGAGCAACAGAAAAAAAGTTCCCTTGACAAAAAGTACGATATATGGAAGTACGATATATGGATAGGTCAGATAGTTAACCCCAAACATGACTTACTCCTCCTGCTGGGAACATTAAACTCCTCGAATCTACTTTTGATCTAGAAGGTTGACTACTCCATCGAGTAGCTAAAAAAACTTGGCGTTACTCAATTGAGTCATGAATTATGTTCGTTTAGAATTTTGTATTATCCTCAAAACCCCTATTGAGAGGTTTATCTTGAATTCTCTATATAGACCAAAACTTTTAATTCATACAACGCCCGTAGGCAACGCCATTAATATTATTCACAATTATTCACAATAATTCACACAAAAGTTATGCTTTTTATCACACTATCAAGTCATCTTGTAGGCTGAAATTAGGATTACCCTCTAGCTGAGCAAACTGCTTACCTTGGAAAAATAGACTACCAGTATCTTGGTTGTAATCAAATTGATCAATTGAAATTTCCCCAACCCCAACAGTTTGTATTTTAATTTTGTCACCTTGTGTAGAATCAAAATCTTCAATAATATCAATTCCTTGTTGAGTTATGGGTGGGAAAGTTAGAATAATAGCTCCTTGTTGAGCTTGGGATGACAATTGAATATTACTTGACTTCTGTTGTAATGGAAACAAAATCTTAAAGCTAAAAGTATCAGCCCCACTACTCCCTGTAAGGGTGTCGTTGCCAGCTTCACCCAAAAGCGTATCATCCCCATCTCCACCGTTTAGAAGATCATTCCCATTTCCACCGTTGAGAGTATCATTCCCACTTCCACCTGTGAGGGTATCACTGTTCCCTTCACCTGAAAGAGAATCATTTCCCTTACCGCCTTCAAGAATATCTTTGCCAGAAAATTCAATAAATCCATTATTTCCAGGATAAGGATGATATACACCTGTGGTTGCAATTAAGAAAGATGTTTCCGAACCGCCATCGAGAGTATCATTACCATTTCCACCTCGAAGAGTATCATCCCCACTTCCACCTATGAGTTTATCGTTTCCGTCTTCACCATCCAAATAATTATTACCTTGTGGTTTCCGCTCTGCATCTAAAGTTTCAATAGAAGAGCCAGACACTACGATACCGGATGCTTGTTTATACTCTTCACCCGCAAGCACATCATCACCAGTTCCTCCTTTAAGGGTATCTTGCCCAATACTACCTACGAGGGTATCGTCACCTGCTTTACCCTCAAGTAAATCATCACCCTCTTTGCCGTTAATCTTGTCATCACCACTTGTACCTAAAAGGTTATCATTGCCATCCCCACCAGTGGTGAAATCCTTATAATAATCAGGAATAAGAGCTTTAAGATCCGAAAGGTCTAGGTTTACAGGATCGATATCCTTTAGGTCTATTGGCTCAAAAGGACCTAATATACTTATCATTTTTCTAATTCCAAATAAAAATCTATTCAACTGTGATACTATCAAAAACTTTTAAAATTATCACCTGTTATTAACAATATTAATCAAGGCATCAAAGGGGGTGAGAGCAACAGAAAAAAAGTTACCTTGACAAAAAACACTATTCATGAATACGTTAGTTAGTTAACAGGAACTGGACTTAGACAATTATCACAATACAGCGGTTCCTACCCTCATTGTCTGATTCACGCTTTCTAATTAACTCGCACCTGTGACGCAACCTAGAAAAAAATGTGCCACAAGAATTCCATGCTATTTTTCCGGTGAAGGGAGGAATTTCTTCATTAGCTAAAAATAATCTTGAATATCTTCAGCTTTTGAACAAGCATAAGCTTCTAGGATTGTGAAATATTAATTGCTAAATCAAAAAACAAAGGGCGGCCGATGGGGTTCGAACCCACGAATGGAGGTACCACAAACCTCTGCCTTAACCACTTGGCTACGACCGCCATATTAATCATGAAAATCATTATAACAAATTTAGAATGAATTTATCAAGCATTTTTTTGGAACGGACTTAGATAATCTAGAGTCTAATAGTCAAACAGTTAATTATTATATAGGGAGATAATGAAAATTGTAAGTATTGTTGCATATGCCGGAACTGCGGCCTTAATTGCTTTGGGCCTAGTAATGGCAAATACAAAACCATCGTCAGCCGAGTACGAAGAATATGCCACCCAACGGCTGACTGAGTATATAAAAGAACAAGGTTGTACTAAAACTCCTAAATTATTAGATAATTTCATTAAATTCGACTGTGGAAAGCTGGTAGAATCACTCACCCCGCAAATTAAGCAAATAATTAACGCATCTACCGAGAAGCATGATTATCTACTGTTTAGCGTTTACCATACAGATTTGGAAATAAATGATTTGATTCCTTCATATAAATTCGAGACTGTAGGGGCTTTAGATAGTTTCTTTACTTATAAGGCGCAAAAGGAATAGCGGTTCTGGCGGTTAAAACCGCTACTAAACAAGCGAAGTCCACCTCCGTGGACTAACTACTTTAGAACCTAGATCGGTAGCTTGTGTAGACGCTTTGGCGCAGCCTGTGCGTACCGAAGGTGATCCCCTAGGGTAGGGAGATATTCAATCGCCAGTAAAAGTATTAAATTAGACTTTCCGGCACATCCTGTGAAATTTCTCGCCATCTACTAATTTTCCTCAATCGCGACTTCAGAGGCTATAACAGAATTAAAGTTGGTGTAAAAAAAGAAATTAGTCTTTGAGAGTAAATGCGGTTGTTATATAAAATTTTTATCGAGTATTTAATATCAAATCCATATGTTTTGAACGCAAAGGAGCGCGGAGGAAGGCGCAGAGGAGCGCGGAGTTTTTTTGCCGATATTTTAAATAATTTCTCCTGTTGGGGAAAAGATATTATTCGTGATGTTTCTGGGAGAAAATTTCTGAGAAGTTTTAGTTTGGGGGTTTTATTTACTTTATCTAGTTTAGTTGTAACTAATTTAAGTTTGTCGTTAGCTGTGGAAATATCTGATGTTGCTGGGATTGAAAGTCAGGAAGTTTCTCGGTATAAATTAGTAGAAACATCAGTAGAAACATCAGTAAAAACATTAGTAGAAGCTGGAAAAAAATATTATCAGCGAGGGGAGTTTGCAGAAGCTGTAGCACAATGGCACGAAGCAGTAGAAATTTTGAGTTTAAGGGGTGATATTCTCAATCAAAGTGCGGTGTTGAGTAATTTGGCTTTGGCATACCAACAGTTAGGAAAATGGCCGGAAGCTAAGGGAGCTATAGAAGATAGTCTGAAATTATTAAATAATCTAGATTCTGTACAAGCACAGTCTTTACGAGCTGAGGCTTTAAATATTCAAGGTAGTATTTTAATCTCTCAAGGAAAGACACAGTCAGCTTTAACAGCCTGGGTTAGTGCTGGGGAAATCTATGAAAAAGTCGGGAATAATCCTGGTTATATTCGCAGTTTACTCAATCAATCTCAGGCTTTGAGAGCATTAGGACTTTATCCTCGGGCTAAGAGTATTTTAAAACAAGTAAATCACAGTTTGGAAAAACAACCACCATCTTTAGTTAAAGCAGCTACTTTAGTTAATTTTGGCGATACTTTGCGGCTAATGGGAGATTTGGAAACATCTCAACAAATGTTACAGCAAAGTTTAGTTATAGCAGAAAAATTAAATTCTCAAAACGATATTGCATCGGCATTAGTTAGTTTGGGAAATAATGCTCGGGATAATCAAACTCTTGAAGAGGCACTTAAATATTATCAACGGGCAATTGTCGTATCAATATCTCCTATTCAAAAGCTGGAAGCCCAACTCAATCAATTACGTCTGTTGCTAGATATGGAAAACTGGCAGCAAGCTAAAAATTTAATTCCACAAATCAAAACCGAAATTGAAAGCTTAACTCCTTCTCGGAGGGCTATATATATAAAAGTCAATTTTGTAGAAAGCTTGGCTAAAATTAAAGATCAACCTTGGAGTTATGATTATAGTGCTAAACTTCTTGGTAAAGCTGTTCGAGAAGCTGAAAAAATCGGAGATTTGCGATCGCAATCTTATGCTTTGGGTTATTTGGGTAAACTTTACGAAAAAACACAACAGTTATCGTCAGCCCAGAAACTTACAGAAAAAGCATTAATTCTGGCACAAACTAGTAATGCTAAAGATATTGCTTACCGCTGGCAATGGCAATTAGGGCGATTATTAAAGCAGCAAAATAAAATAGAACCAGCAATATCAGCATATAGTGAAGCTGTCAATACTTTGGACTTAATTCGTAATGATTTAGTTGCTAGTAATGTTAATGTCCAGTTTTCGTTTCGGGAAAGTGTAGAACCTGTTTATCGGGAGTTAGTTGGTTTATTGCTTCAACCGCAATCAGGGGGAAATTCTAAGTCTGTTAAACAAAACGTAAATCAAAGCAATCTTCAAAAAGCTCGTAAAGTCATAGAGTCTCTACAACTAGCGGAATTAGATAATTATTTTCGAGAAGCTTGCTTAACTAAAAGTAAAACTCAAATCGATGAGATGGATTCGCAAGCAGCAGTTATTTATCCAATTATTTTAGCAGACCGCTTGGAAGTTATTCTTTCCTTACCAAATCAAACTTTAGTTAATTATACCAGCTTTGTACCTGAAACGGAACTGCAAACTACGATCAAAAAAATGCGACGCTCCTTCAGACGCACATCCTTGAAAAAAGAACGTTTGGCGATCGCGAAAAAATTTTATGATTTACTTATCAAACCAGCAGAAGCAGAATTAAAATCCAACGACATCAAAACTCTGGCATTTGTACTTGATGGATCGATGAAAAGTCTGCCCATGGCGGCACTTTACGATGGCGAACAATACTTAATAGAAAAATACAATTTAGCATTAACCCCTGGATTACAATTATTTGCTGGTAAACCCTTAGAAAATCAAGAATTAAAAGTATTAGTTGGCGGTTTGAGTGAGTCAAGACAAGGATTTATGTCACTTCCAGGTGTGAAAGCCGAAGTTAATCAAATTAAATCAAAAATTGATTCCGAGGTACTTTTCAATCAAACATTTACTACCGAAGCATTAGCAAAACAAATCGGCAATACACCATTTCCTATAGTACACTTAGCAACCCACGGACAATTTAGTTCCAGCGCCGAAGATACCTTTGTTCTCACCTGGGATAATCGTATTGATGTGAAACAATTAGGTGAATTACTGCAACAACGAGAACACTACAGTAAAAATCCCATTGAACTATTAGTTTTAAGTGCTTGTCAAACTGCACAAGGCGATAGACGTGCAGCATTAGGAATCGCAGGTGTAGCAGTTAGAAGCGGCGCACGCAGTACTTTAGCTAGTTTGTGGGCTGTAGATGATGATTCGACTTCAGCATTTATGGTGGAATTTTACAAACAATTGAAAAAACCAAATATCTCTAAAGCAGAAGCATTACGGCAAGCCCAAAAAGTACTGCTGAAACAACCCGGATTTAGACATCCCTTTTATTGGGCACCTTTTGTACTCGTTGGTAATTGGCTTTAGTTAGAATGCCCGAATTTAGAATTGTCTCGGGGAGTAATGGGTTAGGAGTTAATCAAAAATTATCCGTGCAATCAGTGTAATCCATTTAATCAGTGATCGGAATGCCCGAATTTAGAATGCCCAAATTCGTGATTAGAGTAAAAGCTATTCCTGGATTTCTCACTCCTATTAAACAATTAGGCCAAAACGCTTATGCTACTTAGACTTCAACTAAAATACACCGTCAATATACTTTTGTGATTCGCACAGCATCTAAAAGGTTTAAAATCTAAGCTCGATAAAGGTTTGGGTAATAGCGATGCAAAAGTGGCCACTTCGTGAATGCACTGCTTGTGAGAAATGCGGGAAGGGAGGAACTCAATTAAAAAAATATTGCGATATCCTTTGCAATTCTTCATTACCAGAATTATATTCAAGAGCAGCTTTAACTAATTTCTCTAACAAGCCTCGAGATTCAGCCCATTTAATTAATTCAAAAACGACTTCCGTCATATTTTCTCCTCCAGCTATTGAATGGAGGTTTTGATTTAATTTATCGCTAACCATTATCTCTAATTTAATTGCTTTTGGATAAGCATCGATAATGGCATTTCTTAATTCTTTTAGTTTTTCACCATGATTCTTGAATAATTCCGGTTTTTGTGGTGCATTTTGGACATTAAATTCCCCATCTTCCTGTTGAGGTGACAAATTCACATCATCAATCAATCTTCTAACATCAACATTTTCTAAGCTCTTTTCACACCGAATATCATACACATTCTTATTTAAACGTCTACGCAAATTTTCTAAAGGATAAGCATAAGGATTTTCACTGTCTACACATTCTTCACAATTACAAGGAACCAAAGTTTCATACTTTAAACACTCAAAAGAATGATGGATTGTTTCTAGATGACGGTTGACAACTGCAAGTAATACTTTTTTCTGGTTTCCAAATACCCTAACTTTAATTTCCCGTTGATTATAATTTTCTATAACTTCAGCGCGAGTTCCATCTTGATTGAGAATAACGCCACTTCTCCAAACAAGTTTTTGTTCTTCAATTAAATCGTGGGTTTCTACAATAAAGCGAGTGATAATACCTTTAGGCATGAATTCGTATTTGTAGCGCAAAATGAGATTATTTGATTTATCCCAACTGTAGTCGGGTGGTTCGATATCAAGTAATTGTGGTGCAATGTAATTACCGGCTTTATTAGGAATTTCGTAGCAGAGCTTAAACTTCATCATTAATTGCAGCAATTCATCTCGCATATCGCTGTATTCTTTGTCTTTCCAAATATCAGCGAGTTCATCCTTTGTAAAATGCCCCAGATTTTTTCTGACGGCTTTGTTATCTAATACTTTATAAACCGCAGTTGTTGCCCATTCCGGTTTGAGAATTACACAGTATTTTAGTGTAGAATCATCTTGAAAATGCAGACAAACCCCTAAGTCATGTAAATAGCGACTCAACCGCAGCATGTCTTGGCGATCGGTTAATTTATTAATTTCACAAAGTCGATAATATTCTTCTCGACTAATATAATTGTGGGAATAATTATCTAAAGCAGCTCGCAATCTCACCCAAATTTTTGGTAAAGGTGAAGCATCACCAACGTGGGGAAGATTACTAATATGGTATTTTATGGCTTTTTTTATTTCTTCTAAACCGCGATTATCTTTTAAATCAGTTGCTAAAACTTCTTTTAAATTAGTAAACTCTCCCCGTAGCTCACTTATATTAATTTCACACTGACGATCTTGTTTTTCGTTTTTAACAATCAAAACTGGGCTATTATCGCTTAAAAGCTCAACAACTTTCAGCCACCAGTAAAAGTCGGTATTTTGTCTGCGATTATCTGCTACTAAAACATAAAGAGAACGTTTAGTAAGGAAAAACTGGTGGGTTTCATGGTAGATTTATTGTCCGCCAAAATCCCAGATATTAACGCGAAATTCTTTTTCATTATCATCGGCTAGCGGGAATTTCCATTGAATTACATCAATACCTTCGGTTGATTCCTCATCTGATTTAAGTTCGTAGTTTTCATCTTCAATTTTCTTCGCTAAAGAAGTTTTACCCGCTCCTCCTTCGCCAATAATTAATAATTTTGCTTCGTAAATGGGTTCTGTTTCTGATGGATCTTGTATTCGGAAATAAAAATCAAGGATTTCTTCAACATTTCTAACCAAAATTTCCGGTGGAATCGGGACTGGATTCCTATGTAAATCCAGTGTTTCAAGTTTGGTGAGTTTTTTTATTGTTTCTGGTAAACTACTCAGCTTATTGTTGCGGAGGTAGAGGGTTTGCAAATTGGTGAGTTGTCCTATTTCTGCTGGTAAACTACTCAGATGATTGCTTGAGAGGCCGAGGGTTTGCAAATTGGTGAGTTGTCCTATTTGTGCTAGTAAACTACTGAGCTTATTGTAAGAAAGGTAGAGGGTTTGTAAATGGGTAAGTTGGACAATTTCTGCTGGTAAACTACTCAGTTGATTGCTTTCGAGATCGAGGGTTTGCAAATTGGTGAGTTGGACAATTTCTGCTGGTAAACTACTCAGTTGATTGTTGTAGAGGTAGAGGGATTGCAAATTGGTAAGTTGGACAATTTCTGCTGGTAAACTACTCAGTTGATTGCTTGAGAGGTAGAGGAATTGCAAATTAGTGAGTTGGACAATTTCTGCTGGTAAACTACTCAGTTGATTATTGTAGAGGTAGAGGGATTGCAAATTGGTGAGTTGGACAATTTCTGCTGGTAAACTACTCAGCTTATTGTAGGAGAGTTTGAGGGATTGCAAATTGGTGAGTTGTCCTATTTGTGCTGGTAAACTACTCAGTTGATTGCTTTCGAGCTGGAGGGATTGCAAATTGATGAGTTGTCCAATTTCTGCTGGTAAACGACTCAGTTGGTTTCCGGCTATATGAAGTTCTTCAAGTTGATTGAGCAACCCTATTTCTTTCGGTAATTCCCTTAAATTGTTGCCAATAGTATCAATATTATATCCGTCTTCGTCATACTCATCTTTACCGAGAATCAGCTTTTTGAGTTGAGTTAGCTTCCCAATCTCAGCAGGTAAAACCGTCAATTCCTTACCAGAAAGGTCTAATTCTGTCAATCCATCTGTTGCTGCTTGTTCGATTGTCTGTAGCAATTCTTCCTCAGTCATCAGCCAGCACTTAGATATACACCATATTATCTATTACGATAATTTTAATTAAAGTTATGCATTTTTTGGGCATTGCTGGAAGGCGATAAGCCGCTCAACCATGCGCTACCCTACGGGCATGGGCTTGGCGTTCAGCTTTGCTGCGGCGATCGCATTTTAATGTAGAGAGGTAATACAGCAGATTTTATTTTAATCAAGTAGATTCTCACGGGCCTTCTCTGCCCGTACCACAAGAGTTTTTAAATATAAAACTGTACCTCGCTCTCATCTGCAATATGCTGTATATTACCGGAAAAACTCTGTGTTCCGAGGCAGTTACCTCCGCGCCCCGAGGCTGAAAAAATATATAATTCCGATGCCAACGGATTTAATATTACGAATTACGAATTATGAATTACAGCACAATGGTTGTACTTCATGTACAACCATTAATTATTAAATTCTTGTGGTACGGGCATCCTGCCCGTTTATGATCTACCGGCAGCTCTATGAAATATCCTGTACCTGCTTCAATTCCAACCCCCTTTCAAATATGTCATCGATCGCTAACATTTCCCCATCAACAGTCATAAATTTATGATCCTTAGTCCCACGAATTATCGAACCATCTTCTAATTCATATTCAAACACTTCTTGTACACCGCGATCGTGCCATTGTGCGATGGGTTGAGAATAAATATTGCCGTTTTCATCAACACTAAATACCGAACATTCAATTTGATGCTCAACTATTTTACCGATGGGCATCAAGCCATATTCTACAGTTAAAACTTCCGTGTCATAACTCAAACAATATTCGGCAAACTTAATCATCTGCTCGAATAAATCTTCAGCAACCTTTTTACTAACTCCATTTTTTGCCGAACCATCGATAAAAATTTCGCGATGTTTCTCCATTTCAGCGACTTTCTTTTTACCCATAGCCCGCCGTAGTAAATCGGCTTTTCCTAGGGAATAACCGGCCATATTTTGAGCAATTTTCATAATTTGCTCTTGATAAACCATAATTCCATAGGTTTCATTCAGAATTGGTTCTAAAACATTATCTTCGTATCCAATTTCTTCTCTACCGTGTTTTCTATCAATAAAGTGGGGAATTAATCCTGCATCTAAAGGTCCCGGTCGATAAAGTGCTAAAATTGAAGAAATATCTTCGATATTAGAAGGTTTCAAATCTCGGACAATTTGCCGCATTCCGGAAGATTCTAACTGAAATATTCCTTCTAAATCTCCCGCTTCTAATAAATTATAAGTTTTTTGGACATCATTAGGCAGCTTGGCATTTTCTCCACCTCTAGCTAATACTTTTTGTGCTTTTCTTTCGTGAGTCGTGATATCGTAAGGATCTATTCTTCTGCCAATCTTTTTTTCAATTAAATCAATAGTTTTGTCAATCATGGTGAGATTTCTTAAACCCAAAAAGTCCATTTTTAACAAACCCATGGATTCTAAATCTTCCATATAATACTGAGTAATGACAGAACCATCATTATTTCTTTGTAGCGGTACAATTTCATCTAAAGGTTCCGCAGAAATTACCACACCAGCAGCATGAACTCCGAAGGTTTTATTCGTACCTTCAATACGAATTGCCATATCTAACCAGTGTTTTACCTTTGGATCGTTATCGTATCTTTCCTTAAATTCCGGTTCCGGGGTTTCCTCGGAAATCATCTTTTTCAACTTAGTGGGTTTACCCCGGGCAACGGGAATCAATTTTGCCATTTCATCGGCTTCCCGATAAGGAATATCTAACACCCTCGCCACATCTTTTAATACCGCTTTAGAAGTCATGCGGTTAAAAGTAATAATTTGAGCAACCTTATCTTCCCCATATTGACGAGTTACATAATCAATAACTTCATCACGGTTTTCTATACAAAAATCCGTATCAATATCAGGCATAGATTTTCTTTCTGGATTCAAGAAACGCTCGAATAATAATCCATGATGTACGGGATCAATATTAGTAATTCCCATACAGTATGCTACCAAAGATCCCGCCGCCGAACCTCTTCCCGGACCGACAGGAATATTATTATCGCGAGCAAATTTGATGTAATCCCACACAACTAAAAAGTAAGTAGAAAAACCCATGCGCTGAATCATTTCTAATTCATATTCCAGCCTTTGTTTATAGTTATTGTCTATTTCACTGCGAGATTTACGATTTAACTTATGTAAAAGTCCTTCCCAACTTACTTGTTCTACATAAGTATCGGCAGTATGACCTGATGGAATAGGAAAATGAGGAATTCTAGGGGAACCTAAAATATCATAGGGTTCAATTTTTTCTGCAACTTCTACAGTATTACTAACAGCTTCTTCTATAACATCTTCCGGTAAATGATCGCGGAATAACTGCTTCATTTCTTCAGCTGATTTGAGATATTCCGTACCGCTATAACGCATTCGTTTCTCTTCAAAAATCTTCTTGCCAGTTTGAATGCACAACAAAGCATCATGAGCTTCTACATCATTACAAGAAATATAATGAGAATCATTTGTGGCAATTATCTTAATTCCCAATTCCCGTGCAATTTTGACAATTTCAACATTTACAACTCGGTCTTCTGGAGAACCGTGATCTTGAATTTCTAAATAATAATCATCACCAAATATATCTTGATACCATTTTGCAATATTTCGCGCTACTTCTGATTTCCCGCTCAAAATTGCTTGGGGTACTTCTCCTCCCAAACAGGCACTGGTAACAATTAAATCCTGGTGATACTCCTTTAATAAATCCTTATTTATACAAGGGCGCGAAAAAATTCCCTTACCCTGTACCCCTTCCAAATGTGATATAGTAGTTAACTTAGTTAAATTCTTATAACCCCGAGTATTTTTCGCTAAAACAACCTGATGATAACGGGGACGGCGTTCCTGCTTCGTGATATCGCCGTTAATAACATACATTTCATTGCCAATAATTGGCTGAAAATTTTTCTTGCGACAAATCTTAATTAATTCTACTGCGCCATACATCACCCCGTGGTCAGTCAGCGCGATCGCCTTCATTCCCAATTCTATAGCACGGTCAATCAAACTAGGCAATTGAGAGGCACCATCGAGCAAGCTATAGTCGCTATGAATATGTAAAGGTACGAAGGACATAGGCTTCCAACTTTTTCTCTAAGACTACAACCGAACACCACAAGTGTTATCCAGGGTAACGCACGATTGTAATAACGACTATATTTTCGCCCAAAAATATTAGGACTTACCCAAGCCCTATTTGTCATTGCGAGAGAAACGTAGTGTAGCCAAGCAACGAAAAATATCACATGTAGTACGGCACCAACTATAATTTTGTGACAATTGCGTAAGTCTTGCAATATTTCTGGCTATATTTAGAATATATCTAAAGAATATTTAAAGACGATAAACATTACCTTCAGTGTTGTTGGTTGCAATTATTACTTTTTTATCAGAGAATAAATGTATTCATAATTGTATTTTTTCTAAGTAATTTACCTAAAAATATCAAATTGAGCCTAAAAATAAGCCTAATAAAAATGAGCCTAAAAATAATTAATCGGGATTATAGAATATAGAAGATGAGAAAGCAAACAAATAGGATCTAGTTGCCTTTTTTATTTGTTGCTTTATAGTAGCAATCCCCAACTCTTACAGTCTTCAGAGCATGTCCGATAGGACATATGGATCGTTTCAGGTAGCGATCCTGGCTGAGGACATCATATCACTGCTTCTCAAAGCCTTCCTAGCCGCTTCGTCCTGAGATTAGATTAATTTCCTCATACAAAAAAGCCTCATCCCAAGGACAAGGCCATAAAATAAGGCTTTAATTAAAATTAGACGAGAAACCCAAAGGCAGAAATCAGCCCTTTCAAATAAAAGTTTGTTAACTTGTAACTCATAAATATGCACGCTACTCACAAAGTTCGCCGTTGATTTTAGATGGTATTGGCTTATCCACCGCTAGAGGAAGATCCTTTTGCATCGCATTCTTTGTCCCAACACCGCTCTAAAAGCTCTATTCTATAAACGTAAGCGAAGGTGTGGGGATTTAATATGAGTTTTTCATTAAACAAGGGTTGATTGAGATATTGCCACAAAGGAAATTTTAGTTTGTTTTTTTCTAGATACATAACAAAAGCCAATAATGTAAACCGTTGTCACAGTCGAGAGCATTTTTTTCTCAGATGCTACTACTGATTTAATAGTTAAACCTTACATAATCTATATACAGTTGACCTGCGAATAATTGCTGAAACCAAGTTAGCCTTAGTTCCCCACTTGCAAGACCTTTATACAATATAAAAGTTCCATTATTTTGCTGATGTCAAAAAATAAATAAATATATATTCAAATGTCTACTTAAGTGTATATTTAATTACAGATGTTTAAAATTTTTAGATTTTGTCAAATTTTTTTATAACCCAATAGGGTTCAGTTAAGAAATTGACATATTGGACAAGCAGGGGGAGAAAAACTAGTACTCTCACAAGCCAAAATTGCTGGGTAAAGGTAGAGAGGGGGGAGAGGGGGAAGAGGGGGAAGAGGGGGGAGAAAATAAATCACCTGCAAAGTTCGCTTGCTGCACTACTAGTACCGCTACCCTTC
>DESS01000252.1:14314-23625 GCA_002361335.1 Richelia sp. UBA3308
TTTACGCCGTGTTGTACTAGTAAAAATGCCTTCATTATTTGTCTCATTGTTCACTGCCTGAAGCAATCCCAAACCCTTGGGATTAGTACCCTACCCTACCCTACCCTACCCTACCTTTCTGAACGTTTCGCTATCTCCCTACGGAAGACGCTTCGCGAATGCTGCACTCGTAATGACAATATGCAATTAATTAATTTTGCGTGAGTACTTAGTTGTTTTTTATCACAAAATAAAGAATAATCTCATAAGATGTCCATGGTCGAGCCTCTATTCAGTAGAGGCATCACGACTTGAACGAACAACCGCCCTACTATCTTTCAAGGAATTTTTCATGTTTAAGTCTGGTTTCAAACTGTTTATAGCTTCCTTACTAACCTTAGTTTTGGCTTTTGGTTCAAATGTTTCCTTGGCTCTGGCACAATCCGAGTGCAAAGATTTGACTTTGGAACCAGGTAATTACGAAATAGTTGAATTTCCCGATATTTCTTCTCTTGAGGTATTTTTTGACAATAGCTTATCCGAATCTGGAGCTGAGGTGGGTTTACTAGAAATGGGAACCTGTAATAAGAAGGTTGATCTAGCTCCTTCTCAATTGGATAAAGTTATCTACGACAATTGCGGCACTATCAGTGATGGAGTTTTGATCAGTTCAAAGGACAACAAGGATAGTGTTGAGGTAATACTTTGCTATGAGTAAGTTGTGGGTTAAATAGGACACCCCTCTTCAAACCTCTCCCCTCAATAACGGAGAGGCAAAGAAGAGCTTTGATAAATTTTTAATTTTGTATTCTAATAAGCGTGAAATCCGCTATATAAAATAAGGAGGGGCAAGGATGCCCATCCCACAAGAATATACAGCACTTTGCAAGTACATCTCTGTACAGGGGGAGCAGGGGGAGCAGGGGGAGAGAATATTGCTTACCCGGCAACTGTATTGGGTTACGGAGGGGTTTAAATGTACCGATCAATAGATGAAATCTGCTGTATATTTTAAATACGTTAAAAATTCTGATGCAGCTGATGGTTGTTAATAATGATTCCCAGCTTTACGACGATGAATTGCAGTGACTGTATCGGCTTGCATTAATTTACCATTATCTACCGTTGCGTATATCACCCAGTGATCGCCGCATTCCATGCGCTTGCTTGCAGAACATTCTAAATAGGCTATGGAATCGGTGAGGATGATACCACCATTATCTGCTGGTACTGTAGGAAAGTTGGAAAAACGATCTTCGCCGGGAGCAAAAGATTTACGGAAGTGCTTAACGTAATCTTGTTGATTGCCTTCACCGATAATATTCAAAACAAATTTGCTTCCAGGATACAACAGGGTTTCAACTGCCCTATCCTTGGCGATCGCTAAAGTAATTCCAGGTGGATCGAAGGTTGCTTGAGATACCCAAGATCCAAGCATTCCGGTGGTAACTTCTCCAAGTTTTGCTGTAAGTACGCAAACGGAACCAACAATACGTCCAACAGCTTGTTCCATAGGAGTTGCAGCAGGTTGAGTTAAACGTAGTTTGCGGGCTTTTCTCAAGGTTTGAGCAAAGTCGGTGGCGATTTCTTCACATTCTTTGAGGGTTTTATCGGATGGTTTAAATTTAGCTTTGAAGGTGTCGAAACCAAATTTAAATCCAGCATCTCTAAGTTTACCTTCAATTAAACCGAATGCTTCGCCACTCCAACCGTAGGAACCAAATACCCCAGCTAACTTACTAGTATCGCCAACGGAAAGAACAATACCCAAAGCGGTGTGAATTGGAGTCGGTGCATTACCGCCGATAGTAGGTGAGCCAATGATAAAACCATCGGATTTTTCTATAGCGCTACGGATATCATCTGGTTGAGCAAATTCGCAGTTGATAGATTCTACTGCTACGCCGCCTTTTGTCAAACCTAAACCAAATGCTTGAGCTAATGTTGAAGTATTACCGTATGCTGAAGCGTAAAGTAATGCTACGGTAACTTCCCGTTCGGTTTGAGAAACGCTCCACTGTTGATAAGCTTTGTTGAGTTCAATTAAGCCGTAGCGTACCAAAGGTCCATGAATGGTAGCATACATTCTCACTGGGATTTCAGAAAGTTTTTCCAAAGCGGCTTTCAGGTGAGGTGCATGGGGAGCCATTAAACAATCATAATAATAACGCTGGTCTTCTTTTAAAATATCCCAGTCTTCATCAAATACTTCTTCGCCACAGATATGAGCGCCAAATAGTTTATTGGAGTAGAGAATTTGAGTTTGTTGATCGTAAGTAGCAAGCCCACTTGGCCAACGGGGGCTAGGAATGGGAATTCCTTTTAAAATATGTCCTTTACCTAAATCGAGGGTTTCTTTACCCCGCATTTCCATAACTTTGATTTGTTCGCCAAAAGCTTTACGCAAATTAGCAGCGCCAGGAACGGAAGATACAAAAGTTAATTGGGGTGCCCGTTCTAAAAGTGCTTTAAGAGTAGCAACGCGGTTAGGATTAAAATGTCCAATGATGACATAATCTAATTTTTGAAAATCTAAAACACTCTGCAATGCCTCAATATAAATTTGAGTAAAAGTTTCTGGAGGCGGATCGATAATTGCTGTTTTATCACCTTCAATTAAATAACAATTAGAAGTAGCACCTTTAGCTAGTGCGTATTCAATTTCAAATCTTAAACGCGTCCAACTGCGAGCTTTAATTAATCTAGTATCGGTGGCAATAGATGCAATCTGGATATCGCGGGGATTGGAATTGCTCATAATAAGTGGGGGGAAATTAAGGATTAAGGATGAAAAAAATAATCAAAAAAAGAATGTAGATGCTTTTAGGAAATTAATAAAGATGGGGAAGGAAGGAAGGGGACAAGGAAACAAGGAGAGAAATTTTTCAATATGAAACGGGCGTTGAAGCCCGTCACATAAAGGAGCATAGAGTATCGGAATATAGCGCGAAAATCCAAGAGGTTAATTGTTAATTACTAATAACTAATAACTAATAACTAATAACTAATAACTAATAACTAACAACTAACAGCTAATTAATAATAAGTTCCGACTTTACGATGGCGAACTGCTGTTACTCCGTCGGGGTCAGCAACACGACCTTCGGAAACGGTACAATACAATAACCAGTGGTCGCTACATTCCATGCTGGTCTTGACTTCACACTCCATATATGCTAATGCATCAGCAAGAATGGGGCTACCGTTTTTGGCTGTGTGAGTTTTGATTCCGTCAAATCTGTCAACACCAGGAAGTAAACGCTTGAGGAAA
This sequence comes from Richelia sp. UBA3308, assembly GCA_002361335.1. Lineage (GTDB taxonomy): Bacteria > Cyanobacteriota > Cyanobacteriia > Cyanobacteriales > Nostocaceae > Rivularia. The sequence continues at coordinate 17,565 of DESS01000252.1, forward strand.
TGCTTTTTGAGGTGTTGATAATTTCCTTCTTCAAGCACATTAAGAACGAATTTATCGCCTATTTGCAATAAAGACTCTATTCCTCGTTCTTTAGCAACAGCTACGGTAAATCCTAAAGGTTGTAAGCTTGCTTGAGCAACCCAGGAAGCAACCATTGCACCTTTGATGTCACCTTTTTTGCTGGTAACGATGTAAAGTCCGTTGCTAATTCTACCTAGTGCTTTTTCTAAATCGGCATCGATTGATTTGAGATGCTTGATATTGCGTTCGCGCACTATTAATTGTCCCATTTCGCTACCAGCTTCTTCGCAAGCTTTAAATGTATCGTTGTTGGGGACTTCTTTGATGCGGATTGCTCCGAAACCTTCTCTTACACCATGCTCGATAAATTTTCTCCGCAAGGTGTCAATAGGTTCATCATCTCCACCGTAAGATTCATACAGTCCGATGACTTGCTTATTTTTAACTACCGCTAACAAAGAACTAATAGCTGCTTGTGCGGCAACATTAGCGGAAGCAGGCATACCAATAATGATACCAGCAGCCCTTCCTGCCAATTCTTGGATTTCCTGGAGATCAGTTGTACTTAAATCCAACATCTCCACACCAACGCCGGTTTTTTGGATACCGTGCCCAATTAATTGAGCTAAGCGATCGCTATATCCATATTCGGACACATAATACAAACCAATAATTGTTTCTGTTTTGGCTTGTTTTTGACTCCAACTTTGATAGCACTCTCTAAGAGTATCTAAATTGTGGTAAAGTAATGGACCGTGACCGTTAGCAATAATTTTAATTTTGCCTAAATCGCCCATTCTCTTCATTGCATTCAATAAAGAGCGAGCATTTGGTCCCATCAAACAATCGTAGTAAAACTTAAAATCAGGTTCGATTGCCTCTAAATTGACATCAAAGGTATCATCACTACAGTAATGCATACCAAAAGCGTCACAAGTATAGAGGATCTGAGTTTTCTTATCGAAACTGAAAATAGTATCAGGCCAGTGTAAATTAGGGGCACTTACAAATTGTATTTCGTGTCCGCCACCTAAATCTACGCTGTCACCACTCTTAACAATCCGCTTAGAAAAGGGATCGTGTACCAAATTCTCTAGAAACTGTAGCGCTACCTTAGAAGCTAAAACAGTAGCTCTAGGAGCAATTTGCAGAACATCTTCCACCAAACCGCTGTGATCTGGTTCTGTATGGCTAACAATAATGTAATCAATCTCCTTGGGATTAACCAAGCTTTTGAGAGTTTCTAAATATTGTTCGCGAAACTTTGTGTGAGACGTATCAACCAAAGCTGTACGCTCACCTCTAATTAGATAAGAATTGTAAGTTGTACCATTTTGCAACCCAAACTCAATATCAAAGCGATCGCGATCCCAATCGAGACTGCGAATAGCTGTTGTGTTGGGAGCAATTTCAACAGTTTGTATAGTAAGTCGTTTTTGAGCGTTCTCTTTGACTGCTACCATTAGTTGTCTCCGAGGACAGTTTTAGTTCACTTTTCTGTCTTTATTTTTCTCACAAATATTTTTGTAAAGTTGTCTAATTCTTTATATTTTATAAATTTTTTTTTGTAGCAAATTTTGCTGTTTTCTGCATTCAATTTTACTGAAAACCCATACAAACAACTTGTTTTTTTCAAGCCAAATTATATCAAAATAGTCGATATTCAAAAAATAAAAAATATGTCGAATGATTAATATAACTATTCTTCCTTTTAAATTAGGACTTAGCAAAAAGGCACATTTTTCTTGTAGGGTGCGTGACACTGGCAAGCTGTGGCAGAAAACTGAAATGACTGTGCGATTAATGGTGAGCTACTTCAACTGGATATGGCAGCACTCTCATTTAAAAACAACCGCAGCACAGTGGGCTGGGTTATCTGAGCAACCTTGGATATGGCATGATGCGCGCTAACTATCCCACACTTCTCTAAAGACCGCTACATCTACCCCAAGTCATATATTTTGCACGTGGGAAAAAACCAAAACAAGCAAATAATTGTATTTTTTTTAGTTTTATTTGAACAATCTTTTTAACATAGCGCTAGATAGAAGCCATAAGTATTGACACGTAATTGTTTTATTTGTATTGTTCTAATGTTTACGTCAAAGAGAGAGTTATTTATGGCAACCATTTTTGGCACAAATTCTCGGGATTTGCTTCAAGGCACTGAAGATGCCGACTTGATTACTGGTCTAAATGGTCGCGATACCCTTTTAGGTAATGGTGGTGATGACCAAATCTTTGGCGATAGAGGAAGGGACCTTCTTGACGGTGGAAACGGTAATGACACCCTTATTGGCGGAAGGGGTAATGACACTCTTGTTGGTAGCAACAATAACGACCTGTTGAATGGTGAAGGGGGTGTGGATACTGCTGACTACAGTGAACTAGGACAGACAGTTACCCTACTAGCCACAGGAGTAGTAAATAAAGGTAATGCTGGTATCGACCAGCTTCTAAATATCGAAACTATCATTGGCGCAACAGGATTTGACAATACTATTGATGGAATTACAGGTAGTGGTAACATCACTTCCTTTGATATTGATCTCAGTGCTAACAATCTTATAGTTCAGGGGATTCCTGGATTAGGTGATGTTACTTTTACTATTGAAAACTTTGTGAATGTTATTGGTACCAATCAAAATGACAGGATTGTTGGTAACAACTTAGATAACACCATCATGGGTAGCGATGGTGATGATTTCATTGTCGCTAGCGCTGGAAACGATCTCTTTGATGGTGGAGGTGGCGTTGATACTATCGATTACACTGATCTGGGTCAACCAATTACTATTTTTGCTGATCGCCTTGAAAAGGGTGGAGGTTTAGGTACTGATCGACCAATGCTCCCTGGTACTACAGAGATATTAATTGGCAATCCAGATTTTGTAAATGTTGTGGATGTTTCTGGTGATTCTGCGTTTGAAATTGACCTGACAGCAGAGCGTTTTGATAATCCCGATTTTCCTGGGTTTCTGATTATCAAAAACTTTGTCAATGTTATTGGCAGCAATAAAGGTGACAAAATTGTTGGCAACGAGCTTGATAACCAACTTGATGGTGGTAGGGGCAGAGACACCATTGTGGGTGGTAGTGGTATGGACATCTTAACTGGAGGAGGTGGCAGAGATACCTTTGTCTTAGGAGAAGCTAATAATATTTTCTATCTGGGCGAAGACAATGCTGAGATTACTGATTTCAACGCTAATAGAGACACTATTCAACTGGCAGTATCAATTGACACCTACTCTTTCTTTGAAAACCCAGTGTCTGGTATTGTCTCTATCGCCGTAGATGACGGTGACGATGTCTTCAATGCAGGCGATGACTTAATTGCTCAGGTAAACATCTCACGCGGAACTTTTAGCACCGCTGATAACCTTATCTTTGCTTAACCTTATGCATGTCATTATGTATTGAGAATAAGTGACGGATACGATATTCTCACTAGACTCGGGTGGTGCGTGACGCTACAAGCCTTATTACTACATTCAAGCTTCATCATAGCGTCACACACCCTACAACTAGACTCGGGTAGTGCGTGACAGGAAAATTAGAATTTAGAATTTAGAATTTAGAATTTAGAATTGAATTATATTCACTCCACCCAATATTTTCCACGTTCAACAGCACGCAGCCAAGTAGCATAATGATCTTGAATATGATTAGAACGAATATCTGGCTCAAATACTTTTTCAATCTTTCTTTTGCCGATCAATTCTGAATAATCATTCCAAAAACCAATAGTCAAACCTGCAGCGAATGCAATACCCTGTACCGTAGTATCTCGCATAACCGGTTGTTCGATGGGAATTCCTAACAAATCAGCTTGAAATTGGATTAAAAAGTTATTATTACAAGCACCACCATCAACAGTTAATTTACTTATAGAAGTATTACAACAAGTATTAATCGCATCTACGACTTCTTTTACTTGATAGGCGATCGCTTCTAAAACAGAGCGTACCATATGTTCTCGGGTGACTCCCGCGGTGATACCTAAAAAAGCACCTCTAGCACTCATATCCCAATGAGGAGCGCCTAATCCGCTTAATGCTGGTACAAAGTATACTCCGCCATTATCTTCGACTTTCCTTGCCATTGCTTCAGTTTCAGCGGCAGTTTTAATTAATTGGACACCATCTCGCAACCATTGAATACAAGCGCCACTAGTAAACATACTGCCTTCGAGAGCGTAACTGATATCTAAAGAACCATTTTTATTTATTTGAGTCCAAGCTACAGTACTTAAAAGCTGATTTTGGGATGAGCGGACAATTTCTGAACCAGTATGAGCAACCAAAAAACTTCCGGTACCGTAAGTACATTTCATTAAACCGGGACAATTGCAACCATGACCGAATAAAGATGCTTGTTGATCCCCTAAAATAGCGGTGATGGGAATTTCTACTCCAAGTAAAGCAGTATCCGTAACTCCAAATTTACTAAAACTAGGCTGAATTTGCGGTAAAATGCCACGAGGAATTTTAAACAAATTTAAAAGCGTCTCATCCCAATCGCCAGTTTCCAAATTCATCAACATTGTCCGACTGGCATTACTATGGTCTGTAGCATGAACTTTTCTACCTGTAAGATTCCACAGTATCCAAGTATCGATTGTCCCAGCCAAAACGTCATCGGGGTCAACATCTGTAATATTATCTAATAACCATGAAAGCTTGGTGGCAGAAAAATAAGCATCAATAATCAATCCAGTACGTTGATAAATCTCTGGTGCCAAACCTTGTTTTTTTAAGCGATCGCAAAGCCGATCTGTACGCCTGTCTTGCCATACAATAGCTTTGTGTAAAGGTTCACCAGTATTTTTATCCCATAATAAACAAGTTTCTCGTTGAACCGTTAAGCCAATAGCCGCTATTTGTGAAGGGGAAACTTTTGAAGAGGCAATCGCACTTTGCATTACCGAAATCGTAGCTTCCCAGATTTCTATAGGATCGTGTTCCAACCATCCCGGCTGAGGATAATATTGTTTAAGTTCCTTGTATGCTTGTCCGACAATTTGACTATTAGAATCAAATATAAAAGCACGATTCCCCGTAGTGCCTAAATCTAAAGCCAGAATATAACCTGGTTGTTGATTTGTATTACCCTGACTGTACGCAATCATTTTTTCACTGGTATTAATAGAAAAATCTATTATATAGAGTTACTGTACAACTTGAAAAACTCTCAATGTTTCAAAGTTTGAAGGTAGTCGCTGACAGAAGTAAATTAGTAAAATAAAAAAGGGATGCCCGTACCACAAGAATAGGGCAACGATGTCCGTACCACAAGAATCTATTCTCAAGGGGGAGAGGATTTTTATACTCTATTGTGAGAATCAAGGAAAAGAATGGCAGTACACCCTGCGATATAAGTTTATTTTTTTCTAAAATATAAATAGAGTGTTTTTCATATAGATTAATTACAAGCCATGAATAGACTTTTAAAGCGTGTATTTTTCCCAGGGATTGTTGTCACAAGTTTAATTAGCGCCACATTGATACCAGCAAAACCAGCAGCTGCAGACGAAGATTTGGTAAAAGACGTAGGAATTGGGGCTGCTGCTGGCGCTATTACCGGAATTATTACCAATAATGATTCAGTTTTCACCAACGCAGTCAACGGTGCTGCTGCAGGTGCCGCAGTGAATGCAGCTAATAGCGGTAGAAGAAACAAAAAAGATGGTAACCTTGTTCAAGATATTGGAGTCGGTGCAGCCACTGGTACCGTAGTAGGCGAAATAACCAACCGCGACAACACCCTAAGTAATACTGTCAACGGTGCTGCTGCAGGTGCAGCTATCCACATTTTCAGAAAATAGATTCATGAGCAACGGAGGAAGGGAGTGAGTAGTGAGTGGTGAGTGGTGAGTGGTGAGTGGTGAGGAATTTTTCTCCCCATCCCCTTGTCTCCTTGTCTCCTTAAATTATTTGTAATATCAAGTCCGGCTAATTACTTACTATATAACTAAGACTTAAGAATGGCGGCCCTTACCAACATAAGCCTTTTACTCATTACTCATTACTCGTTACTC
>DESS01000251.1:0-159 GCA_002361335.1 Richelia sp. UBA3308
AGGTAAACTACTCAGTTGATTCCTACCGAGGCGGAGGGATTGCAGATTGGTGAGTTGTCCAAATTCTGGAGGTAAACTACTCAGTTGATTTCTACTGAGGCGGAGGGATTGCAGATTGGTGAGTTGTCCAAATTCTGGAGGTAAACTACTCAGTTGATT
>DESS01000251.1:213-373 GCA_002361335.1 Richelia sp. UBA3308
CAGGTAAACTACTCAGTTGATTGAAGCTGAGATTGAGTTTTTGCAAATTGGTGAGTTGGACAATTTCGGCAGGTAAACTATTCAGTTGATTGTTGCTGAGGTAGAGTTCTTGCAAATTGGTGAGTTGTCCAAATTCGGGAGGTAAACTACTCAGTTGATT
>DESS01000251.1:471-5416 GCA_002361335.1 Richelia sp. UBA3308
GGTAAACTACTCAGTTGATTACTCCTGAGGTCGAGTCTTTGCAAATTGCTTAATTGTCCAATTTCGGCAGGTAAACTTCTCAGTTGATTACTACCGAGGCGGAGGGATTGCAGATTGGTGAGTTGTCCAAATTCTGGAGGTAAACTACTCAGTTGATTTCTAATGAGGCGGAGGGATTGCAAATTGGTGAGTTGTCCAAATTCTGGAGGTAAACTACTCAGTTGATTGTCACCGAGGTCGAGTTTTTGCAAATTGGTGAGTTGGACTATTTCGGCAGGTAAACTACTCAGTTGATTGAAGCTGAGATTGAGTTTTTGCAAATTGGTGAGTTGGACAATTTCGGGAGGTAAACTATTCAGTCGATTACTACCGAGGTAGAGGAATTGCAAATTAGTGAGTTGGACTATTTCGGCAGGTAAACTATTCAGTTGATTACCACCGAGGTCGAGTTCTTGCAAATTGGTAAGTTGGACAATTTCGGGAGGTAAACTACTCAGTTGATTTTTAACTATCTGAAGTTCTTCAAGTTGAACTAGCTTACCAATTTCTTTCGGCAATTCGCTCAAATTGTTGCCAATAGTATCATAAATAGATTTATTTTCGTCATCCTTATATTTACCGATAATCAGCTTTTTAAGTCGAGTCAACTTACCAATCTCAGGTGGTAAAGCCGTCAACTCATTACCAGAAAGATCTAATTCCGTCACTCCCTCTGCTGCTGCTTGTTCAATTACCTGTAGCAGTTCTTCTCGGTTCATCAGGTAGTACTGAGGTTTACACCGCAATTATTCTATCAAAAGCTTTTATATCATGTTTGCTTAAATACTTACCATGTTTACTTTATTCTAAATTCTAAATTCTAAATTCTAAATTCTAAATTCTAAAAAGGTGCGTTGCCCTTGACAACACACCCGACAAAAAATGAATTCTTAACAACTATCTACTAACTACTAACTACTAACTTTTAAAACCGCTTAATTATCGCATCGGCAAACTCGGAACATTTCAAAGGTTCAACCTTGGGTTCCATCAACCGTGCTAAATCATAAGTAACTTCTTGATTAGCGATCGCATCTCCCAAACCTTTTTTAATCAAGTCGGCTGCTTCTTGCCAACCCATATATTCCAACATCATTACGCCGGATAATATAACTGAACCGGGGTTAATTCGATCTAAACCGGCGTGTTTGGGTGCTGTACCGTGAGTAGCTTCAAATATCGCCGCATCATCACCAATATTAGCACCTGGCCCCATTCCCAATCCACCGACGATCGCTGCAGCGGCATCGGACAAATAATCGCCATTAAGGTTCATTGTTGCCAAAATCGAATACTCATCAGGACGGGTTTGGATTTGTTGGAAAATACTATCGGCAATGCGATCGTTCACCATGATTTTATCTTTCCACTTGCCGTTACCATGGGTTTCCCAAATTGAGTTAAGAACTGTTTCAACTTCCTTGACAATTTCCTGTTTTTTCTCTGGTGTCAGGGAATCAAAACCGGGATCAACCATACGGGCATTTTCTTCCAGAGAAATATCGGATTTATTTTCTTTGTTGCTCAAAATCCAAGATTCCCTTTCGGTAACGCACTCGTGGCGAAATTCTGAAGTGGCTAATTCATAACCCCAATCGCGGAAAGCGCCTTCGGTATACTTCATAATGTTGCCTTTATGCACCAAAGTCACTTGTTGCTTTTCTTTGGGCAACTGTAAAGCATGTTTGATGGCGCGACGTACCAAACGCTGGGAACCATTTTTACTAATGGGCTTAATACCAATCCCAGAATCTAGAGGAATTTGCTTTTTACCATGTTCGGCAGTACCGGGAATTAATTCTTCATTAAGCAGCTTAATGAGTTTATTCGCAGTTTCATTTCCTTGCTTCCACTCAATCCCCAAATAAATATCCTCTGTATTTTCTCGATAAACTATGACATCAAGTTTTTCAGGACTTTTATGGGGTGAAGGCGTACCAAGATAGTAGCGACAAGGACGCACACAGGCGTAAAGTTGAAAAATCTGCCGTAGCGCTACATTTAAAGAACGAATTCCACCACCGACGGGAGTTGTCAAAGGTCCCTTAATCGCAACACCATATTCTTTAATAGCCGTCAGTGTATCCTGAGGTAAATACTGATAAGTACCGTATAAATCGCAAGCCTCATCACCGGCATAAACCTTGAACCAGCTAATTTTTCGCTTACCGTTGTAAGCCTTTTCCACGGCAGCATCCAGTACTTTTTGCGTAGCGGGCCAAATATCGATACCTGTACCATCGCCCCGAATAAAAGGAATTATCGGATTATCGGGAACTTGGGCTTCGCCGTTGGCAAAAGTAATCTTTTCTCCACTTTTTGGGGGATTAATTTTTTCGTACATTACATGCTCCGTTGGAATTATGCAGCAAGATTTTTAGCTGAGTCATTTTCTAGCAAGCGAGGATTTTAAAGTTAAAAAGACTAGCTAAATTTGTCTTGTCTTGCTTTGATTAAATTAGGATATACAGTTTCTGGGTTCCCCAAATTGCACAAATGTAGAGTGATAAATGCTTTGTGATCCTGCTTTATTCCTTGAATATACAGCAAAAAAAAGGAGTTGAGACAACCGTGAATTGAAAAATAGCCCAGCAACCCGGCTTTTTGGAAAAACTCATGAGCATAAATTATCAGTTCATGAGAAAATGTTCCACTAGACGGCGAGACGCACCTAAAATTTAGCAGCATAGTATTTTTGATTTGAGGCGCTCAATTGCCCTCTATTAACTGGCTATCAGTCCAAAACCGTCTTTACTGTAAAATAGCTATTTGCTTATCCAATTGCGTTTCACTAGTAACGACACCGCATGACAGACCCAATAATTCAATCCGGCACTACCAACAGTGATATTAACTCCCTTCGCCTCCAATTAATTGCAGGGTCTGAAAAAAACCAAAAGGAATTAGTAGAAAAACTTGCGACTTTTGGTACGGAAGGATTAAAAGTGTTGATGGAGTTTTTATTGCAGCGCCAAGATGTTGGTGCGAATATCATCGATGGTAAAGTCTATCAAATTCTTTATAAATTCGATTTACCGGAAACTACCGAGTTTTTACAAGTTAATTTTCCTCAAGGAATTATAGCTCTCAAATCCGATTGCAATATTGATTACAGCGAATTACAAAAATTATTAGCAAATCAAGATTTTCAAGCAGCCGATCGTTTGACGCTGCAAAAAATGTGTGAACTTGCAGGAGAGGAAGCAGTAAAACGAAATTGGTTGTATTTTACCGAAGTGGAAAATTTCCCGATCCCAGATTTGCAAACAATTGATCGGCTATGGTTAATTCATTCTGAAGGTCAATTTGGCTTTTCTGTACAGCGACAAATGTGGCTGGGTTTGAGGAAAAATTGGGAAAACCTCTGGGTGAAAATTGGCTGGAAAAACGGCAATAATTGGACGCGCTATCCTAATGAGTTCATTTGGAGTTTGGATGCACCAAAAGGTCATTTACCTTTGTCTAATCAGTTGCGTGGCGTAAGAGTCATTTCTTCTTTGTTTTCCCATCCCGCTTGGGAAAAATAAAGGTCTACATATTCAAGGTTAAAGGTTAAGAGTTAAAACTTGTTGTAAATTCATAACATGACTAAAATATGTGTCTGGCTTGTCCATGATCTAAATTCTAAATTCTAAATTCTAAATTCTAAAAATGGCAAGGGTTACTCTAGAAGGTATCAAGCGTAAATTTAACCACGTCACCGCCATAGATGACATTACTTTTACTATTCCCGATGGTGAGTTTTGGGTTTTGGTGGGACCTTCGGGATGTGGTAAGTCTACTATTTTGCGGACTATTGCGGGTTTGGAAACTGTTACCGAGGGCAACCTTTTTATTGGGGATAAATTGATGAATAATATCCCTGCCAGGCAACGTGATGTGGCTATGGTATTCCAAAATTATGCGCTCTATCCCCACATGAGTGTGGCAGAAAATATCGCTTTTGGCTTGAAAATGCGAAAAGTTGATCCGAAACTGATTCGGGAAAGAGTGCAAACCGTAGCACACTCACTTTCTTTGGAACACCTACTCGAACGTAAACCCAAACAACTTTCTGGGGGACAACAACAACGGGTTGCTTTGGGAAGGGCGATCGCTCGTCAGCCACAAGTCTTTTTATTAGATGAACCTTTATCTAATTTAGATGCTCAGTTACGAGACGATACGCGAGCAGAATTAAAACAATTACATCAAAATATTGGTATTACTACGGTATATGTCACCCACGACCAAGTGGAAGCAATGACGTTGGCAGATAAAATTGTGGTGCTGAATGCCGGACATATTCAACAAATTGGAGAACCACAAAATATTTATGCCGATCCTGCTAACCGTACGGTGGCAACTTTTTTAGGGAATCCACCAATGAATATTATACCAACGAAGTATACGGCTACAGGTTTTGAAGTAAACGGACAAATTCTATCTATACCTGAAAATATTAAAAATATATTGAGTTTATCTAAAGGACAAAATCTTGATTTAGGTATTCGTCCAGAAGATATACAAATTAAGAATGAATCTCATGCCGAAATTTTACAAGTAGAAGTGAAATTAGTCGAGCCTTTAGGAAGAGAAACTTTAATTCGTGTAGCTGTACTGGGTACTGGAATAATATTAAACGTCCAAACTAGTGGAAATCTACGTTTTAGTCCCGGTGATAAATTGAATTTAGAATTAGATTTGCAAAAATTATTTTTGTTTGATTCGGTTAGTGGGGATAAGTTGTATCCCTAGATTTGGGCATTGGGCCGAAAGGGCATTGGGAATTGGGGCTTTAATACTTTTGACTTATAACCTTGATACTTTTGACTATTGGCTATTGGGTGAAGTCAAATTAGTATTTTGTTCAATACAAAATTTCCATGGTTGAAAATTATTTAGGTCAACGACCCCCGACTTTAAG
>DESS01000131.1:0-1334 GCA_002361335.1 Richelia sp. UBA3308
AGTACTGTTTGTTACCGGTAAGCTGCATTTACCTTCTTTTGGATAGCCTCCATTTGGTAGGTAATAGGTTCTGACTTATATCCATATTCGGATTTGCACTCAAAATTTACGGTAATGATCTTCGGAATGAACCTTTAGCATTTGAAAATTATTCGTGAAATCAGGCGCTGATAAACCACGATTTCAATAAAATAACAGGCCATTTCCGCGCCAGAAACACCATTTTCTAATGCATAAAAGGGTTTTCTGGAGTTGTTAGAATTATAGAAAGTTGTCAATCCAAAATCGTCAATGGAAAGAGCGGTACTCACCACTACCACACCATTTCGCTGCTCAGTGGTAAGACCGCAAGAGCTGTCGTCCCAGAAACGCTAGCCCATTCGTCAATCTAAGATTAATTCACTTCCTCCACCGACAATACCACAGGTAAGGTTTTCGGACGTTGCTGAGGTAGCATTTGGTCTACATGTAGCGTCCTTTGATAGACCTCTCGGTAGAAAAGTTGGGTAGCCATAATTAACTGTTTCCGGCAGCTTACCGAGGCTTTCTTATGATGGATGAGGATGTAGATATCCTGGAATAGATCGGATTCAGTTACTTGCTCCCATGGGGAAGCCTTCAGGGCTCTTTTTATGAGCCGTAGCGCGCTGATATCGGAAGCTATGGTATTGCTGCTATACCGTTTAACTTCCAAGATCTTCTTAATAGCCTCTATACTAAAATATAAGGCAAATATAGTGTTTAACCAACCCTAACAGATATACTAAACCAGTATACCAGCTATATTGGGGATTATAAACGAGTTGTCCGCAATATGAGAAAAGCAGTTTTTATAAATATAATTTTGTTACTTTTTCTAACTAATTGCACAAGTCAAGCAAAGAAAATGACTGAAGAAGAATACTTTGAAAAATCTAAATTCATTTGGCAAAATTACGTGCCGAAATCTGGGCAATCTGAATTTGTTCAAGGCGAATTATTGAGAGCAATTGAAAAATTAAGAGATGAAGCTCATAGAAATGGAAATATCAACTTTAACGAAAAGTGTCACGGAATCTTAATCGGATTTTTAAGAGAAAAACTGTCTGACCAGAAACTATTTGACAAAAAAACAATTGAACAAATTAATGAGGATTTGGACAGACTATCGATTGAGGAACAACCATACACTTGGAACGATATTTTTGACCGAATATGTGACCGAATTGTTGACTGGAATATTTTTTATGGAAATGAAATTAAGCACAAAAAGAACTCTGAATTATACTGTTAAATGAATAAAATACTGCGTACAACAATGTATAACCGCAATTCCGGCGGATTCGACTACGTCC
>DESS01000131.1:1374-2587 GCA_002361335.1 Richelia sp. UBA3308
TACGTCCGAATCCGCTCGGAATTGCCAAAGCCTGTGCCAAACCTAAAATTAACGCTAATTTAACCCGTAACTGACGGTTATACGAGACCGTTGGTGGTAATTTAAAATAACGATCTGCATAAAATTGATCCATGAAACAAAAGATATTTGAAGGTTTCGATTTTACGGATTTTTGGGATGATTCTGATTATTCTAAAGAGAACTATATTGAGGAATATCCATCAGACGAATTAATTAAATCCATCGAGTCGGAATTAGGCTACAAATTACCAGAATCTTACATCGAATTGATGAGACTTCATAATGGTGGACAGATTTATAAGTCATGTCATCCAATGGAGGAAAGTACATCTTGGGCAGCAGACCATATCGCAATTGAGGGAATATTGGGAATCGGTCAAAAAAAGCTGAATTCAATAGGTGGAGAATTGGGAAGTAAGTTTATGTGTGACGAATGGGGTTATCCTAATACTGGCGTATACATTTGTGATTGTCCATCAGCAGGGCATGATATGGTAATGCTTGATTATACCAAATGTGGAAAAGATGGAGAGCCTGAGGTTGTGCACGTTGACCAAGAAAATGACTACAAAAAAACATTAGTAGCTAAAGATTTTGAGACTTTTATAAAAGGATTAGTAAGTGATGAAGTATTCGATAATTCTGAGGAGGAACTAAAAGAAACCTTGGAAACATTTAAGACTGGTAGGTTCTCTGATATACTTGAAGAATATTTTAAAAAAGAAACAAATATTGACTTTGATAGAGTCCTGAGAAACCTTTTTACTGAATTGACAAAAGAAAAGGGATATTTCGCTCTACATGCAGATGAACTATCATACTTTACATACGACATTCAGTTTTACCTAATGACTTTAAATAAACAGATCAAATCAAAAGCTGAATTTATAAAAGACTATCCATCTTTAGTTGCAATGGGCAATAATGAGATAAGCACTGGAGGATACGCAGACTTCTTTGGAGATTGGTTTGATGCAAGAGTAAAAAAAGGAGATATTAAAAAAAGATTATTCAAGAGTAGTTATGTGTTTTCGGATAAATTTAAAGCTAGTCTTTTAGAAAAAATCAAGAAATACGAATAAGAACTACAACCAACAAGGTGTATAGTGCATGCCCTGCGGGACACGCACCATACCCAAACCGTTAAACCACAGTTCCACTAGTTCTATAGTACTGTTTGTTACCGGTAAGC
>DESS01000216.1:0-76976 GCA_002361335.1 Richelia sp. UBA3308
AAGTAATTAGCCGGACTTGATATCACGAGTGAGTAAAACCGGAGTTAAGAGTAGGGAAATTACTATTTGACAACATGTATATTGATATGTTTCGAGAAATTGGGTTTTTACAACGATTAATTTATAAATCCTTAATTTTTGTTATATAAACCCAGTGTTTTTTCGGTGTTGTTGAGTTTAAATTTGAACAGGTTATATAACTCCCGGCCTCTTAACTCCGTTCCTCATTAATTATAATTCCGATGTTTTTATATCTTTCTAAACTTCTACCCCTTTTTTTGTATCCTCTAGGATTTGCTTCTATTTGTTGTGTTTTAGCACTTTTTTTGCTTCGGAAACGACCGCATGTAGCAGGATTTTGGATTGCCCTAGCGTTATTTGTATTAATATTTAGCTCTAATGCTTGGGTTTCTCGCTTTCTGGTGAGTTCCCTGGAATGGCAAAATATTCCATCAGGAGATTTACCCACAGCGGAAGCAATTGTAGTTTTAGGTGGTGCGACAAAATCTATTGACAAACCGCGAACAATGGTAGACTTAAATGAAGCAGGGGATAGAATTATTCACGCAGTTCAACTTTATCGTGAAGAAAAAGCTCCCTTGATTATTGTTAGTGGTGGTCGTATCGATTGGCGTGGTGGTGGTGCCCCAGAGTCGGAAGATATGGCAAAACTACTTGTATTTATGGGAGTAGCATCAGAAGATATAATACAAGAGCCTAACTCCTTTAATACTTATCAAAACGCCGTAAATGTTAAAAAGATTCTCTCTGAACGTAATATTAACCGTGTGCTAGTAGTAACTTCAGCAATACATATGCCGCGTTCCCTGGCCATTTTCAAACATCAAAAGATAGAAGCTATTCCTGCACCTACTGATTTTCTGGTTTCAGAGATTGAAATTCAAGAACTAACAAGCACCCCTAAAGCTGCAATTTTAAATCTGTTACCAGACAGCAAAAATTTAGATCAATTTACCATGGCTTTAAGAGAGTATATTGGTATGATTGTCTACCGTTTACGTGGGTGGGTTTGATTCAATTCCATTTAATAACTAACAACTAACAACCAACTATCGAGTAACGAGTAACGAGTAACGAGTAACAAACAACAACTAACAAACAACAACTAACAACTAACAACTATGTCTGAAGAATTACCAAGAATAGTTGCTTCAGGGTCATCTCAAGTTGAAGAAACCATTGCTGTAAATGAAACAACTTATGAATTTTACCGAGAAGTAAAAGTGCGCTCGGAATTTAAACGTTATTGTGAATGGTATTATTCTACCGCCAAAAGCAATCGTCAACAACTTGAAAAAATGCGCGGCGAACTGAATATATTTCAGTGGTTTCGCCGCAGAAAGTAAAAATTTAGATTTGTTCTAATTCTGAAGTACGTAAGTGGGCTTTAAACTTTTTAGTAAACTTGACTTGAATAGGTAAGTTAGCACTAACAGGTCTTTCCTTCCATTGGGTAACAATAACTACCACTTCTCCTTCTAAGCCTTTGATATCAAAAGCTTCACCCCGATGTTCGGGATGATGATAAACTATCACAGATTCACTTACGCGGACGCGATCGCCAACTTTCATATCAGTATTTACATTTATCTTTTGATTTTGCACAACTGTTGCCACGGCTATCCCTCAGTTAATTTATTTTTTATCAAAAATAGACTACTTGCCATTTTAAATTTTGTTTTAGCTTGAAAATAAACTTCTACGCCACCAAGATTCTTGGGGCTTATCCGGATAAATAAAATTTAACGATAAGCCCTTCAATTTTCGGTGATAGACAACCCAAGCTCGAAGCTTCGTTGTTTATAGTTCCTAAAAACAATAACATCTAAAGGAAATCGAAAAAAACATAAAAGCCAGCTAACATAAAGGCAAGAGTTTGCATCCTTATATCTTCACTCTAGAAGTTGACTTTGTTGACGCTCCCCACGCATAGAATGCGGGGGATTCTTGGTTCAACGAAATTCCTTAAAACTAAAAGGAACCAGTCTCGCTGATTCGACTCCCTCACCAAATACTCCTACCAGGAAGGTGGATGCATCTAGCTATGGCAATTAGTTGCAGCGGGATGTTTCTCCTCAAGCTTAAATTCGGGTGCGCCCCACCCGGCGGCAATTAACTAATATTAAAGTGCTGCTTTCTCGGTATTCTCTCGAACCCATACGTTTTTAAAGAGGTTGTTCGCGCCTCTACTACTAACATCGCTTTACGTCGTATCAAATGCGGCACTACCGACGAACTCATGCCTGTGCTAGACCAGTCCTAATATCCTACCATGGAAAGCCAGACAATAAATTGTCCTTACTACCCCATAAATAGAATTTAGGGGTACGCCCGCAGGCTTTGCGTGAATATGCCCAATCTCCTCATCCTCATTGCCAAGGTGGACAAACTCCCGTACTACCTTGAGGAAGTTGCTGACAGATTCGATTAAATGATTTAGGATTAATCTGCCACCATGCGAATAATCCTAAATAAGTACCTCCAATTATCAATAGCAATAATCCCAACAGTAATAATATTGGATTGGGTTTGGATTTTTTCTTAGAAGGTACAGGAGTAGTGTTTGTCACGGGTTCATCTTCAGGAAGTTGCAAGTCTAACAGTGCTTGGGAACTTTCGGCTAATTCTTGTTGTGTTTGTGGAGTTTCAACTTCATGCAAAACTTCTATTTCAGATGCTTTGGGAGTTACTATAGCTGAATAATCTGGAATAACACGACAATGAGTAATAACTATTGAAATGTTGTCATGTCCGTTTCTTTGATTAGCTAAATTAATCCAAGAATCAGCGGCTTCTTGGGGAGATACTTCACCGGTTAATACGGGTAAGGCATAATCACGCCAATAATTTTCCACCAAATTGTTGTCGCTCAAACCGTCGGAACATAAAAGTAATATTCCATCTTCTTCTAAAATAAAGCGTCTGACTTGGGGGTGGAGAAATTCCCCTTCTTTGGTACCCAAAGCTTGAGTCAGAGCTGTACCATCGGCATTCACTAATGCTTGACGATACAAACTACGACACTGAAGTACTTCCCGCATTGCCAGATTGTCATCAACTGTAAGTAACTGACAATAATCGCGAGTAATCCAGTAAGCCCGACTATCGCCAATGCTGGCTATATAAACTTCGCAGGCATTTTCTGAACGCCAATTAGCCGTAGTTTGTACGCTTTGGGGTATCTGTACTGACATTACCAACGTTGTCGCCATACGTTCTCTTTTTTGGCGTTTTTGCTGGTTGTTAGCGTTGCAAATTAAGTTATTTACAACTCTTAAGCTAGCTTCAATTTGTTGTTTTAATAAATCTGGCGATAGGATTTCGTTGCTTGTGGCAACTTCTACAAGTAAAGCACGAATTTGCAATTTTACCGATTGTACAGCCAAACTAGAAGCAACTTCGCCCCCTTCATGTCCCCCAATACCATCACAAACAATAGATACTCTGGGCAATAAAGTGTCTTCTTGAGAATCCTTAATGGTGGGAAAACAATTGTCTTCGTTTCTGATTAATTGCTGTCCTTTATCTGTAATTCCAGATACTTTTAAAGTCAAGGGTAATTCTGCTGCTGCTGATAACAATAGTTGATTCAGTTGAGTTGAAATAGCCATCTCATCAACGGCACCGCTACACATCTGTTTAACAATTTTTTTCAAGGAATTGTTAATTTTTGTGTTAGAAATAGCTACAATTGGTCGCCAACATTCTCCTAACTGCTGTAAAGATGGTGGGTTTGTATTTTCAATTAGTTCTAGTAAGCGCACGCACCAACCTTGTACCCGTAAGTTTTCTGGAACAAGTAAACTATCCGCAACTCCCAATTCCGATAAAGGCTTCCATAATTCCAGAATTTGCCACAACCAGTAAACTTGTCTTACTGCCGTTGAATGTTCCCATAAATCGGTAATTGCTGGATAAAGCCTACCTTTATCATTAATGGGTACATTTTCTAGGAGTAGGATATCATCGTCACTTTCTTGAGGTGATAAGCCTCCGGCTTGCTTTTCGTATCCCGCAAATCCGTAGACATGAGGTAAGTGTAATCGATGTTGATGCAAGCGCAAATAGGGAATCACTTTATTCGGTAATTTATCTGGTATATCTGGTATCGCGTTCGGCTGAGCATCTAGCCAAATTTGAGGTGAAATTACTTCGTAGCGAGAAGTATTTTTTTCTTTTGCTTCTAAGTGATTTTTTGTAGTATTTACGGCCCAAAGATATCGGTAAACAAGAGGTGTAAAGCAATTCGCGCAAAGGCGATTCCCTATAGTATTAATCGGGTCGCTACAATGGGGATTAGTACAATAAACTATCCTTCTCGTTTCAATCATTAGTTCTTAACTAAATGTAATAAAAAATGTGCGTAACATTACGTTGTATTTTACGGTCAAAAATTTTTGACTGTAATTAGACTGGGTAGGTATATTTTTAACCAAAGTCTATTAACTGAAGTAATCAAAATTTACACTAAAAATTACAATGCAGGACTTTGCGAAAATAATTAGTATGCAAGTGTATTTAAATTTAGTACAGTCAGGATTCGTAACTGTTAAATAAATCTTTGCTTTAAAAGTAACGAAAAAGCTTGCAGTTAATGGTTTTTAAGTTTCATACTTAGAACTAGAGTGTACAGTATTGTACCTGTGAATCAATTTATCCTGAATGTAGTTTTTAGGATGATATATGGCCTTTACAACTTTAATATGGCTGATAGCCGGAGCCTGTTTGTGTTTGTCGGAATTATTTATCCCAACTGCTTTTGTCGCTTTTTTGATGGGCATTAGCGCCTTTTTAGTGGCGTTATTGTCTTTAGTGTTGAGTAATTTATGGCTACAAGCATTGTGTTGGCTGCTGTTTTCCACATCATTAATAGTGCTTACCCGTAAGTATATTTCATTACCACGACGCAAATCGAGAATTCGGGATGCAATTTTAGCCGAAACTATCACAGAAATACCACCGGGAAAAACAGGACGAGTTTTGTATGAAGGTAATTCCTGGCAAGCTCGATGTGATGATGAGCAAACCTTTATCCCCGCTGAACAAAGAGTTTATGTACTTAGACGGGAAGGTACAACCTTGATTGTCATGCCGGAAAATCTTTTGCATTCTTGATTTTTGTATTTGAGTTTCGTGTATTTGAGTTTTGTGTTTAATTTTTATGTTTGAAAAAGAACATGGCTTGAGAAAAAAATAGGAGAAAAAGAATGGAACAATTATTTTTACTGATATCTTTAGCTTTAGGCGGTTCTGCTTTAGCTGGTTCCGTGAAAATTATCAACCAAGGAAATGAAGCTTTAGTAGAAAGATTGGGTAGCTACAACAAAAAGTTAGAACCCGGACTTAATTTTATATTTCCTTTCTTTGATAGAGTGACTTTTCGCGAAACTATTCGAGAGAAAGTTATAGATGTTCCTCCCCAAAAATGTATTACTCGCGACAATGTAGCCATTGAAGTTGATGCTGTGGTTTACTGGCGCATTGTCGATATGGAGAAAGCTTACTACAAAGTAGAAAATCTCCAAGCGGCAATGGTGAACTTGGTATTGACTCAAATTCGCTCCGAAATGGGACAATTAGAACTTGACCAAACTTTTACCGCTCGTAGCGAAGTTAATGAAACTTTATTGCGGGAGTTAGATATTGCCACAGATCCTTGGGGCGTAAAAGTAACAAGAGTCGAATTGCGTGATATTATTCCTTCCAAAGCTGTACAAGACTCAATGGAATTACAAATGTCCGCAGAAAGGAAAAAGCGGGCAGCAATTTTAACATCTGAAGGGGAACGAGAAGCAGCGGTGAATAGTTCTAGAGGTAGAGCAGAAGCCCAAGTTTTAGAAGCAGAAGCCAATCAAAAAGCCGTAATTTTACAAGCAGAAGCTGAGCAAAAAGCTATTCTACTTAGAGCAGAAGCCGAACGTCAGCAGCAAGTACTCAAAGCCGAGGCAGTTGCCCAATCATCAGAAATTCTTGCTCAAAAGATGAAAGATAATCCCAACGCTCACAAAGCAGTAGAAGTGCTGTTAGCGTTAGGTTATTTAGACATGGGAGCATCAATCGGACAAAGTGAGAGCGCCAAAGTCATGTTTATGGATCCGCGTACAATTCCCGGTACCCTAGAAGGTATTCGTTCCATCGTTTCTGAAGCACAAGTTGATGGGAAAATGGGGTAATTAGGACAAGGAAGGGGAGGTGTGGGAAGTGTGGGAGCAAGCTTTATGCTGCCAACCTGCAGTATGCACAAACGTAATCCTCTCCCCTCTCTACCCCTTCTCCCCACAATTCCCCTCTCTCCCCTCTCCCCACACTTCACGAATTATTCCCCATGCCCCATGCCCAATTCTTAATAAGTTTGTTCTGCTTGACATTTCTGGCATAAGCCGAAAAATTCTAAAGTATGATAAAAAATTTTAAAGTTTTGGTTAGTTTCCAACTCCTTTTCTAGTTGATGAACGGGACATTGTTGGATTGGTATTGATCTTCCGCATTGCAAGCAGGTTAAATGATGTTTGTCTTGGTGTACTAAGCTATAAAGTGCTTCGCCATTAATTAGGGTTCGTACTTGTACTAAGCCTTCAAGTTTTAAGGCTTCTAAAGAACGATAAACTGTTGCTAAACCCATATCTTGATTGCGATTACGCAGTTCCACGTATATACTTTGGGCGGAAATGCTTTTTTTAAGGGATTTGAGCAAGTTTAAAATCCGCTCTTGGCTGCGGGTACGTATGGGTTTCATGTAAGATAACTATTTAAATAACAATAACACTCAGCAACTCAGGTCTAAAGACACGCTCGCTTCAGGCGTAGTCCAGAAGTTCAAAGCTGACTAGACTCAGCATTAAATTCCTACGTTTAAGGTAAGTGCTAAAACTCATACCATGGAATGCGATCAGCAACGAAAGGGTGCCGGAGGCAATCGCGCCGTTCCATGCTCTATAACTGGGGGATTAAACAGGTGTATCGCCAGTGAAGGCCAGTGTTTCCCAGATAAGCCGATTTTAAACTTTGTTAAAGCTAACTTTACCATTGAGCGGACTAACCATCCACCCAGAGCGGAAGCCCACGGTGGTTAAAACCACTCGTGTCCCTTCCCTCTCAGGGCTGAAGCCTTGCTCGTTTCCCGCTTGGAGCGTGTTTCTTATGAATTTCTATTACCATGCCTACTTTTTAATTTACTTTAATCCTTTGAAAATATAATTTCCATTTGGTGTCATCAGAAAGATATAGTATACCCACAGAAGCATTGGGTGAAATTAGGTGCCGTATTTATATCAAGCTAAAATTTTTGTAACTCTTCGTCCTTCAGTTTTAGATCCGGCTGGTGTCGCCGTAAAATCCGGACTAAAGCAGATGGGATACGATAATGTTGACCAAGTGCGAATTGGGAAATACATCGAATTGACAATCACCTCTGATTCGGAGCATAAAGCCCGTCAACAACTTGACAAAATATGCGACCAGATGCTATCTAATCCCGTAATTGAAAACTACCGCTTTGATTTAACTGAGGTGGAATCGGTGATTGGTATTAGTTGTTAGTTGGGAATTGGGCATGGAGCATGGGGCATGGGATAATCGGTAGTAAGTAGTGAGTAAGGTTTTCCCCAATCTCCTTCCCTATCCCCCTCTTCCCTTCTAGAATTTTAGGAATCATGAAATTCGCCGTTATCGTCTTCCCCGGTTCTAATTGCGATCGCGATGTTGCTTATGTGACGCGAGATATTCTCCAACAACCAACTCGTATGGTTTGGCATCAAGATACTGATATTTCTGATATTGATGTGGTAATTCTACCCGGTGGCTTCAGTTATGGCGATTATCTCCGTTGCGGCGCAATCGCCAGATTTTCTCCTGTGATGTCTTCTATTGTAGAACATGCACAAAAAGGTAAATTTGTCTTGGGTATCTGCAATGGTTTTCAGGTATTAACTGAATCGGGACTTTTACCAGGAGCATTGGTTAAAAATCGTGATTTACATTTTATTTGCGATCGCGTAACCCTCAAGGTTGAGCGTAACGATTTACCTTGGACCTCATGTTATAAACAAGTTGAAAAAATCACTTTACCCATCGCTCATGGTGAAGGACGATTTTACGCTGATGATCAGACTTTGAATGAGTTGGAAAATAATAATCAAGTTGTATTTCGTTACCAAGGTGAAAATCCCAATGGTTCGTTAAGAAATATTGCAGGTATTTGCAATGGTAAGGGAAATGTGTTGGGAATGATGCCTCATCCGGAGAGAGCTGCTGATGGGATTTTGGGAAGTACCGATGGGTTGAAGTTGTTTCGGGGATTGTTGGAAAGTGTTTTGCTTGGTGTTTAGATTTTTATCTAATTTGTGGAAATGCTTATATAATATCCGCTTAATAGCTCTGAAATGGCAGAATATAACTAGTACCGCTACGCGGAATTCAAAAATCAAAACAGACCGCGCCGACCGCGAGTAAAAGAATTGTAATATAAATGTTTCAAGCTTTTTGTATGGTTGTTTTATTTCTGCGGCGATGTACTAGTAATAATTTAAGATTTTGCAATCGGTTGCATCCAGAGCATATTCTTTATGAGCAAGTCAGTTGTTATTAATCTGGGAAATGGTGATTTATATAGAGGATGCGAACAAGTCACCACCCAATTATGGATAGACGGAAATCCTCTCCCAGAACAATTTGTTGGCTCATTACCACCAGCACCAAATTTGGTAGAACTATACAAGCGTTGGCAATTAATGTATCAAAGTTTTTATGATTGCCTAATTTTGCGCTCCTTTGATGAAGATGATGATGAAATCGAAATAATCGAGAGTGATGTCACCAATATTTCGGATGTCGGCTTTGATATTTTATCTCAACATTTACAAGCAGATATTTGCACTTGGCTAAATAGTAAGGAATTTTTAAATATAGAGCGTAAATTACGCTCTGCACTTAATCCGGAAGAAGAAATAAAAGTAATTATTCAAACTAACGATTTCTGGCTGCGACGCATACCTTGGTATTGGTGGGATTTTTTTGAGGATTATCCCAAAGCAGAAATTGCTCTTTTCAAACCGGATTATAAAAGAAGCACTACTTCAGTACAACCCAATCGGACTAAGAACAAAGTCAGAATTTTGGCTGTGATGGGTAATAGTACTGGTATCGATCTGGAAGCAGAAAATAGCTTTCTTGAGAGTTTACAAGATGCAAAAGTCAAATTTCTGATTAAACCTTCACGTGAGGAATTTAACAGTAGTCTTTGGGAATATCAGGGTTGGGATATGCTGTTTTTTGCCGGTCATAGTCAAACTGAGGATGAAAGAGGAAGAATTTATATTAATGAAAACAAAACAAATAACAGTTTGACTCTAGAACAATTAGAAGAAGCCCTCAAAGCAGCGATTGAAAATGGTTTGAAACTGGCAATATTCAATTCTTGCGATGGGTTGGGGCTGACTTCAGTGTTGGAAAAATTAAATATTCCCACAACAATTGTGATGCGGGAGCCAGTGCCAAACCTGGTTGCACAAGTTTTTTTCAAGTTTTTTTTAGAATTTTTTGCTCAACAAAGAAATTCTTTATACCTATCATTCCAGCAAGCACGCAGGCAGTTACAAGGATTAGAAAATAAATTTCCCGGTGCTTCCTGTTTACCTGTAATTTTTCAAAATCCAGCAGTAGAACCGCCAAATTGGTTAATTTTGGGGGGAATGCCTCCTTGTCCTTATCGGGGATTATTTGCTTTCTGTGAAGAAGATGCAGGCCTATTTTTTGGAAGGGAGCTGTTTACTTATAATTTGGTAAAAACTGTAAAAAGTAAAACATTTGTGGCTGTGGTTGGTGCCAGTGGCATTGGTAAGTCTAGCGTGGTGTTTGCTGGCTTGATTCCCCAGTTGCGACAAGATGATATTACGAATTGGCTTCCTATTTCTTTTCGTCCTGGTAACAAACCTTTTGAAGCATTGGCAAGTGCTTTATTAACTCTATACTTATCCCTTCAAAACTTATCTGTTGAAAATAGTTCGGGGACTTTTTCCCATCAGTTTTTGCAAAAAAATGTTACTGGTTCAGAAAATGACCGTCATTTGAGGGAAGCCGAACTAACAGAATGGCTAAAGCACGATCGCCAAGCCTTGCAAAAAATCGTTGAAGAATTTGCCCTGCAAAATGACAACACTCGCTTAGCATTAATAGTCGATCAGTTTGAAGAACTTTACACCCTCTGTAAGCCCTCAGAAACTGAATTTTTTTTAGATGTATTACTGGCAGCGGTGAGCATAGCACCAGCTTTTACTTTAGTTATCACTCTAAGGGCTGATTTTTACGGTCATGCTTTATCTTACCGTCCATTCAGCGATGCTTTGCAAGGAGCAGTGCTTAATCTCTCGGCAATGAACCAAGAGGAATTGCGATCGGCAATTGAAGAACCTGCAAAAAAAATGACAGTCAAATTGGAGTATGGGCTATCAAATAGATTAATTCATGATGTATGGGGAGAATTAGGAAATTTACCATTGCTGGAATTTGCCTTAACTCTGTTATGGGAAAAACAGGTTGCGGGGCAATTGATACACGATGCTTATTCTGAAATTGGCTGTGTGGAAGGAGCTTTAGCTGAATATGGGGAGCGTGTATATGCTGGTCTTTCAGAAGTTAACCGAAAAAGGGCAAAAGGGATATTTATTCAATTAGTGTGTTGCTCAGAAGGTAGCGAACCGACTCGCAGGTTAGCAACTCGCTCTGAAGTGAATAATTGGGATTTGGTAACCCACTTGGCATCTGCTCGTTTATTGGTGACAAGCCGCAATGACTCCACCGGAGAAGAAACAGTAGAAATTGTTCATGAAGCCCTGATTAAAAGTTGGGGACGTTTAGAACATTGGATACAGATTGACGGCGATTTTCGCCGTTGGCAAGAACAATTACGAGCATCAATATATCAATGGGAAACTAGTAATAAAGATCCAGGTGCCCTGTTGCGGGGTGCCCCCTTGACTATAGCCCTAGACTGGCAGCAAAAACGCTCAGAAGAACTTAGTATAAAAGAAAGAAATTTTATTCAACGTTCCCAGTTACTTTGCGATCGCGAAATCGAAAATCAAAATCGTCGGCGACAACTCACTATTTTGGGGCTTACTCTTGGTTTGATTTTTGCACTGCTTTTGGCTGGTTTGGCTCGATTGCAATGGCAAAATTCTTCGATCAATGAGATTAGAGCGATCGCGGCAAATTCTCAAGGATTGCTTAACTCAGATCAAACATTAGATGCTCTAATCCAAGCAATTAGAGCAAAGCGAAAACTGGAAAAAGTGGTTTGGTTAGATTCCAACACCCGAGATATTGTTGAGTCAACACTAAGACAAGCAGTACATGGAGTAGTTGAGTACAACCGGTTGTCTGGTCATGAAGAGATACTTATCGAATTAGCTTTTAGCCCTGATGGTAAAATAATTGCCTCGGCTTCTCTTGACAACACGGTTAAACTGTGGAATAAACAAAACAAACTACTTCAAACTCTTAAAGGACATACTGCTCCTGTGAATACAGTAGCTTTTAGCCCCCAGGGGTTTGGTAAGATGATTGTTTCGGGTTCTCGCGATGGAACCATTAAATATTGGAATATAGATGGTAAATTACTAGGGACTATTAAGGCACATACCGCTGCTGTGAAGAGAGTAGTTATTAGTCCTGACGGTAAAATAATTGTCTCCGCTTCTACCGATGGCACAGTTAAACTTTGGAATACAGATGGTGCCCTTATTAAAACATTAACAGGACATAGTGCTGGGGTGGAGGGAGTAGCTATTAGCCCTGACGGTAAATTAATTGTCTCAGCTTCTAGCGATCGCACAGTTAAGGTTTGGAATACAGATGGTAACCTTATTAATACATTAACAGGACATACTGCTGGGGTGGAGACAGTAGCTATTAGTCCTGATGGTAAGATAATTGCCTCAGCTTCTACGGATAATACAATAAAGCTTTGGAATACCGATGGGAGTTTATTGAAGAATTTAGAAGGTCATCAAGATATAGTTAATGGTATCAGTTTCAGTACTGACGGTAAAATTCTTGCCTCAGCTTCTGATGATAACACACTCAAGCTCTGGGATGTAAAGCATAGTACTTTAATTAAAACTATCAAAGGTTATAAAGATAGATTTTTTCAGGTTCGTTTTGTAGCAAATACGGACAGAGCAAAAAGTTCTACTATGCACGAACAGAAGGAATTTAGTCAAAAAATTGCTGCGATTTCTCTAAGCAAGCATATCCAGTTCTTCAAATTAAACCATCCTTTGCAAACTATTCTCAGAAGTCATGATTCTACAGTTAACGCAGTAGCTTACAGTCCGGATGGTAAAACGATTGCTTCTGGTGGTAATGACAAGACAATTAAACTCTGGAAACCAGACGGAACTTTATTAAAAAATATTACAGGTCATAAAAATGATGTTTATGGAATAACTTTTAGCCCTGACGGTAAAAAAATTGCTTCAACTTCTGCTGACAAAACCATCAAAATTTGGCAATCAAATGGTACTTTATTGAATACTCTTGAAGGTCATAAAGATAGGGTTTGGACTGTAGATTTTAGTCCTGACGGTAAGAAGATTGTCAGTAGTAGTATGGACAAAACAGTTAAAATCTGGGACATAGAAAATGTCAACAAACCGACTCTGTTAAAAACTATTAAAACAGATACGGGAGAAATTTACAGAGTAACTTTTAGTCCTGATGGGAATAAAATTGCTGGAGCTTCTGGCGATCAAACCGTCAAACTTTGGAAAATAGATGGTACTCTGGTTCGGAGCTTTGAAAAAAGTCATAATCTTCCAGTTGTGGGAATAGATTTTAGCCCCGACGGAAAGACAATAGCTTCAGCTTCTTTAGATAAAACCGTCAAATTATGGAGAACAGACGGTACTTTAATTCACACCTTTAAAGCTCATAAAGCTGAGGTTTGGGGAATAGCATTTAGCCCTGTTAGCGTAGCGACTCCGAAGGAGTTTGGTCAGAAAATTGCTTCAGCTTCTAGAGATAAGACTATCAAAATTTGGCAAAAAGATGGCAGATTGTTACGTACTCTTGAAGCTCATAAAGCAGGAGTTTGGGGAGTAGCTTTTAGCCCTGACGGTAAGACAATAGCTTCTGTTAGTGAAGATAAAACTGTAATTGTGTGGAATTTGGAACGTATTTTAAGTAATGATTACTTAGTTCACGGTTGTAATTGGGTGCGCGATTATTTGAAAAATAATCCCAATGTTAGTGAGAGTGAGAGGGGTATTTGTGATGGTGTTGGGAATTGAAAATGATAAATTGTAGAGACGCAAGGGTATCGCGTCTCTACATAATTGTGGTTAAATCAAAAACGAATTCGGGTAAAACATCTTCGCCAGAAAGTGTTGTAGGATTTTCTAATATTTCTACATCTCTACCTGGACGATAAATTTCAACTTGTTTTGCTTCTACATTAATTAACCAACCCAAGCGTGCGCCATTTTCGATATATTCTTGCATTTTCTCCCGTATTTTCTTTAATGAGTCGGTGGGAGAAGGAAGTTTTGTGACAAAATCAGGACATAAGGGTAAGAATTTTCGTCTTTGTTCTGTGGTTAAAGATTCCCACTTTTCTATTGTTATCCAAGAAGCATCGGGAGAGCGATTTGCACCGTTGGGTAATTTAAAACCAGTGGAAGAATCAAAAGCTTTGCCTAAATTATTTTGACGACTCCAACCTTGGAGTTGATATGCAATTTCAATATTGCGGTTTCCAGTTTCTCCTCCCGTTGGTGACATTATTAATAATTCTCCCGATGCTGTGCGTTCAAATTTTAATTCTTGATTTTTCTGACATAATTGCCAGAATTGTTCATCGGTTAAGTCGATTGTTAATTGTAGAGTATTTGAGGGAATTAATGAAGCGTTCATATAGGAACCCAGATATTTCAACTGTAAGTATTTAATTAATATCCTGTAATTTTTCTATTTTAGATACTTTCCAACTATAGTAACTGAAATAATTGTTTACAATAAGATTTGTTTATACAAAAAGTTTAATATTTGATTTTTTAATTTTGACCTATGTTAGCAAAATCATCTATATTCCCTTTTTAATGTAAAATATTTCAGATTATCTAAAACTGTTCTAATTTAAATATTTTGTAAGTTAAAATTGATGAGAAAAAAATGGCTACCATTCGCAAGTTATAACCTTTGGTCGCTGTTCAATTCGCCAGTAGGTAAAGAAGAATGGCACTGTGACATGAAGCGAGGTTTTAAAAAAGTTCGTAATAAAGAACCTCAAGTTAAGGCTTTGCTTGAGGATACTATACCTCAAAAAATAGGTAAACTTGCACAAAAGGGAGTTTATGAATTTCATCAACATACTCAATTGTTAAAGCAGTCAGATGGTGTGGAACGTGTAGCAGTGATTTTAGGATTAAATCGAGAGGTTGATGAAGTCAAAGAGCGAGTAGTATCCATTTTGAATAACTATTATAAATACCCTATTTTGGTCGGGAAGAATATTTATAGCTTAAGTCGAGGAGATGAGGAAATTTCAGAACCACTTCATATAAAACAAGGTAATAGTATTTTTAGGTTATATGCACCAACTGACTGCATTTTTACAGAATCAGATGGTACGGTACATATTTTAGATTTTAAAACAGGTAAGTCAGGTCAAAATGATTTTGATAGACGACAAGCTTATGTTTATTTATTGGCTGGTCGCTATATTTTTCCAAATCAAACTGTAATAGCATCTTTTTATAATTTGGAAAATTTTTCAGTATCGGAAATTATTGAAGCTAATCCAGAAAAACTTGATTTTGTTCAAATAGAACTAGCAGAAATAGCAAAAAAGCACGAGGAAGAAAAAAAACTTTACCGACATAATCCAAATGATTTTGCCAAAATATTTCCTCCTAATCCTGGTAGTACCTGTAAGTACTGCTTGTTCAATTACATTTGCCAATTTTCATGTGAGGTTTCAAATTGATTGCTACTATTGCTAGTCCACCTGTTAGTCAACCTAAAATATTTTCAAGTGAAATTTTCCCATTAAGTATTTCACAGCCTAATGTAATGTGCTTTCAATTAACTCCCAAACTTGAAAAAGAAGATGGAAACCGTTTGAGTTTTCATCTTAGTTTGGCATTTCCTTATATAGTTATCATTTGGGATAAGGGATATTTGTATGCTTTAGGAACCCCTAATTATCCGATGAGACTTTTAGCGCAAGAGTTAGATATAGTAGCTGAACAGGTGATTGAAGAATCATTAACAGATTTTAGTGACCGGACTTGGAAATTTGAAGAAGTACAACTCACACAACCAATACCAGCAAATGTAATTTCTCAATTTGCTATTCAAGTTTTGAAAACAACTAAACCATATCCTTTCTCATCCAAAATTGCTTTGTCTGAAAATGGAGTTGAAGTCAGACGTGAATTAAAATTTTGGTCAGAAACTATCGAACTCAAAGGAATTATAAAACCAGCTATTGCTTTAACGCTCAAAAGTAAATTTTTACTCAAAAATAATTTAGCAGAATTCTACCAAAGTCATCCGGATAAACAAGACCCCGAAAAGCTTTTAATTGGTTTAAATGTTCGTTCTCGTTCTCGTGACTTTATAGGTAATGGTACTATAACAGAAGTAGTTTTGGAGCCAAGTTCAGAGCAAATAAAAAAGCTTGCTGAACTAGCAAAGAGTGAAGTTACTAAGCAAGCAATAAAAGATTCTTTATCAGAAAAAATTATTGTTGGTGTTAAATTTGGAAAAACGAAAAAAGCTTATTTATATGGTATGACGGCTCTGCAACCTAGAGTTACTAGTGAAACAGCAAGTCGGTTTGGAATAGAGTGGGGAAAATTATTGGATAAAACTAAAATTCCTTACGAAGAGCGCAAAAAACTTTTAGTTTCATATAAAAAAGCAGCAGAAGAAGCTTTAACTAATTACGGTTTTGAGTTAAATCTTAGTGTTAACAGTCGTGATTATCCAGAAGTATTCTATCAGACTCAAACTCGACTTGAGGATACTCCTCTACTATTTGGCAATGGCTTTATTGGTACTTCAGGTAAAATCCTTCAAGGTCTTTCTAAAGGTGGTGTTTATCGTCGTCATTCTAATTACTTAGACCAATCTAGACCGATTCGTATTGCTATTCTAAATCTTTGCGATTTTACAAAGTTAGAAACGTTTATTAACCCCCTTCAACAACAATTAAAGAGATATAAGTTTGAAAGCATAATTGACCCAAATTCAGTGTCAATAAAAAATCTTAGTGGTGCTGAGGCAAGATCCAAAGTGGAGAAAGTGGTTTATCAATTAATGGAGACTCCCCCTGACATAGTTTTAGCTTTTTTACCTCAGAACGACCGTAATGCTGATGACCAAGAGGGAGGTAGTTTATATCATAAAATATACGACCTACTACTTCGCCGTCAAATTGCTAGCCAGATGATTTATGAGAATACTTTAAATAATGTTAGTAGTTATAAATATAAACTTAATCAAATTGTTCCAGGAATTATTGCAAAATTAGGTAATTTACCCTTTGTTTTAGCTGAATCTTTAGAAATTGCTGATTATTTTATCGGCTTGGATATTTCCAGAGAATCAAAATCAAAATTGTCTGGAACCGTTAATGCTTGCGCGAGTATTCGTTTATATGGAAAGCGAGGTGAATTTATTCGGTATAGACTAGAAGATGCATTAATTGAAGGTGAAGAAATACCTCAAACAGTTCTGGAAAGACTGTTACCAGCCAATGAATTAGAAGGTAAAACCATATTAATATATCGTGATGGCCGCTTTTGTGGTAAAGAAATTCCCAATTTATTAGAAAGAGCTAAAGCAATTGGCTGTAAATTTATCTTAGTGGAATGTAGAAAATCTAATATCCCTAGATTATATAATTTGGTTGAAAGAAGAAATTATCAAACTAATAGAAACACAAAAGTGATAACCTCACCAGATAAAGGTTCAGCGCTTCGTCTATCTCCTCATGAAGCAATCTTGGTAACAACAGAAGTTACCGAAAAAATAGGTTTAGCTCATCCTTTGCGGTTAACAGTAATCACTGGACATCACCCAGCTTTAGTATCACCTCCCATAGAACAAGTAATTGAAACGACTTTAAAACTTACCTTACTACATCATGGAGCTTTAAAAATGCCTCGCTTGCCAATGCCAGTTTACGGAGCGCATAAAACCGCTAAGCTTCGATTGAGAGGTATTTATCCCAGCAGTATGCTAGAAGGCGATCGCCAATTTTGGCTCTAACACCCCAACCGCTAAACTAAAACAAAACCGTTATCACTTCTAGAAATGCTTTCCACCGCTCCCAACTACCAAATCACCTGGGAAAAACTCCCCGAAGACTTTGTTTTAGACAAACAACCAGTGGATAATATCAACCAACCGTTGCTTGCTGCTGCATTAACTGAAAGTTTAGAAATTGCCGGAAAATTACCAGATAACGCACTTACTACTACCAATTACGGCATTTGCGCTACCGTAAATCAAAAAATGGTGGTAAAAGCACCAGATTGGGCTTATATTCCTCAAATAACCGTAGCCCGAGAGCAGGTAAAACGCAGTTATACCCCACAACTTCAAGGTGATATTCCGATTATTGTGATGGAATTTCTTTCCGATACCGAAGGCGGTGAATATTCAATTAAACCGACTTATCCTCCAGGAAAGTGGTTCTTTTACGAACAAGTTTTAGAAGTTCCCAACTACATTATTTTTGAACCAGATAGTGGTGAAATAGAAGTTTATCAATTGGATGATTCAAAACGGTATCATTTACAAAAATCCGATGCTAATAACCGTTTTTGGATTCCTCAAATTAAATTATTTTTAGGAGTATGGGAAGGAAATAAAGAAAATCGCAGCGGTTATTGGTTGCGGTGGTGGGATGAAAATGGCAATCTTTTATTATGGGGTTTAGAAAAAGCTGAAAGATTAGCAGCACAACTCAGAGCAGCAGGAATTGAACCGGAGATTTGAAAACAGTTTTGTGGTACGAGCTTCTAGCCCGTTTCTCTAATAAAAATTCATATTGCCACCTCTATAACCAGCTATCAATCATTTACATTCCCATCAATATAAGAAAGTAACCTTTCAATCCCAGCATTATGATCTAAAAAGGAAAATAAATGCTTGTAAATCAGCTTCCCTTGTTTATCTAAAATAAATTGTCCCGGTAAAGGCGCACCTAATGCTTGCCCAACTCCATAATTACGAAATACATTACAACTAGGATCGCTCAGCAAGGGCATTTTTAAGCTCAAATCTTTGACTACTATTTGACTTTGACGTTCATCAGTACTAGTAATCATTAAAACTTCTACACCCCGATTCTTAAATTCCTCGTAATTTTCATTCAAAGCTTTGATATGGGGAAAACAAAAGGGACAATATTGTTTTTCTGTAAAAATTCTTGTCAATGCCAAAAGTACGGGTTGCTTGTCTCTATAATCGGATAATTTAACTAAAGTACCGTTAGTTATATCCGGAAGTTGAAATTGAGGTGTTAACTGTCCCAATTGTGGACTATTTCCTGCCGGAATTGGTAAAAAATTATTAAAAAATCGCTCGTTAAATAAGCCGCTAAAATCTGTTGAAGTTAACATTTTTAATACCTATTAATTTTAAATATAATTTTAAATATAATTTTCAATATAATTTTCAATTCAATTAAAAATTATATTCATTTTTTTATCATAAATAACAAAAATAATTGCTGCTCAATCACTTAATTTAATTTTCTTGGAATTTTATCAGTCTATATATAGCGCTATAGTTATTGCCGTTCTCAATTATATATTTTATTGTGTATTTTTTGATGCCCGACCAATATCATGTCCGGCTAATTACTTACTATATAACCCCATTCAAAAGATGGCGGTTATTATCTACTAATTCTTTTACTCATTACTCATTACTCATTACTCATTGACCCCCACAGATATGATAACTGTTTAACCGGACATGATATCACTTAATTAAAGTGTGGTTAATTGTAATAAGTTACCACTAACCACACTTTAACTAGATAATCAAACCTAAACGGCGGAGAAATACACCTTAGACTTCACAGGATCGGGATTCATGGTTTGATCGCCTGGTTGCCAACCCGCAGGACAAACTTCATCGGGGTGAGACTGGACGTATTGAATAGCTTGTAATGTTCTTAATGCTTCATCTACGTTACGACCAAAAGACAAGTTATTGATGGTAGCGTGCTGAATTACACCTTCTTTGTCAATAATAAATAAACCGCGCAAAGCAACACCAGCTTCTGGATCTAACACGTTGTAAGCAGCGCTAATTTCTTTCTTTATATCTGATACTAATGGGTAATTCAAATCGCCCACTCCACCAGACTTACGATCTGTTTGAATCCATGCTAAGTGGGAAAACTCACTATCTACGGAAACACCCAGTATCTCAGTGTTAAGATTTTTAAATTCTTCGTAACGATCGCTAAAAGCTGTAATCTCAGTGGGGCAAACAAAGGTAAAGTCTAAAGGATAGAAAAACAGAATGGCATACTTACCGCGATAGTCGGAAAGCTTGACTGTTTTAAATTCTTGGTCTACCACGGCTGTGGCTGTAAAATCTGGAGCCTGTTGACCTACGCGGAGGCATCCTTCTGATGAATAAGTAAGGGGCATTATACTAATTCTCCTTCAAACTATACAATTGATCCCGTGGTAATATCGGTGGTTTTTTATCACCTTTACCCACCCACGCTTTAATTATTTAATGACTAACAGTTACAGATAATATCATACTCATAACGATTTTGAGTAGGAAATGAGAGATTTAGATATTCGAGAATGGTTATTGACTAATGGTTTGGGAGGTTTTGCCAGTGGTACAGTTTCCGATGTCCGCACTCGCACTTACCATGGTTGGTTGTTTGCTGCCACAAACCCACCATTAGGACGTACTTTGCTAATGTCGCACCTGGAAGCCAGCTTGGAATTACCCCATGGAGCGATCGCATTAGGGAGTAATTTTTGGGCTAGTGGTCAAATAGAACCACAAGGTTACAATTTGCTACGCTCTTTTGATATTAACCCAGTTCCGCAATGGATTTGGGGTGAAAAAGACTGGCAATTGAGCAGACAAATATTTATGCCTTATGGCTTACAACCAAAGGGAGGGGAGTTTAAAGGAACCCCAAACGAAGCCGAGGAGCTACTAACTAATGAGCAAACTATATGTTCACAACGGGTATTGATTCAGTATGCTTATCAAGGTAGGGATGCTGCGGTTTTGAAACTGCGGTTGCTAATTGCCGATCGCGATTTTCATCATCAGCAAAAAGGCAGTTCTCAATTAGAGTTTTCACAATTGCCCGAAAACGGACAACTTTGTTTGCAAGCAAAAAATGCAGGGCAGTTTGGTACACCTTGGCATTTACGGTGGAGTAAAGGTACTTACCAATCAAGTATTATTTGGTACTGGGATTATGGTTTACCAGAAGAAACGCGGCGAGGATTAGGAAATAAAGAAGACCTTTACAGTCCTGGTTATCTAAGTGTTTTTCTGGAACCGGGAGATACGGTGACAATAGAGGCACGTAGTGGTTTTCCAGATCGATCCCAGGTTGCTCTTGATTGCGAAACTTTTAACCGAGAAGTCTTAGGGGAGGAAAAAAGGTTATCGCAAATCTTTAGATGGGGACAAGGGGACAAGGGGACAAGGGGACAAGAGGACAAGGAGACAAGGGGACAAGGGGACAAGGTGGAAAATTCAGCTTCTTCCTCCTTTGTGCCCCACTCCCCCCTTCCTGCAAAAAATGTAATCTGGAAAAAATTACTACGAGCAAGCGATCAGTTCATAGTTTATAGAGCTTCAATTTCTGGTCCAACGGCGATCGCTGGGTACCATTGGTTTAATGACTGGGGACGGGATACTTTGATTGCTTTACCGGGTTTGGCGATAGTACCGCAGCGCTATAAAATTGCTAAAGGACTATTGCGAACTTTTGGACATTACTGTCGTCAAGGTTTGATTCCTAATGCTTTTCCCGATGCTGGTGGGGAACCTTTTTATAACAGTATTGATGCCACATTGTGGTGGATTGAAATTCTAGGAATTTATTTGGAATCTACCCAAGATTGGGAGTTTTTAGCCGAACAATATCCAGTGGTACGGAAAATTTATAAAGCATTTGTCGGTGGTAGTATTTACAATATTCATGTAGATTCTACTGATGGTTTAGTCAGTTGGGATGCTCCTGGTGTAGCTCTGACTTGGATGGATGTGGTAATAGAAGGCGTACCTGTTACTCCTCGTCGCGGTAAACCAGTGGAAATTAATGCTTTGTGGTATTCTGCTTTATGTTGGGGTTCACGATGGGCAGAAATTCTGTGCGAACAAAATTTCGGTGAAGAGGGAATGCGTTTAGCCAATCAAGCGCGGAGATATACTCAACAAGCGCAACAGGTAAGGCGATCGCTGCAAAAATTCTGGAATCCTAAAGCTTGTTATTTGTACGATACCATTGAACCAGACGACCATCGCAATTCTCAAATTAGACCAAATGCTGTTTTAGCGCTTTCTTTGCGCCATTGCGGTTTTTCTGCTCAACAAGGACATCATATACTCGAGAGAGCTTCAAAAAGCTTGCTTACTCCTTATGGACTTCGTTCTCTTGAACCAAACGATCCGGAATATATAGGTAAATATATCGGTAATTCTGTGACTCGCGATCGTGCTTATCATCAAGGCACTGTTTGGAGTTGGTTGATTGGCCCTTTTATTCGTGCTTGGCAGCGTTTTAAGGAACCCCAAACCTTACCTTTTGATTGGGAACCTCTAATGAACCATTTTTTATCAGATGCTTGTCTTGGTTCAATTTCTGAAATTTTTGATGGTGATCAACCACACGCACCGAAAGGAGCTATTGCTCAAGCTTGGTCCGTTGCTGAAGTGATTCGCCATTATCAAATGGCTCAGGAGTGACTCGAACACTCGACCTAGGGCTTATGAGTCCCCCGCTCTAACCAACTGAGCTACTGAGCCAAATTTTCTTCACTAGAGACTAAATATATCATAAAAAAAAAGTCTTGACTAGCCTCTGGGATAAATTATTTTTTGTTGTTCTAGAAAAAAACAGCAAAAGAGGGAGATATACTAACTCCCTCAACCTTCCAAGGCAATTATCTAGATGCGACAAAACAGAAATTATTTTTTGCGAGGTGGAAGAAAAGCGATGGGGTTAACTGCTTTTGTGCCACCTTTACGAATCTCAAAATGTAGGTGGGGACCAGTACTAAAGCCAGTGCTACCCATTTTAGAAATTGTTTGACCTTGCTGTACTCGCTGACCTTTTCGTACCAGAATTTTACTGTTGTGAGCGTAGCGAGTCAAGGTACCATCGGCATGACGAATATCAACTAATTTGCCGTAACCGCCACGGTTCCAACCAGCAGATACAACTACACCATCAGCTGCTGCATAAATTGGAGTTCCTGTGGGAGCGGCAATATCAATTCCTTTGTGCATTCTTCCCCAACGAGGACCAAAACCAGAAGTGAAAACACCTTTTGCTGGCCATACAAAACCTTTTGCAGGTGGTGCTAACTCGTCAATAGGTTTGGGTAAGTATCTATCAATTGCTGCCAATGGCGGTAGTTGAGGAGAGACTGTTGTTTCTACAACCGAGGAAGATTGAGAACGAGAATTGAAGTTAACAGGAGGTGTTGCGACTCTAGCACGCCTTCTGCGAGAAAAGTTGGGGTTAACGTCTTGATTCGGTCTAGGAACCGGAATCGGTACTGCTGTTGCATTTGGTCTAGAAACGCGAATTGGTACCGAAGCTTTACCTGTTGGCCTGGTAACAGGAATAGGTATAGCAGCGGACTCGGGTTTCCTTAAAGGTATTTCTACTGAGTTTCTATTTTGGTAAGTTCCGACAGGAACTGCTCCAGACTGTTGGCTACGGTATTTCTCCCGTAATCTTTGGATTTCTGCTTTTAAACTGCGAAGACGCTCATTTCTGGAAGCGTTTCTCGCTAAAGCATTACGTCTCTGGGCGAGTTTTACTTCTGTAAAAACAGAAGGTATGGGAGTGGAACCACCTACAGCAAATCTATCTACAGTACTATCGTCGCTATCGACGGTAGTAGAAATACTTTGTTCGCCCTCAAAGATTGTACTATCAGCGTTGGCAACTAGATTATCCTGGTTTTGAGCAGCAGGAACAATCAGTTTTTGACTAACTTTTAGTTTATTCGGGTTAGACAAATTATTTGCCTTAGCCAATTGTGAAACTGAAGTACCGTAGTTTCCAGCAATTTTAGCTAATGTATCTCCAGACTTAACTTCGTAAGCCGCAGCGATCGCACTTGGTGCTGTACTAGGAGTAATTGCTGTTGGTACTGTTACTGCCGATTCTACCTGCTCAACGGCTGTCTCTTGCTTTAATCTGGATACAAGTTTAGCTTGGCTTGCAGTATAGTTGGCACCTACAGTTTGATGTTGTTCAACTTGAGTAGCCGACTGGGTTTTAACTACAGCTTGCTCTACACTTTCAACGGGAGTCGAACGCAACTTATTAAGACTTGCTTTTAAGCGGTTCGATTTTTCCTTTAAGCGATTGAGTGCAAATTTTTGCTGTGCTTCA
Organism: Richelia sp. UBA3308; assembly: GCA_002361335.1. GTDB lineage: Bacteria > Cyanobacteriota > Cyanobacteriia > Cyanobacteriales > Nostocaceae > Rivularia. The sequence continues at coordinate 23,660 of DESS01000216.1, forward strand.
AGCTGAGTATTTGCGGTTGTAACCTGTGTTTTTTCCACTCTTTGTGGAGAGGTTACGAAATTTATAGTCTGGGTGCGATTCCTTGTGGCGATTGCTTCAGGAACAACTTTTCTCTTAACCCCTTGCGGTGGAGAATAAATTGTATTATTCTTAGCCGCAGTTATACTTTTTGTAGGTGTTTGTGTTCCAAACTGAGCAGACCCAACACTAAGGGCAACTTGCGATTTAGCTCCAAGCCCCTTAATCGGTGAAATTACTGTAGGTTCCACTACTACGGCAGGAGTTGTAGCGCCGATATTGTTAGATATGGCTTTAAACGACCGCTTTTGTTTGGGAACAAACTTCACCTCATCAAGTGCAGCCCGAATCCTAAAGGCAGTATTTTCGTTGCCTACAGGTTCTGCTGCTAGGGCTTGGTCGCTTTGCCGAGTCACGAAAAGGCTGGTTGCTCCCATCGAGATTGCCAAGCCTATCATTGCGGCTTTTGGCATCCGAGACTTCAACTGTGGAGTAAGTAAGCTACTGTGTTCTATTGAAGCATCATCGGTATTAATGGTAGTTTCTAACACAGCTTTCATTTTCTTATTCAATGCTCGTTTCAAAGACGACCTCCTATGATCACTAGCGCTTAACCGATCTCGATTTTTTAGTCCAGTAGTCAATTATTTAGATCACTCAGAGAAATCGATCGAGATCACATTTACCAGAGATACTTAGGCAAGATTAACCCGGTTCTCTGTTTTAGACAAGTTAACACTGTACTAGTAAAATTGAAATTTTTGTGCTTACTTGTCTGCTCAATCTGCCACACCCTTGAAGACGGTTTTCCTCGATACAGATTTATTGAACCTTTATGTCTGTTTGAAGAAAACATCAAACTTTATAAATAAGAAAAACAATAAAGCTTCATGTTTGGAGTCTTGCTCAGACCAGCATAACTATTTACCGGAATTGCCGTATCTCCTGTTGTAGGTATACTTTGGGACTGCGCCATATTCCATCTTCCCAACCGAGACTTTACGTTGATTTTTCCCAAAAGTACAACCGTATTTACTCGCAAGTACATTTACTCTTTCAAAAAATTGTTACAAAGCCCTTAGAGCCAAACCTCTTGTTCTGTCAAACTTTACCCCAACTAAATCTAACTATCGGGATAATTCTAATTAATAAAAATCTATGATTCAATTCCCGAAAAACTTCACATAATATATATAAATTTCTTATATTTTAACCACCCATATACGTAAGTATTTCTTACTTAATATCATATCTCAAGTATTTTTTAGTATAAAACCAAACTTTTTTGCAAATATTCTCACTGTTTTATCTACTAGTAAGTAGATGTTCTCAAAGTATTATTGTTTTCCTATAATTACTTGAGTAAAAAAGCGCATTCATACCGCTTTAATAAACATATTAATTCAATCAACCTGTAAGTACCCTAACTGGCGACGAACTTCAAACAAGCTTATAGCAACGCTTACAGAAAGATTTAAGCTGCGAACGTTGGCTTCTTTCATCGGAATATAAACGGTTGCATCACAGGCTGATAAAACATAACTTGGTAAGCCTGTGGTTTCACTACCAAATAACAACCAGTCATTAGCTTGATATTCAAAGTTTACGTAATTTACACTACCTCTAACACTAAATCCTAGCTGTCTTCCTCCACGAGTAAGATGTACGGCTTTAAAGGCTTCTAGGGATTCGTGATAATGTAGCTTAACGTAAGGCCAATAATCCAAACCGGCGCGTTTGAGATAGCGATCGCTTATTTCAAAACCCAAGGGAGCAACTAAGTGCAATTCTGTGCCTGTAGCCGCACAAGTACGAGCAATATTACCTGTATTTGGAGGAATTTGCGGGTAAACTAAAACTATTTGTGGCATTTAGCAATCGAGCAATAGTGATTCAAAAAACAATGTATTTGTTTTTTTCAAAACTATCTTAGGATAGAATATACATATAGTTTTTACTAATCATTATATATCTCTAACAATCTATAAAAAAAATTAAACCAGTAGTTATGCTTTAAAAATCCTTACATGAAGAGTGTTTAAAGAGAATGTGAAAAGATAGTAAAATTTTGCAAAGGCAAGATTTCCATGTTTCTGGCAAAATATACCATCTTTAGAGAAAAATACAGAGCAGTGTTAAGCCACTAAGGGGGAACACAATTTATCTTCTAGTTCTAATTCTCGTTCGTGAATTGAGTTAATAGCCTGGGTAATCACATTACGACTACTAACACCCAAGCGGTGCAGTTGCAGCCATCGTTGAGCTTGATTTCCTTCGCGAATAATTTTTTGTAGGGGCGAGAGGAAGCATCTAAAGCCATGTTCTTTGGCTATTACTGCTGCTGGTTCGTAAAGTTCGTTTATCCAATCTAAGGCCCTAATATTTCTTCCGTCAACCCAATTAATTAGTTGAGCATCTAAGCTATTTGTTGCAGCAGCAGTTTCATTTTGGGCTGTAATCGCGATTAATTCTTTAGGAGAGAAGCTACTTTTAATTAAAGGATCGAGATTGGGGTTGCTAATTATTTGCAATAAGCGTGCTTCTAATAAAGCTGTAATTGCTAACAATGCAATTGGATCTGTGACTAAATCACAAATTCGTAATTCTATACGGTTTAAATCGTAGGGACGGCGATCGCCATTTGGTCGAACGGATGTCCATAAATGTCGCACGTTTTGCATTGTGCCCTGGGCTAATTGTTGTTCTGTCCAACGAATGTGGTGTGCGTGGCTTTCAAATAAAGGCACATAGTTGGGAGTTTGCGGGAAGAGTCCCCAACGGGTAGAGTGATATCCAGTTGCCTTGCCATCTAAGAAGGGAGATGAAGCACTCAAGGCAAGATATAAAGGAGCTTCTAAACGTATAACTCGACACGCCCGCATTAATAGTTCAGGGTCGCTAATTCCGACATTAATGTGAACGCTGGCGGTGACTACTTTAGTACCGTAAGTTTGTTCGATGTAATCATGATAAGGGTTACTTAGGTCGGAACGGAAGAAATGTTCAGTTCCTCCCAAAGACAAAGTACTTCCAGGGATTAAAGTATAATTACCCAGCTTATGAAGATACTTTCTTAACTTTAAACGAGGACATAATAAACCACATAATAGCCGTTCATAATCGTAAAATGGAGCAGTTACGTATTCAACATTGCGGCTATCCGGTTCCCGCATAAATCCATCTAAATCAGCGGTAATTTTGTCAGAGAGACCAACGATGTCACCTAATGGGGTTCCAGTATACATCTCAATCTCAAAACCTTTTGATAACACCACAAATTTTCTCCTTGGTTCTCTTTGCTATAAAATTGTATCTAAAACAACGGAATTACGCATCATTCTTTTGATAGCTATCGAAAGGAATATAAAGTTAAAAATTATTTAAATTATAGTAAAATTAACCATTGTAATTGTAGCCTATAACGGAATAATTTTAACTCAAACATATGGGTAGAAGTTCCCACAGTAAGCCTTGGTGTTTTAATTGGGTTGGGGTTCAAATACCCATGCCAATTCCATCCTTCTTCCTTCTTCCTTCGTGTTAAAATTATCTTTCTTAAAGGCAAAGGAAAGTATGCTCAGAGGAATATAGAGGGAGGATCGCCAAAAACTATAGTGCGATGGGAACTGTAAAATGAAACTCGCTACCTTGATTCTTCCCATTAGATACAGCCCAAATTCTTCCACCCAATTTTTGAATGATTTGACGACAAATTGCTAAACCTAATCCAGTTCCACCGATTGTACGTCGCAAAAAGTTTTCTTCTTGATAAAAGCTTTGAAATATTCTTTCTAGTTGCAAAGGTTCGATTCCTCTGCCTGTATCTGTAATAATAATTTCTAACAGATTTGACAAAGATTTTTTTTCTGGCGGATATTCAATTTCTTGTTGATTTTCTTGTTCATAAATGTGGGCAGTAATTGTGACTTTACCTTCGGAAGGAGTAAATTTACAAGCATTGTCTAAGAGTTTAGAAAACACTTCTACAAGCCCTTCTCTTTCCACTTCTACCTTTGGTAAATCCGAGGGTAAATTTACAATTATCTGCGGTAAATTCTCAGATGAATTACGCTTTTTCAAACTACCCAAAACTAAACTCAAGCTTTCTTCCAAGGAAGTTGATTCAACTTGCGATCGCGCTGTATTGGCTTCGAGTTTGGAGAGTGTGAGAAAATCACCAATTAATGTTCCCATGCGTTCGCAATCTCCCAAGGCAGTATCTAACATTGTCTGCTGCACTTGTTGGGGTATATTTTCCTCCAACGCTAAAGTTTCTAAACAAATTTGAATTGTGGATAAGGGAGTACGCAATTCATGTCCGACAATGGCGATTAAATTACTTTGAATACGTTCTAAATCTGCCAGTCGGCGGTTAAGGATTTCTAAATTACGATAAGCTTGAGCTTGCATCAAAGCAACTGCAACTTGAGTCGCAATTGCTTCTACAAATGTTCGTTCGGAGTCATTCCAAATATAGGGCTGATTGCCGCAGTGATGAATTTCTAAAATACCTAACCAAGTTTCTTGATAGCGAATTGGTATTAACAAAAATGAACGAATTTGCCAGCTTTCAAAATTTTCACTTAATTGAGGATGTGCTTGAATACCGAGATCTTGTGTAGTGTCGGAAATCGCAATAATTTTATTTTGATTTAAAGCAGCTTGAAATAGTGAATGATTTGCCGTTACCCAATTTTCTCCTTTCATGGAAGAAAATACATCGGCTACCCATTCATAATTAATTAATGTAGTTTCTTCCTTTCGATTATTATTTGAATAATCATAAAAAATACAGCGACAAGGACTAAAAACTTGACCGAGTTCTCTTACCGTATTCTGTAAAATTTCTTCTGAATTTAAGGAATTACGAATAAAACTTGTTACCCGATTAATCAATCTTTCAAAGTTTTCTTTTTGCAAAATCGTCCGATAAGATTTTAATTGTTTATATTGACTAGATTGTAAATAATTTACTAAACGACTAGTAAAAAGTCGGGCATCAATTTCTAATATTTGCTCTGCTGCGTTGTCAGGTTTATTATCGGGTTTAAGACCGTAACGTTGTTTTGCAATTTCTACTTTGTCAGCTAATTCCGGTCGATAATCTAAAATCCGGTTTAATAACATAATAGCTGCTGTTTTACTTACCTGACGCTCAAAGGTCCAAATCCCCTTAAATTGCCTTAATTCGTCAAAAGAAACTCCTTCCACTGGAGCCGAAAATTCTCGACAAACTATACAAGCTGAGTATGCTCTAGCGATTATTATCAAATGCCATTCCTGAGCTAAAAAATCATCGTTAGGATCGAAAGGAATTACCGTGTAAGGAGTTGAAGTTGCTACCAATTCAGAATCCGGTGCAGCTAGAATATAAACTTGGTCGCTACGTTTGGCAATTCGTACATAGCGACGAGTTTCTTGGCGATAAAAACGCTCTCGCTGAAAATTGGCAATTACCAGAGGTTCCTCGCTTCCAACTATCACCAAGTCTTCCATGGCGTGAGAAAGTGCAGTCAAGGAAGCCTTGAAATAAATTTGAGGACGTAAAAATTTATTGGTAAGCAGTAAATTGTGTAATAGAGATGGTTGGGAAATATTCATTTTTTTAATCGCTGCCGAACGTCACTTAAAAATGCTATTTTCAGCGACTATTAAAAAGCTATTTTGCTGGAGAAAAATCCTGATAATATTAATGCTCGTAATTAATTCGTAACTAGATGAATATAATTACTGTAAATCACAGTTATTTAGGCAAATTCAAACAGTGAAGAAGGTAATTTACTTTCGCTGATTTTAGCATTGTATAATTCTGCTTCATTTAAGTTGACACTGGTGAGTGAGGTATTACTCATGTCAACTCTGGCTAAAACGGCTTTACTTAAGTTGACGTTGTATAAATCTGCTTGACTTAAAATTGCGCCTGTCAAGTTAGCGCCAGCAAGGTTGGAGTTAGCCAAGTTAGCACCTGTTAAATCGGCGTAACGTAAATCCGCACCTACTAAGTTGGTGTTACTAATATCAGCATACCGTAGAGAAGCTAAACGTAAGTCAGCTTTGTTTAAGTTGGCTTTATGTAAATCCACTCCATTTAAATTTGCCCGAATTAAACAAGCTTTACTTAAACAACACAAAATTAAGAATGATTTACTTAAATCGCTCCTCCACAAAGTTACTTTATCTAAAATAGCTTCATTTAAGTTTGCTCCACGCAATGAAATTCCTTCCAAGTTAGCACTTGTCAAGTTAGCTCTACTCAAATTAATGCCGTTTAAGGTAATTTCACTAAGATTTGCCCTTTGCAAGCTTGCTTCTATAAAATCTCTGTTTCCCGCTAAATAACGCTCTATCAGCTTATTGGTATTCATAAGACACACTCAAAGAATGATTCTCTCAACCTTTCCCAAACCAGAATCCCCCAAACCGAAACTTTTGAAAATCTCAACATAAATACCCCCGCAACCTGAAAGCTTTTTATCATCTTGGTTTGGATACCCTACCAAGGGCGATAAGCAGGTGGTTACCTTATTTTAATAATATATCTCATTTTGCTAAGTTTTGTTAACGTATATAAATAAAATAAACAATATTGTTACATTTAGTCAACAGGGGTTGACAATAATTAATTTGCGAGATATTCGAGGAAAGGGAGAAAATTAGGAGCAGCCCCAGGAGCGGGAAGTCAAAAGTATCAAGGTAATAAGTAAAAAGTCAGAAGAATTAAACCCCTCGCTACAAATCAAATAAACACTGGCAAATCAAACAACTAGTATTTATAAGGGTTTACAAGGGTTTCGGCTAGTGTTTCTTAAAAGTTAGGAGGAACGGAGTTATTACCTATAGAGAGGTTTCACCTTTAAGCTTTAAGCTTTTTGTATTCAACGCTGGCTGATTTTATTGGAATTATGTATCAAAATCTCGGTGTAGGCTTATCTATTACTGAGACATGTTAGGTGACAATTCGCAACCTTTCTCTTATAAAGGCCAAGACTTAGCTGGTGGAAACTTCGATCATAAAGACTTGCGAGGTGCAGATTTTACAAATGCAAACCTTAAAGGAGCGACTTTTGTAAATGCAAACCTTCAAGGGGCGGTTTTTAGAAAAGCTTCTCTTAATGAAGCAAGCTTTCAAGAAGCGAATCTTCAAGGTGCGACACTGGAGGGGGCTGATTTAGAAAAAGCTTATTTTTTTGAGGCGGATTTGCGTGGCGCTAATCTTCAGAGTGCGAAGCTTCCTTCAGCTTCTTTTAGAAGAGCAGATTTACGTGGTGCCAATCTGCAAGAAGCAACTTTAGAAAAAGCAATTTTCAATTCTAGTCAAATCAACAAAGATACTCAACTAGAAGATAAGTGGAGATTGGTTTGGGAAATCGTAAATAAATCACTTTCAGATCGTAATTTGAGTCAATGCGATTTACAAGAAGCAAACTTAATTGAAGCTAATTTGCAAAAAGCAAACTTAACAGGAAGCAACCTGCGGGGGGCTATTTTAGAAACAGCAAATCTCGAAGCAGCAAATCTTCAAGGAGCTAACTTAGAAAAGGCAAATCTCAAAGAAGCAAATCTTTGGGAAGCTAACTTAAAAAAGGCGAATCTCAAAGAAGCCATTTTGGCAAAAACAAACATTTGTGGTGCTGATTTTAGTAATGCTTCTTTGGAAGGGACTAATTTCAAAAATAGTCAAATCAGCCTTGAAACTAAACTGAGTGAAAAGTGGAAATTAGTTTGGGAACTGGTTAATAAAATAGTTGAAGGTCGAGATTTACGTCAATTTGATTTACAGGAAGCTAACTTAGAACAAGCTCACCTCAAAAAAGCTAATCTTAGGGAAGCCAACTTAGTAGGAGCTATTTTAAAACAAGCTAACTTACAAGAAGCAAACCTTTGGGGAGCTAAATTACAGGGAGTTAATTTTGAAAAAGCTAATTTAGAAGAAGTAAACTTTCAAGAAGCTGACTTTCATAAACAAGCTAATTTACAAGAGAGTAATCTCCAAAACGCGGATTTATTAGAAGTTACTTTGGAAGAAGCTAATTTGCATAAAGCTAATCTCCAAGGAGCTAATTTAAAAGTAGCTAATTTACAAAAAGCCAACTTAGAAAAAGCTAATTTAAAAGACGCTTATCTTCGTGGTGCTAGACTACAACAAGCTAACTTCCAAGAAGCGAATCTTGAAGGAGCAAATCTTCAAGAAACTAATCTCCAAGGAGCTAATTTTTATAAGGCCAATCTGAAAGGAGCTATTTTTATCTCAGCAGACTTAAGAGAAGTAACAGAATCTGAAGAAGTTATAGTTACTAATCTTAAAGAAGCCAATTTAGAAGAAGCCGACTTAAGTTGCGCCAAACTTAAAAGAGCTAATCTACAAGAAACAAATCTGATTAAAGCTAATCTTAAAGCAGCTGATTTAGAAGCAGCAGATCTACGAGGTAGTATTCTTAAAGAGGCCGATCTCTTAGATGCTAATCTCCGAGTCGCTTTTTTACGACTAGCCGATTTTTACAGAGCAGATTTGCATCGAGCTAATTTACAAGTTGCTAACCTTTACAAAGCTAATCTACAATCTGCAAAGTTAGTTGGAGCTAATTTACAAAAAGCTGATTTGCAAAAAGCTAATTTAAAATTAGCTGACTTGCGAAAAGCCTACCTGCAATTTGCCGATCTTTATAGAGCAAATTTGGAAGCTGCAAATCTTGAGGATGCAAATTTGGAAAAAGCCGATCTTGAAGGAGCAAATCTTTCCAGAGCCAATCTTAAAGGAACCAATTTGAAAAATGCTGATTTGGATATAGCCGATCTTTCCGAAATCAAAAATTTCACTGAAGAGCAAATCCAGCAAGCTAATAATTGGCAAAGAGCGAGACGGGATATCAATTAGTTATTAGTTGTTAGTTGTTAGTTGTTAGTTATGACAAATTGATAATTTCGCACTGCTCTTATAAAGTCAAATTAGGTAGCTAGATCCACAACTAACCTTATCACCACAATTACGTGATTAACGAAGTTTTTTATAAGACAAGGACTTACGCAATCGGCAGATTTTTTCTTGTAGGGGAGGCCCTCAGGCGGTGTAGATGAACTTCGGGCATCCCAAATCCCTTCTAGACTAAAGCTAGCTTGATTACCTATAATTTTGATCGCAATTCTCGGATTATCCCCCATACCCCCTTATAAAGGGGGGTTGAATTCCCCCTTTTTTAAGCTATATTAATCATGAATCTTTTGTAATTGATAATTAATAATTGAAACTACTCAATTTTTTTTAACTTAGCAACTCTAGGATCGATGATTTTTTGACCTAAACCAGGGAATTTAATGGCTACAGAAACTTTACTTCCTCCGCCAAAAATATGAGTTATTTCACCTGCTCCAAAGGATTTATGCATTACTCGATCGCCAACTTGCCAATTTATGTTTGGGGTTGGTTTACCATTGTTTGTATTGTTTGTATTGTTTGTATTATTAGAACCAACAGGGGCGCTGCGAGCGTCACCTTTTTTATAAGCAATTTTACGAGAATATTGAGTAGCTAATAATTCTCTTGGTAATTCGTCGAGGAATTGCGATCGCACTGCTGGTTCGCGGGTTCCATATAGCCTACGTTCCCGTGCGTGGGATAAAAACAACCTTTCTTGAGCGCGAGTAATACCGACGTAACATAAACGACGTTCTTCTTCTAAGGCGGCTGGATCATTCATGGAACGATAGTTAGGAAATAATCCTTGTTCTAATCCTACTAAGAAAACTATGGGAAATTCCAGTCCTTTTGAAGAATGTAACGTCATTAAGGAGACTGCAGTTTGCCCTTCTTTTAGGTTATCTAAATCGGAACTTAAAGCGGTACTGGCAAGAAATCCTTGTAAGGAAGCATCTTGTTCGGCTTCTTCTTCATATTGACGCACGGCGTTGTAAAGTTCCTGAACGTTTCGTATTCTATCTTCTGCTTCGTCGTTTCCTTGGTTGTGTAAATCTTGTACGTAACCAGATTCATCTAAAATATTTTGCAGAATTTCCGACGCGGGTAGGTTTTCAACTTCTTGCTGGAAGCGGCTAATCATCCGCACAAAGTTATTTACTGATTTTGCCGAACGTCCTGCTAAAGTATTAACTGATGTCTCATCGCTCAGTATTTCCCACATGGTAGTACCTAATTCCTGAGCGGCATTTGTTAAATTTTCAATGGTGGCTTTACCAATACCACGCCGGGGTGTGTTGATTACTCTTAATAAACTGACAGTATCAGCAGGATTGGCGATCGCCCTTAAATAACCCAAAACATCTTTAATTTCTTTGCGATCGTAAAATTTCAATCCCCCAACTACAGTGTAGGGAATTCCATTCCGTACTAAAATATCTTCAAAGGGACGAGATTGAGCGTTGGTACGATAAAGGATAGAAAAATTCCCCCAATTTAAATCGGGATTTTCTTTTTCTAAAGAACGAATTTTATCGATCGCAAAATCAGCTTCTGCTACTTCATCATCTGCTTGGAAATAAAAAATTTCTTCGCCTTCACCCCGCGTTGCCTTGAGTATTTTATCAATACGTTGGGTATTATTTTCAATTAAATGATTTGCAGCTTCCAGAATATTTTCGCAGGAACGATAATTCTCTTCTAATTTAACCATAGAACGAGTATCTTCATCAGCTAAACCATCACCAAAATCTTGCTGAAAGTCTAATAAAATTGTAAAATCAGCCATTCTAAACGAATAAATTGATTGGTCGGCATCACCTACTACAAATACAGAACGATTTTCCCAATTCCACTGACTTTTCTGTTCTCCAAAGGTAGTTAGCAAACTAATCAATTGATATTGAGTTCGGTTTGTATCTTGATATTCATCTACTAAAATGTGACGAAATTTATGATGCCAGTAACCCAAAACCTGCTCGTTTTGTTGAAATAATCTTACCGGAACCAAAATTAAATCATCAAAATCTAGAGCGTTATTTTCAGCTAACTTATCTTGATAGCAATTATAAACTTCGGCAATTACTCTTCCCTTATAATTTGGTTCTTCTTTCTCATACTCTTTCGGCGATAAACCCTGATTTTTTGCATTACTGATACTGTAACGAACCGAACGTGGATTAAACTTTTTATCGCTGAGATTTAATTGCTTAGTAACAATTTCCTTAACCAAACTTTGAGCATCAGATTCATCAAAAATGGAAAAATTACGTTGCCAGGTGCGTCCCTTCTCATCCTGGTATTTATCAATATCAAATCGAAGAATGCGAGAAAGTAAACTATGAAAAGTTCCACACCACAAATCTTTGATAATATGCTTATAAACTTTCGACCTTAATCTTACTTGGTCATATTCAGGTAATAAATCGTAACGTTCGCCGAACTCAGAGAGCGCCATTTGTTCGGCAAATAGCTTTTGAATACGTTCCTTCATCTCCCGTGCGGCTTTATTGGTAAAAGTAACCGCCAGGATATTTTCAGGATTAACTTTATGTTCGACAATTAAATTAGCAATGCGATAAGTCAACGCTCGTGTTTTACCAGAACCCGCGCCAGCAACAACTAGCAAGGGGCCACAAAAATGTTCCACAGCGCGACGTTGATTGGGGTTGAGGTGACTGAGAAAATCAATGGTTGTTGTCATGGAGGTGAAGAGTAAACAAGACTAAAATACAAGTTGTAGCAATGCAGCAATATCCTTTATTTTTACCTTCGTTACCAAAAGTTTGTGGTTTACTGACCTTATAATAATCTTACCGAAATTTAACTGATTCAAATTATATTTATTTTGTAATTTACTCGCTTGGGGGTACAATAATCAAAATTTATAAATTATGGGGTTTTATGATTTTAGGGGTGAGATAAAAGTTATAAGGAATAAAAAACAACAAAATTATTACTGGATTTAATGTCAATACCTAACTATGTTTACCACCCAATTAAGAAAAGCAAAGATTGAAGCGAACTGTTTGCCTTCGGATTTATTTGCAGCCATCTGCGAGCTTAAACAGGAATTAAATGCAGTTATCTTAGCCCATTACTATCAAGAGCCAGATATTCAAGATATTGCTGATTACATTGGTGATTCATTAGGTTTATCCCAACAAGCAGCCGCCACAGATGCTGATGTAATCGTGTTTGCGGGTGTTCACTTCATGGCAGAAACTGCCAAAATTATTAACCCAAATAAATTAGTATTATTACCCGATTTAGACGCAGGTTGTTCCCTCGCTGATAGCTGTCCCCCCGAAGAATTTGCCGCCTTCAAAACTTCCCATCCCAATCATTTAGTGGTGTCTTATATAAATTGCTCTGCTGCTATTAAAGCAATGAGTGATATTATTTGCACCAGTTCCAATTCTGTAAGAATTGTAAATCAAATTCCGGAAAATCAGCCAATTATTTTTGCTCCTGACAAGAATCTTGGTCGCTATGTCATGGAACAAACAGGACGAGATTTAGTACTTTGGCAAGGTACTTGTATTGTCCACGAAACTTTCTCAGAAAAGAAGATTGTGCAACTAAAAATTGAGCATCCCGAAGCTGAAATTATTGCTCATCCAGAATGTGAGCCAACTGTTTTGCGCCATGCTGATTATATTGGTTCCACTACAGCTTTATTGAAATATTGTCAACAAAGTTCCGCTCTACAATTTATCGTCGCAACCGAGCCAGGAATTATCCATCAAATGGAAAAGCAAGCGCCACAAAAGCAGTTTATTCCTGCGCCAGCAATGAACAATTGTGCTTGTAACGAATGTCCCCATATGCGGTTGAATACTTTAGAGAAGTTGTATTTGGCGATGAAAAATCGTCAGCCAGAAATTATCTTACCACAGGACATTCGAGTCGCTGCACTTAAACCCATTCAGCGGATGTTGGAGATGTCATTGGAGCCAGTAACAGCTTAGAAAAGAAGATGAATACGACTTATTTCTCAGCCGTGAAAATAGCGCGAATCTACTACGATAGTAAACAAACTGACCACCTCACTAAAAATCGGAAAAATTCTTATTCCTTACTAATTAATTATTTTTAAAACCAATAATAGAACTAAGAAAAAATCGTCACACACCCAAAAGCCAAGAATTTCCTTTTGTGTGGGATTGGCAACTATAGTCGCAAGGAATATAATTAGGTTTTCCGAGCGTAAGTCATTTCAGTTATCAGTTATCAAGTACTCAGACGATGAATCGAGGGACCTTACATTTTCTCTCCACGGATGAATCCGGGGGCTTGTATCCTTTTTATTGTTTGGTCATATAATTAATTGGTTCAGAGGTTTTTCCTTTGTGTTGCCGATTTTTTGAATAGGTTTAGACCGTGAGCTGTCTAAATGCCATCATTTGCCATAGAGAGCGTATTCATTTAAGATTTTAGGATTATTACTAATAAAGCTAAAACGAATCGATTTTATATTATTATATATTTTGAGGAATTATTGACCTCGTGGAAAAATACCTCACTATTCACTATGATTATTAGAATATTAACTATTGATTAAAAACCCGCATTTGCATGACAACCCTCACCAAAATATCGTCCTGTCAAAACCAATAAATAAAAAAGATTGGTGGCTTATTGGTGGATGAGTTGCGCCCCAACTTATCTCAAATAAACTAGATTCGGAATCCCCAAAATTAGAGTTAAGGAATCTACAAATCAAATTATGACTATTTATTTTTTCAGTGCTAACGAAGAACCATACGGTTGTTTCTGCAACTTTTCACCACACGGTTTTGAATTAGACGGATTGTGGTGGTCTACATCAGAACATTATTATCAAGCCCAGAAATTTCCAGGTATGGCCCATGCCGAAACAATTCGATTGGCAAAAACTCCAGCAGAATCTGCTAAACTAGGTCACGCTCTTCCTCATCGCAGCGACTGGAAACAAGTAAAGTATAGTGTCATGCGGCGAGCGGTACTCCGTAAGTTTGAGATCCATGAAGATATTCGCGAAATTCTGCTAAACACAGGAGACAGAATGATTATTCAAAAGGATATGGGAGATTACTATTGGGGCTGTGGTCAAGATGGCAGTGGTAATAATCATCTCGGAGAGATTTTAATGGAAGTTCGAGTTGCTTTTCTTAGCCTAAGTTCTAATGATATGTTTCAAGAAAAAAGAATTGTTAGGTGAAGTAATTAATGTCTAAATTAGCTATTGTCTATTTTTCAGGTTCCGGTAAGACACACTTGATGGCTGAAGCAATAGGGCAAGGAGCTAGTCAAGTCCTAGGAGTGAAGGTAGAGTTATTGCGAATTGTGGACGAGCAGATTGTCAATGGAGTGTGGCAAGATGCACAAATTATAGAAAAGCTTAGCCAGGCTGAGGGAATAGTGTTTGGCTCGCCAACTTATATGGGAGGTGTGGCTGGTCAGTTTAAACTGTTTATTGATGCTGCTAGTGAAGTCTGGTTTAGGCAAGAATGGAAAGATAAAATTGCTGGTGGTTTTACCCATTCGAGTTGTGCGAGTGGTGATAAACAAAGTACGCTGCTTTGCCTAGCAATCAATGCTGCCCAACATGGTATGATTTGGGTAAATGTTGGAGATTTACCAAGTCAATATCTGAATAAGGATGATGGTGTGAATCGTCTGGGGTCGTTTTTAGGAGTGATGGGACAAGGCACAGATATGAGTGGAACACAAGCCCAACTCGCTCTCGACCCAGGCGATCAACTAACAGCCTTAAGATTTGGACAACGCGTTGGGGAGGCTATCCAACGTTGGGGAAAAAAATAAGCATACCATATTTCAACTGCACTCTTACGAGGAAAGGTATGATAAAGGATGGTAACAGTAGAAATATTAGCAATAGGAAATGAACTTTTAATTGGAGATGTACTTGATACTAATAGCAACTGGATTATCAAGCAGATTACTGGTCTTGGTGGACAAGTCAAGCGTTGTGTCATCCTCCAAGATAATTTAGACGTAATTGCTACAGAAATTCAATCGGCATTGGAAAGGAAAACAGAGGTAATTTTTACTGTAGGAGGGATGGGACCAACAATTGATGATATCACTCTTGAAGCCATAGCCCTAGCAATAAACCAACCATTAACAGCGAATAAAGAAGCGATCGCTTTGGTGAGTCAAAAATATCAAGAATTTGCGAAAAAAGGATATGTTGACGATCCAAAAATGACACCAGCCCGAGAAAAAATGGGTTTTTTACCTATGGGTTCAATTGCGCTCTCAAATTCTGTTGGAGCAGCTCCTGCCGTGATGTCTAAGGTAAAAGAAAGCACAATCATTGCCTTGCCCGGCGTACCTAGAGAGCTTAAAGGAATCTTTGCAGGGTCTTTGCTACCTATTCTTAAAGAAAAATTTGGTCAGAATTTCTTTTTAGAGAAAGTTGCGATTGTCGATAGTAAAGATGAATCTGTTATTGCTCCAATTTTAAATGCTGTTTCTCAAAAAAATCCTCAAGTATATGTTAAATCAAGAGCTAAAAAGTTTGATGTAGATACAAAATTTAAAGTGACCCTTTCTTACTGTAGTAGTTTAGAAGAAGAAGTAGTTGAAGCGATTGATAAAGCGATACAAGACCTCACAAACGAATTAGGTAATTTTGGAATTTTATTAGATCGTATCGAATAGTTAACTTAAGGCTTTTTGAGTTTAGAATTAGATAATTAGGATGTCTTTATGTCTACTACTTTAAGCACTCCCAATTCTACATTATCAGCGATTGAAGCTGCCTTGCCCATTGATCCTCAACCCTATACTGTAGGCGATCGCCCCACAGGCTTGATTGTTGTGGATGTCGTCAACGGCTTTTGTACTGTTGGTTTTGGTGTTGCGGCTCCAAGAGAACCCAATGAACAAATTGCCACTATGGTATCACAAAGCAATCGTTTAGCCAAAGCTTTCATTGCTAGAGGAATGCCCATCTTAGCTTTCCTAGATAGCCACGAACCAGGTAAAGCAGAACCACCTTATCCCACCCATTGCGAGAAAGGTTCTGGGGAAGAAAAGCTGGTTCCCGAACTAGAATGGCTGGAGACTCATCCCCAGGTTACCTTAATTGAAAAGGACTGTATCAATGGTTTTATCGGTTCGATTGATGTGGAGACTGGCAACAATACCCTAATTCAATGGGTCAACCAGCACAAGCATGAAGCCTTAGTGGTCGTCGGCATATGCACTGATATCTGTGTAATGGATTTAGTGGTTACTATGCTATCGGCACGCAATCATGATATGTTACCTAGGTTAAAAGAAATTGCTGTCTATACCAAAGGTTGTGCTACCTACGACATGACCCCAGAAATGGTAAGGTCCTTAGGGCTACCAAAAACAGCCATTCATCCCCAGAAAATATCCCATCATATAGGTTTATATACCATGGCTGAACGAGGGGCGTTTATTGCCTCAGCAATAGTCTTGTAACAGCCGCTTGAGCGACGGTGTGGGCACACAACGGGCACCTAATTATGTCTTGTAACGGGGAATTAAACCCCCAAATTGGGTTCCATAGGCACAATCTTTGCCGATCAATTTGACTTTGACAGGTGAGTCACAATGCCAGCCTATCTTTTGATGCGATTATTCTTTAATAACGGATTGGCTATTTGTAGCCAAATATATTCCGAGCAAAATTACAGGAAAAGCTAAAAGATTATAGAAATCTAGTGTTTCCGAGAAAATTGCCCAAGCAAGGATAGCTGAAAGAATTGGATCGAGTAACATCGTGACAGCAACAAATCCTGATGACAGCGAGTTTAGAGCATATAACATAGTGATATTACCTAAAATTGTCAACAAACCTAAGCCGACAAGAATTAACCATTCACTCTCTGAAGTTGGTATAATTTTATCTTGGGCTATTAACAAGATAGGCAAAATCCATAGACTTCCAATAAAGCAGCAGTAGAATAGTGTCGTAGTACTATCTAATTGATTTTTGACTCGTTCGGCTAAGAGTAGATATATTGCAAGAAACAATGCAGACAACAGAGCAATTGTGTCACCTTGCAACTTGCTAGTTCCGTACAAGAGATCGTCAATCCCAAGAATCACTGAGCCACCAATAGCTATGCTTAAACCAGTAATAAATTTTTTGTCCCAGATTTGACCAAATAATAGCCACCCTGCAACAGCAACAAATACAGGAGTAAAATTATGTAGAAGTGCAGAGTTAGCAATAGTTGTCTGAGTTAGCGACCAAGCCCAGACAATTTGGTGTGATGCAAAGAATATTCCTGTTGCTAGAAAGAGTGCTAAATTCTTGTTGATATCGGGAATAAATACTTTCGATAAGTCCAGGGAAAACTGATTTTGTAAAGGGTAGAATTTCTTCCACAATCCCAAGATAACGCTCGCAATCCAGAGCCGATGAAAGATAAGAGCATGGGGGCTAATTTTACTTTCACCCAATCGAATCAAAATCGGAACAAAAGCCAAAGCAATAAGAGAGATCCCCATAGCTACGATCGCTCTAGTTTTGGGATTGTAAAACAAAGAAGATTCTTGAAATATTGTTAATCTATTGGTCATACTCAATCTGGTTTTTCTACCAGTCTATTTTTTCAAGGTTTCAACCCTCAGCATGTATCTGCTCTAATTACAACTACTCCATTTTTTGTAACTTAGCAACTCTAAGATCGATGATTTTGTGACCATTACCAGGAAATTTTACCGCTACAGAAACTTTATTTGTATTATCAAAACCATCATCGTAACTAGCATCCCTAGGACCACCATTGTTTGTATCAGTAACAATAGTAAATACTGAGTAGCTAATAATTCCTTAGATAATTTGTCGAGAAACTGCGAACACACTGCTGCTTGGCGGTTTCCATACAGTCTGCATTTCCGTGCTGGGGATCAAAAGAACATTTTTTTAGCGCGGATAATACGGACATAACATAAACGATGTTTTTAGTTTATGGAACGATAGTTAGGAAATAGTGCTTGTTCTAATCCGACTAAGAAGACTACGGGAAATTCCAATCCTTTAGAAGAATGTAATATCTTCTGCTTCGTCATTTCCTTGATTGTGCAACTCTTGTATGTAACTGGATTGATCTAAAACAGTTTGCTATCATCTCCGATGCGGGTAAGGTTTCAATTTGTTGCAAACAGGCGATCGTTCTTGAGAGCGGGACTAAAATACAAATCGTAGCAATGCAGCTTTTTTGCTTTTTGGTTACATCAATGCAACTATTTTATAATCTAGCTAATTTTTTAAAGTGTGTTCCATAAATTATATATTTTTGACCTTCGATGCCATTATCAAACTTAACTACTTCTAAACAAAAAGACGAATTTGACATCATAGTAATAGGCAGTGGTGCCGCAGGGTTGTATTCTGCCCTTTGTCTTCCTTCTCATTTACAGGTTGCTATAGTTACCAAAGATGCCATTAAGACAGGTTCTAGCAGTTGGGCACAGGGAGGTGTTGCTGCTGCGATCGCTCCTGATGATTCCCCCAAATTTCATCTTGAAGATACCTTAAAAGCTGGGGCAGGATTATGCGACTCCGAAGCAGTAGCATTTTTAGTCGAAAATGCTGCAACTTCTATTGAGTCTTTACTAAAAATTGGAGTAGCCTTCGATCGTCATGGACAAAACCTAGCTTTTACTAAAGAAGCTGCCCATTCTCATTCTCGCGTGCTTCATGCTGCTGATACTACAGGTCGAACCATAATCAATACTATTACTGCAAAAGTTTTAGAACGCCCTAATATTCACATTTTATCTCAAGCATTTGTCTTGAGTTTATGGAAGACTAGCGATCGCATTCAAGGAGTTAGCCTTCTGTATGAGAATCAAATTATTTGTATAAAAGCTTCAGCAGTAATTTTAGCTACAGGTGGTGGTGGTCAAGTATACTCCCATACAACTAATCCTCAAGTAAGTACGGGAGATGGTGTAGCATTAGCTTGGCGGAGTGGAGCAATTGTTAGGGATTTAGAGTTTTTCCAATTCCATCCCACAGGATTAAATAAAGAAAATGCACCTCATTTTCTAATTAGTGAAGCAGTTAGGGGAGAAGGAGCGCATTTAGTAGACAGCTCTGGATATCGCTTTGCTTTTGATTATCATCCCGATGGAGAATTAGCTCCTAGAGATGTAGTCAGTCGAGCAATTTTTGACCATCTTGAAAGTAATACTAGTGATGCTTTTGGGAAGAATGTTTATTTAGACTTACGCCCAATTCCTACGGAGCGTATTAATTATCGCTTTCCCAATATCATTAAAGTTTGCCAAAATTACGGTATCGATCCACACTCCGAACCTATTCCTGTGGCTCCTGCTGCTCACTACTGGATGGGAGGAATCGCTACAGATTTACGTGGACAAACTTCTATCCCTGGTTTATATGCCATTGGAGAAACTGCAAGTACAGGAGTTCATGGAGCTAATCGTTTGGCGAGTAATTCCTTGCTGGAGTGTTTAGTATTTGCGGCTCAATTATCCCAAATAGAAATTGATCGCAATAGTTTTGTCACTAGTTCTATCACCTCTACAGATGAATCAACAACCTGGGATAATGAAACAGAAGCAATTTTAGCAATCAGAACTAGTTTACCAGAATTAATGTGGAATAATGCTGGAATTTCTCGTTGTGAAGAATTATTAGAACAAGCGATCCCTAAAGTAAGTTTCTTAAAAGAAAAGTTAACAAATACAGATATTGGTCAGCATTTGCTTAACTTAGTCCCCAATAAAAATATAAAATTTCAATCTCCCAATGCAGAAAAACAATTGCGGCTTGCCGCCGAAACTCTCAATCTTATTGATGCTAGTTATTTAATTCTCAAAAGTGCTGCTTGGCGTAAAGAAAGCAGAGGTGGGCATTACCGTAGAGATTATCCTCAAACTTCTGAAGATTGGCAAGTTCACACTTTAATTCAAGATAACCGTATCTGGCAATCGCCTCCATTAATTTCTAGACTCGCCCATAATGTTGCTTAAATAGGACTTGGTGAAAAACCCTAAAAACCTAAAATACACTAAAAAATTCATTTTTTTTATTTTAATAGTGAATAAGCTGACTAATAATCATATTAAAAATATGATAAAACTTCTTTTTTGCTACTTGAAATTCTATGACATCGTAGCTAGGAGGTTCTAATTTATCTAATTGATTTTCTTTTAAATAAACATGGTAACGAACTTCAATTTGGAGACTTTCTACATTAGGGATGTTTCCGTAATTTTTTGTAAAATATCCCCCAGTAAAGGTTTTATTTATGACTACTTGATAACCTTGACTAGCAAAGCAATTTTCAACAGTAGAAATTAACAATTCAGAACAAGTTTGGTTATTGACATTGCCCAAACAAATATCATCATTAATTAATCCCAAAAAACTATGTAAATCAAATAGATAAACATGACCAAACTCTTCGATTTTTTGTTGAATAAGTGATTTTAATTGATAGTGATAGGGAAGGTAATATTTATCAATTCGTTCTTTTATATGTTCTAATAATGGTTTATTTTGATAAATAGGTTTATTAAATGCTGTAGTTTCAGGGATAACAGAAGACCAAAAAGAGCCTAATAAAGGTTCTTTTGCTTGACGATTTAAATCAACAACATATCTATTATGAGTAGCTTGTAAAACTGTAATACCTAAACTGGGAAGAAAATCATAAAGTTGATCGAGATGCCAATCACTATTAGGTAGAGACATGAGATGTTCTTTTGTAAATGTAGCGGCAATATCATTAGGTACAAATAAGCCGCTATGAGGAATATTCGCGATTATGGGTAGTGCTTTAATTTTGGGTTGATAAATATTAAATAATTTCATAAAATGGGTAATTGGTATAATTTGCTTCGCAAAAATTTTGTGCTACCGAATAGCCCATTGCAAGGTAGAGGCAGGATACCCTTACCACAAGAGGATATTTCACAAAGGGTGAAAACCGGTATATACTTATTTACAGATGAGTAGAATACATTCTTGTGGTATGGGCATACTTGACCGTCTAAGTCTACCTCATAAAGATGAAATATGCTCTATGAAAAATTTATTTCTCAAAGGATTTTTGTCAAAATCAAATAGCTAATTGTTAACTGATAATTGATATCATGTCCGGTTAAAAAGTTATCATATTTTATCTGAGTAATAAGTAACAACTAACAACCAACAACCAACAACTATCACGGATTAGATGGATTTCACTGATTACACCGCAAAGCACTAACCACGCTCCAACTAACAACTAACAACTAAGAACTAACAACTAACTTCTAATTACTAATTACTGGTAACATAATGATAAATGTAGAACCCACTCCCCACTCACTTTGTACCTGAATATCACCACCCATCATCAGGCAAAAATGGCGAGTAATCGCCAATCCTAATCCAGTTCCACCATACTTTTTAGTAGTAGAAGCATCCCCTTGTGTAAATGGTTTAAATAGCTGCTTTAGTTGAGTATCGGACATGCCAATGCCAGTATCTTTAACCACAAAAGTAATTGTTTCACCCGGAATACTAGCGATCGCGTCTTTTTGCCGGATAATTTTCAGGGTTATCTTTCCGTTTTTTGTGAATTTAGCAGCATTGCTTAACAAGTTTAACAGCACCTGTCGTACTCTTGTTTGATCGGCATACATGGTACTGAGTTCTCCATCGTAATCAATTTCTAAGGAACTACCATTTTTCTCTACGGTTGGTTTAATAGTGGGAACGAGACTGTTAATCAGCGACAGTACCTCAAATGTCTCTGGGTAAAGCGTCATTTTACCAGCTTCAATTTTGGATAAATCAAGAATGTCGTTAATTAGTTCTAATAAGTGTTTACCTGCTGTATTAATTGTTTCAAGATCAATAGTAAAGTCTGCCGCTATACCTAAATCCGCAGCGTCTTCTTGTAAAAGTTGACTTAAGCCAATTATGGCATTCAACGGTGTGCGTAGCTCGTGGCTAACGTTTGCCAAAAATTGGCTTTTTGCTTTGCTGGCGGCTTCTGCTAATTCCTTGGCTTTTTCTAATTGCTTAGTTCTTTCTGATACTCTCTCAATTAATCTATTCAGTGATTTTGCTAGCAATCCTATTTCATCTTCGGTTGTAACTGGAGCGCGTAAATCAAAATTAGATTTGCGAGCAACTTGTTCAGCTACTTGAGTTACAACTATTACAGGTTCGGCGATGGCGCGGGAAGTTCGCCAGGCCACCACAACAGCGATCGCCACTGAAAGCAGCATACTGGCAATAACGATTGTTCTTTCAATTCCTTTGGAAAATTCTAAGTCCTTGGCTCTAGTATATTCTTGTCCTTCGGCACTTTGAAGAATATTATCTAATTGTTTAGACAACTGTTCTAAACGGATCGCTGTTTGAGAGCGGGTAAGTTGAAGCAATTGTTGCTGTACTTTTGATAATTCCTGTGGCTGCGATCCTTCGTCTACTTTCTCTAAAATTGAGTTTAGTTGTTCCGTATAAGACTCTAAGTTAGTCTCGTACTTTCGCAATAGTGTCTTAAGAGTCGCTTCTGTAGCTGCTAATTTTCCGGGTTTGCTACTAATAAATTCTGAAATTTGAATTTCTACATCTTTAATTGTGTTAATACTTTGATTAAACTCGGCTTTTTTACGAACAAGCTGTTGCGGTTGATTTACTACCGCAGCCAAACCATAGCTGTGCAATTGGATTTCTACAGCAGCATCTTTATAATTACTCAGCATTTGCGTTTGATATTTGGCATGATTAAACTGCCTAATTTCTCTTGCACGGTAGTAGTTGGCAATGACTAATCCAACAAGGGAACCAAAAAAACCAATCCCAATCGCTGCGAAATATCCGCAGCCAATTTTTTGATGGATACGCCTAGAACTAGCTTTCAGTTTCCCACTTGAAGGAAATTCTAAAGTCGGCAGTTCATCATGTGAGGGCACGTCTTCTGACACTTCTTTACTATTTGAACTGCTGTCACCTGCGGTTGGCTTTTGAATTTGCATCCGGAGAATCTCCTTACCCTCCCGCCACAATTGATGCATTAGTCAAGGGTGCCCGTCAAGGCGGTTATTAATATTCATTATCTCCTTTTATAACAGCTAGCAAAGGCTAATCGCTACATACTAAGATTTCTTTTTATATAAGACTTACGCTACTGGCCGCCTTTTCTTGTAGGGTGCTGTAATTTCACTAATTTTTAAGGTAAAAATAAGGTTTTCATGTCACGCAGCAACCAGTCCCGACCAGACAATCGCGGCGATTTCTGTTATTATATCAGGCTACTTTGTCCTGGAAAAACTTAACATAAGTAGGTCGGCGTTGAAAATAGTAATTAGGACAAGGGAATAGTGATGGGGTGATGGGGTGAGTGGTAATAGGGCTTTTAACTCGGTTTACCCAAGCTGTAACCCCCGCCCTCGTTTATTTGTGCCGACTTACTTATTGTGATTACCACGAATTGCGATAGCAGGCGCGTCGGAGCGTGTTACATCCAAAAAAAAGTGAGGAGCTAATTTCTTAAAAGCGCAGCTCCTCATTTATTGTTTCAGATAAGATACTTTGATTTCGGTCCTTCTTAGCATAAGACAGCTACCCGTCCATGAAAAACGGGGCTACCTTCTTTTAGGAAAGACTCAAAGCTTTGGTTCCAGAAGATATTGCGACACCATTCAATTCGCCAATCTCTTGTTTCAACAATTCAGCTTTATCAGTACGCTCCCAAGGTAAGTCTAAATCATTACGTCCAAAATGACCGTAAGCTGCGACGTCCTGGTAAAAACGTCCGCCTCGTTCATTTGGTAATTTACGTAAATTGAAGGTGTGGATAATACCCGCAGGACGCAATTCAAAATGCTTTTGAACTAATTCCAACAAGGTTTGCTCATCAACTTTACCCGTACCAAAGGTTTCGATCATGATACTTACTGGACGTGCTACACCAATGGCATAACTAAGCTGCACTTCGCATTTTTCTGCTAAACCAGCAGCAACGATGTTTTTCGCTACATAACGACAAGCATAAGCGGCGCTACGGTCAACTTTTGTGGGGTCTTTTCCGGAGAAAGCACCACCACCATGTCGGGAATAACCACCGTAGGTATCAACAATAATTTTACGTCCGGTAAGACCTGAATCTCCTTGAGGTCCGCCAATCACAAATTTACCGGTGGGGTTAACCAAAAAGCGGGTTTCTTCGTTGGGCTTAATATCAATATCACCGAATACAGGTTCAACTACGCTAGACCATAAATCTTGCTGGATTTTTGCCTGTACCTCAGCTTCATCGGTAATATCACCAATGGTAGGCGCGTGCTGGGTGGAAATGAGAATTGTGTCAATTCCTACGGGCTTTCCATCTTCGTAAGCGATACTTACCTGAGTTTTGCCATCAGGACGTAGATAAGACAATTCACCTGTCTTCCGAACTGCTGAGAGTCGGCGAGCGATCCGGTGAGCAAGACTGATGGGCAAGGGCATGAATTCGGGAGTTTCGTTACAAGCGAAGCCGAACATAAGACCTTGGTCGCCAGCACCAATTTTATCGAATTGTTCTTCGCTGGACTCTTCACGGCTTTCTTGAGCGGTGTTAACGCCTTGAGCGATATCCGCCGATTGTTCGTCCAAAGCTACCAAAATAGAGCAGCTATTGGAACAAAAACCATTTACAGCATCGGTATAACCAATCTCAGCTATTTTCTTTCTAGCCAGATTCATGTAATTAACATTGGCTTTACTGGTTATTTCGCCAGTAATAAGCACTAAACCTGTATTGACAACAACCTCAGCGGCAACACGGCTTGCAGCATCCTGTTCGAGCAAAGCATCCAAAATAGTATCGGAAATCTGGTCGCAGATTTTATCTGGATGACCCTCGGTCACTGACTCGGAGGTAAATAGATAGCGACGAGTCAAATTCAATTCCTCCTTTTTTAAGTATTTAGACTTAATTAATGCAAGCATTTTATTAAGTCACTTTAATCTGCAATCATACCAATATTTTTGCAGTAAACAATGAGTTAATCGTTAAATTTTTAAAATTCAATAGTTATCGTAATTATCTTGAAAAGAAATGGTTTTTTTGCTACTTACTATTTTAATACAATTTATTTCAATACATTTTATTTTTTACCTTGATTAAAAAAGGACATCCCATGGATGCCCTAATTAAAATAAAAATGATTCTCAAAAATGCTTTTAACTAATAATCGACCGTTCTAGACTTCCACAGCCATTTTTGCTTGTGTTTTTGTCAAACGTTCGTATGTAGCACGCATTTTCAAACCAGTCAATACTTGGAATAAACCCGTTCCGTTATTAGAACCCGGATACTCACGGTGCTGAAGTAGCAAATGAGTCATCTCTCCCTGATACTTAGTAGATGTTTTACTCAAATGCGTCTCGATATAAATTACTTCATCGAGGTTATCAAATTGACCATCAACCTCTAATACAGAAACATAGCGACCATAGTATACATCAGAACCGTAGTACATTTGCATACCAGGGTAAGAGCAAGTCAATTTACGTCCGCAAGGAGTCCACTGAATTGTTGAACCTTCATCAAACAGATAGACTGGTTCAAAATCTTCTTTATCTTCCCGTTGCAGCATCCGTACTCGCAGTACTTTACGCTCTTTATCCTCTTTAATCAGGTTAGTTGGTAATACCTGAAGAACCACATCAGCATATTCCCTTTGTGGTTCGATATAGTTTTGGAAATCAGGCTTGCGGGCGTTAATTGCAGCTAAAACATCTTCATAGGTGTGACCCCTTTCTGCCATATCGCGCTGAACTTTCCAGGCAATCTTAACTTCATCGCTAATGTCTAAATATACGCTGAAATCAAGTAATGAACGCACCCGCTCATCATATAAAGGATGCAATCCCTCTATGACAATAATATGATTTGGCTCTATCCTTTCAGGGGGGTCTATTTCGCCGGTTTCATGGTTATAGATCGGTTTATCAATTGCTTGACCTTCTTTTAGAGCTTTCATTTGCTCGTACATCAAGTCAAAATTATTCGCTCTTGGATCTAGCGCCGTTATACCTGTTTGTTTACGCTGCTTCCGGTCTAAACTATGGTAGTCATCTAAACAGATGACTGTCATGAATTCTTCTCCAAACAAATCAATTAGGCGACGCAAAAACGTAGATTTACCGCATCCGGAGTCTCCAGCAACTCCAATCATTACAATGCGATCCGGCTTATTTGTCATAAATCCCCTCTAAGTAATTTCTAAAGATGACTGAATCAATTTTTTTTACACAGATTTATTCTAGGTCAGGAGTCCCCTATCGGTTACCCTGCGTTCTTGCTACACAGCATCAATATACAACAATAAACGGCTAAGTAATGGTTTTATTACTTGATCCCCGCCCTGTTAGTCGAAATTCATTGCTGTAAGTATTTAATCCTAGGGATATTTGGGATTGTAACAGAAGGAAGGTCTCATACACAAGTTTTACACCTGAATAATAATATGCTTCCAGGTGACCCTCGAATTAAGAATATCCCTTTTTAGTAGTTAAAAAATTATTCTCCCC
Source organism: Richelia sp. UBA3308 (assembly GCA_002361335.1). GTDB lineage: Bacteria > Cyanobacteriota > Cyanobacteriia > Cyanobacteriales > Nostocaceae > Rivularia. The sequence continues at coordinate 50,128 of DESS01000216.1, forward strand.
AAAGACTGAAAATTTGTCGTCACTATCTATACTTTTTTTACCAACTATTATTCCTTAAAAATTAATTGTATCATTTTTCGATTCATATATAACTCTTTCGATCCCGATCTATTTCGCCCACCACCGATGGAGCGAGTACCAAAACAAATTACGACTCTCAATAAGGTTGACAGATGTTTCACATCACCTAACACCTAAAATATTCCGGGAAAAGCGGAAATTCTACACGGGCGAATTTATTCGCCGTGAAATGGTATTATGTCTAAAGGCTATGTGCCAAGATTCTTGTCCACAATCCACGGTTGAAAGTACTGGGATATTTTTTTGGACGAAGTATCAGGAAAGTTTCTATGTATGGTTATTCCAAGGACGGAGCCGTTCTAAGTGGAGGCATGGAAGCGTTGAATTAAACCGCGAAGCGAGTAAGTGAGTCTGAAAGTCCGAATCCTGATTGTCGGCAGAGCGGTTCTCCTAAAAGCTAGAAAAGTATAGCCAGATAGCTGTTCTATGCAAATAGAACCGAGTGACTTGCTATACCCAGCTTCTAGCCAGAACCCCCGTATCTTTAGAGCGGGGAGTGGCTCAGAATGGTGAATAGCATTACCGAAAATTTGTGGAAGAAGTCTTGCCCTTAAGGAATATAATTTCCTTGCGATATCTTATTTCAATAATATTGATAGACCTCGGCGGTGATGGTTTACCCCACCCAGGTAAATGCAAGCTATCTTCCGTCCAAGGAGGTCGAAATTGACAAAGAAAAAATTAAATTGATTCATTAAAAACATTCTGCGAACAAATTATCATCTACCTTATTAAGGTGAACAGGTGTGTCTTTAACAAACCCTAGCCGCTTTATGAGGAGAGTGTAAGTAGCAGAACTAATGGTAAATAGACCATTTTCCCCCATGACAGTTTGTTAGCATACCGACGTAGGGCGGTAAATTAACGCAGGCTGTATTTTGGGAAAGATTTTTTCATACATGGTTAAGTAATCAATCGGAGTGGTAGAAAAAATGTATTATCAAGGTGCTGTTGAAAGTACTGCTAACAGTGAATCAGGTAGCCGCGTTTATCTATATGAAGTAGTGGGTTTACGTCAGAGGGAAGAAACTGATAAAACAAACTACCCAATTCGTAAAAGTGGCAGTGTATTCATCAGAGTGCCTTACAACCGCATGAATCAAGAAATGCGGCGTATCTCTCGTCTAGGCGGTACAATTGTTAGCATTCAGTCCATGAGTGCTTTGGAGCAGCTTAATGGCAATTTTGCTGCCAATGGTTCCAACGGTGCTAGCAATCAAGGGAATGTTGAAGCCACATCTGTTGCAAGTAACCCAACCGATGAAAAGTCTAGCAAGAAGGATAATAAAGGCAACACCATGACTGAAGCGAAAGCCAAAAAGGACGTTCCCGTTAATATTTACCGTCCCAAAGATCCATATATCGGTAAATGTCTATCTAATGAAGAATTGGTTGGTGAAGGCGGAATTGGTACCGTGCGTCACCTCAAGTTCGACATTTCCGGCGGAGATTTGCGTTATTTAGAAGGTCAAAGTATCGGTATTGTTCCACCGGGAGTAGACAAGAATGGTAAGCCTGAGAAACTCAGACTATACTCCATCGCTTCAACTCAACATGGTGATGATGTAGATGATAAAACTGTATCTTTGTGCGTTCGCCGATTAGAATACAAGCACCCAGAAACAGGTGAAACAGTCTACGGTGTTTGCTCAACTTACTTAACTGGTCTTGAAGTAGGAGCAGATGTTAAAATTACAGGTCCAGTGGGTAAGGAAATGTTGTTACCCGATGACCCAGAAGCCAATATCATTATGATGGGAACCGGAACGGGTATTGCTCCTTTCCGTGCTTATCTATGGCGGATGTTCAAGGATGAAGAAAAGAAAGTAAACACGGATTATCAGTTCAAGGGTTTTGCTTGGTTGATATTTGGTATTCCTACAAGTCCAAACATTCTTTATAAAGAAGAACTTGAAGAATTACAATCCAAGTATCCCGATAACTTCCGTTTAACTTACGCCATCAGCCGCGAACAGAAAAACAAAGAAGGCGGCAGAATGTACATCCAGCACCGTTGTGAGGAGTACGCTGACGAATTATGGAATATGGTTAAGAATGAAAAAACTTATACCTACATTTGCGGTTTGAAGGGTATGGAAGATGGTATTGATGCCGCCCTTGCTGCTGCTGCTGCTAAAGAGGGTGTAGAATGGAAAGATTACCAGAAGCAACTCAAAAAAGCACATCGCTGGAACGTAGAAACTTACTAATAAAAGTTGTTAGTCATTGTAAACTTTTGACTTTTAACTTTTGACATAAAATCATTAGGTAGGGTATATTGCCCTACCTATATTATTTAGTGGAGCTGGGTGTTAATCAGGTGGGTTTTAAGCTGGGAATTTTAGGATTAGGCACTGTCGGATGCGGTACCGTACAACTATTATTAGATAGCGATGGTCGTCATCCCTTATTAGAAGAAATTGAAATATATCGCGTTGGAGTGCGATCGCTAGATAAACCTCGTGGAGTAGAATTACCGAAAGGGGTTATCACAACAGATTTAGAAGCGATTGTCACTGACCCAGAGATAGATATTGTTGTAGAAGTGATGGGTGGATTGGAGCCAGCGCCAGAACTGATGCTCAAAGCCATCCGCCATGGAAAGCATGTTGTAACAGCCAATAAAGCCGCTATTTCGCGGTTTGGTGAAGAATTATATACAGCCGCCAATCAAGCAGGAGTATATGTCATGCTTGAAGCATCTGTTGGCGGGGGTATTCCGGTAATTGGACCTTTGAAGCAATCTTTGAGCGTTAACCGTATTCAAGCCGTAACTGGTATTATCAACGGTACTACTAACTACATTTTGACGCGGATGCAGAACGAAGGTAGTAGCTTCGATGATGTATTAGCTGATGCACAGAGTTTGGGTTATGCAGAAGCAGATCCCACCGCCGATGTAGACGGTTTAGATGCTGCGGACAAAATCGCTATTTTAGCATCTATAGCCTTTGATGGAGGCGTTAAGAGAGAAGATGTGTATTGCGAGGGTATTCGACAGATAAGCAAAACTGATATAGTCTATGCTCAAAATTTGGGATTTGTAATTAAACTATTGGCGATCGCCAAAAAAGTTGATAGTTCGTCCCTTTCTGTTAGAGTTCATCCGACTTTAGTGCTCATGGGACATCCTTTAGCGAGTATTAACGGCGTTAATAATGCTATTTTTGTAGAAGGCGAACCCATCGGAGAAGTAATGTTTTTCGGACCTGGTGCCGGTGCGGGTGCCACAGCCTCTGCCGTATCATCAGATATTTTAAATTTGGTTGCTCAACTAATAAGTTTACCTGAATCAAATAGGGAAAATTCAAAATATAAAATTTCTAATTTAGACCCATTACTGGCTAGTTTTCATCAAGAATATTGTCAACTAGCTGCTCCAGAAGAGCTTGTAACTCGATTTTATGCACGCTTTCTAACAAAAGATCAACCAGGAGTAATCGGTAAATTGGGTACTTGTTTCGGTAAATGTGGAGTTAGTTTGGAATCAATTGTACAGACTGGTTTTCAAGAAGAATTAGCCGAAATCGTAGTCGTTACCCACGATGTTAGAGAAGGTAATTTTCACAAAGCCTTAGATGAAATTCGCAACCTAGAAGCAATTGATAGCATTCCTAGTTTATTGCGAGTGCTTTAGAAGAAGTTATGAGTAACGGAGTGAGGAGTGAGTAGTGAGTAGTGAGGAGTAAGTAGTGAAGAATTGAAAATTATTATCTCCTCATCTCCCCATCTCCTTGTCCCCTTGTCCCCTCATCTCCCCATCTCCTTGTCACCAAAATTAATATTTGTCTTGAAAAAAGTCATTAATGGGGATAGTCTATGGCTTAACTTTGTTAGATGAAAATTCTAATACCAACAGGGTAATTATCACAATGACTAACAAGTCACCTTTTGATCCTCAATCATCTTCAGATGATGATTTGGGATTTGACGATTTAATCGGCATACTAGTTGCCTTTTTAACTATCGGTACAATTCTTTTTTGGTCTTTTTCCCGAAAAGAATCTAATTGGAACTTCAGCAATTTGTTTGTAAAAGCTACTAAAACAGCTAAGGTGCAGTCAAATGAAGATAATAATTTGAATAATTTGACAAAGTTGTTGGCACCTCCTCCACAACCCAACAGCACCATTAAGCCTCCTCAACCTGTTGCTGAGGCTGATAAGCCAACCCGAGAGTATCCAACTTTATTAGATCAACAAGCAGTTGATGCAATAATACCGGCATTGTTAGTACCTCTACCACCCGATTTAGACAAGGTAACTGATGCCGAATCTTCTGAGGATACGTCTGATGAAACAACGAGTAATGCTGATGAGGCGAAACCTGAACCAACTGAGACACCAGCAGGGGTAAATGGACTAGCTAGCCCTACACCTACGCCAACAGCAACAGCGACTCCAACACCAACACCCAGCCCAGAAGCCGAAGCAACTCCCACAGCAACACCAAGCCCAGAAGCCGAAGCGACTGCCACACCAACAGCGACTCCAACACCAACACCCAGCCCAGAAGCCGAAGCGACTGCCACACCAACAGCGACTCTAACACCAACACCAAGCCCAGAAGCCGAAGCTATTCCAACACAAACTCCTACCCCAACACAAACAGTTAACTTTGAAGGCAAGATGATGCAATTGCCTACAATTCCCACACCAATTGCCTTTCCTGATGTAAAAGCTGATTATTGGGCAAAACCTTTTATAAACCAACTTTCATCCCGGAGAATAATCGAGGGCTTTGAAGAAAACAATAATTATAAACCAGAAGAGCCTGTAAACCGCGCTCAATTTGCTGCTATTCTTGGAAAAGCATTTCAAACTGACATTAGTAATACCCAAAAAGAATTTAAAGATATACCGGAAAAATATTGGGCAGAACAAGCTATTCAAAAAGCTGTCACCACGAAATTTATGAGTGGTTATCCCGATAATTCTTTTAACCCCGAACAGCAAATTCCACGAGTACAAGTAATAGTATCCCTTGTTAGCGGACTAAACTTAAAAACTCCCGCTTCCCCAGATAAAGTTTTAAGCGTCTACAAAGATGCCGATCAAATTCCTGAATGGGCAAGAGAAAAAGTAGCGGCAGCTACAGCTAATAATCTTGTAGTGAATCATCCAAACCGTGAATTGCTTAACCCGAATAAACAAGCTACACGGGCAGAAGTCGCAACAATGGTTCACCAAGCTTTGGTGAAAATGAATAAACTAGAGCCGATCAAATCAGAATACGTGGTAGGTGAGTAGTAGGAATATTTAAATTAAAAGTGGACAAGTATTTTTCATGATACTTGTCCGCTTTTTAGCATAACTACTAGTGACGTGCAAGCAAAATGCCTGAAAATGCTCGTCGAGTATCAGCGCGAGATACTGATTATCATCTCACCGCCGACACCTTGTGTAGGCGCTCCGGCTTCCCATCGAGAGTGCTAAATCGCGTCTTTGCCTACTACTTGTGATTTGAGAGTTGTTATTTCACTAGTCAACTCACTACGAGTGGAGGCTTTGAGTAAGTAGCGGTAAATAAACCAGGCAGAATAACCAATACCAATCAATTCAAAGGTAGGTGCGACTAAGGGAATATCATTCAATGCATCCAAGATAGCTAGCACTACTCTAACAGCGATTAACGCAGCTAAAGCTATACCAACGTAAATCAAAGGCTGCTTATATTTGTTAAAGAAGTTTCCCGCGTAATCCGGCAATGTGGCTAAAAAACCAGAAAGTTGCTCTCCGTATTTTAGCCATTGCTCTTGAGACTGGGTGGAAGGCTGTATTTTGGTTATAGTTCCAGTAGGATTTTTCATTTCTGGGACTTTTGCCTCTGAAGTTTTAGTTTCCACGATTTCCGGTTCTTGCATTGGGGCTTCCATGATGGTATTACTTGTTTCTATACTTCTGGGGATAGTTACAACTTTTATGTTGTTTGAGTGGGAGGTATAACCACTTTTTTCGATAAACCTGGAAAAGCGGTATAAAACGATTTTAATTTCCCACTTCCATAATTGTCCCCTAACCGTTACTTGATCAACCCTAAAGTTTAAACTAAGTTGAAGCGGTTATGAGTCACATGCCACCAGGTAGAACTATTTGCAACACTTTGGAGTTCTCAGTTGGAGGAACTAGAACCCCAAAAACCGTAATTACATCCTGCGCGACAAGTTGCTAACAATCATAGCCATTTAAGTACAGATTATGCAAAAATCTCTTAACTTTTTAGTTCCTATCGGATTCTAGTATAAAGGTATTCCGGAGTTAAAAGTTAAAATCCCTTGCTATGCCTCACCAATTAAAGCAGCAATTCCCAAATATCAAAAACTCCGAATTTTAGCATCATTACGCTATAAATCGGAGAATTATGAATTATTTTGTTGTTTTTAGTCGTTTAATAGCTAACATTACCAGCAAGATTCATTTTATTCGCTATTATTCCCCACAATCTTGTTATTTTACGACTTTAAGAAATCCCTGAATAACTTAATCTAGTCCCAATCTTCCATTTTTAAATCTTCTGCTCCACCAATACCGATTCCTGTATGGAATATTTCAGCATTGCTGATATTTATATCGTTCATCGATGCCTCATAGACATTGGAGTCATAAATTTTAGCGTTAGCTAAATCGGCATCATTCATATTCGCTTGCTTGAAATTAACATTTGTTAAAAACGCTGAACTTAGTTTAGCGTTTTGTAAGTTTGCACGAGTTAAGTCAGCACCCTCAAGATTGGCGTGTTCGAGGTTTGCTCCCTGAAGATTTGCTCCTCTTAAATCGGCACCGATTAAATGGGAGCCACGAAGATTTGCTCCTGATAAGTCACATCCCACGCATTCCCCAGTTTTAAGCAGCTTTTGTACGTGCTGCGGATTTTCAGCTTTAACAGAGTTCGCTAAAAACAGGGGAGCGACTATAGTTACAGCAGCCAAAAGTTTCTTTATCATAAAATTTTCCCCTTTTGCAATCAAATTTTTTCCGTTCATTTCCTCACGCTTCTATTATCTCACTAAATCGCTGGAGTATAATGATTGACGATAAAGCTTCACAATCTGAATAATTTTCATTTTAGTTAGAAACTAAGTAAATGATTTATTCAGCTTAATATTATCAAGGTTTTCAGCTATTGTTCCACGATCGCAATTCTTAATATCGTTATATAAAGTTTTATTAAAAGCATCAGCGTAGTGAGTATAATTTAATTTGTTTTATAGGTAAAAATGCTTTACTATATTCGGTCAAGAAAAACATATGCGAGGAATATCATTAACATATTATTCTCCGAATTTCCCATCAAAATAAAATTAAGTCAGGATAATTAGATAAATTAAGCCCTCAAAAATTCTCGCATATATTGATTTACTAACTGTGGCTGTTCTTGCTGTACCCAATGGCTACAGTTGGGAATATATTTAATTTGGAAATCTTTAACATAAGCTTCGGTACCGTAGGTTAATTCTTTTCCGAATGCGGTATCCTCTTCTCCCCAAATCATCAAAGTTGGAACTTCGAGAATGCTCCAATTTTGATTTGAGTTTTTCGGTGTGAAAATATTTCGGTAGTAATTTATCATTGCTGTTAAAGAACCGCGTTTAGCAGCAGCATCTTTATAAGCATCAATATCTTCTTTACTGAAAGCACTTTTATTAATTGCCATACCTTTAAAAGCATTTTCAATAAGTTGATAGTCTTGGGCTTGAACGAATAATTCAGGAATTACAGGTAGTTGGAAGAAAAACATATACCAGCTACGCAATAATTGTTGAGCAGTTCGTAAACCTTCAGAAAACCTAGCGGAATGGGGACAATTCATAATAATTAATCGTTCTACCATTTGCGGATAAGTGTAAGCAAAAGCCCAAGCAATAGCTCCTCCCCAATCGTGCCCTACTAAGACGCATTTTTCGTATCCTAAACCTCTAATAATGCCTTCCACGTCTCGAACTAACTCATTCATTACATAAGCAGATTGGGATGTAGGTTTATCGCTATCATTGTAACCCCGTAAATCTGGTGCAACTACTGTAAAATCGGAAGCAAACTCTGGAATTTGATTTCGCCACGAGTACCAAAACTCCGGAAACCCATGTAGCATTAACATTAAAGGGCCATTTCCTTGGGTTACATAGTGTAAGTTTACGACGTTAGTAGTAATGCATTCGTGTTGCCAAGAACCTTTCATAACATTTGGTTGAAACTACTTACTTATCTTACTGGGATAGGGGAGACAAGGGAACAAGGGGAATTAAGAATTAAGAATTGGGGCATGGGGCATTGGGCATTGGGCATGGGGAGGGAGGGAATAGCTTTTACTTTAATCACAAATAAGGGTATTCTAAATTCTAAATTCGGGCATTCTAACTACTCACCCCATGCCCTATGGTCAAAAAAATGAGATAGCATAACCGATAGGTGTTTGGAGATTTTCCATGCTCGGATTTAGTTGGTTTGATAAAGTTCGCGGTTTCGGTTGTGTGAATTGTGATACAACAATGTTTTCTCAGCAGCGCTTCAATTTTTTTGAATTAATTAAATTAATTAAATTAATTAAATTAACAGCACGAGTTAGTGCACCAGTTTTTGCGATCGCCGGTGTTTTAGGTACCACTTTACCTAGTAATGCACTAAGCACTTCTTTTAGAAGAAATGATTATCGTGTATGTGCTGCGCGTCTTTTAAGTGTAGGTGTCCCAGCAGAAGCTGCAAGTGTTGCTTGTGCTGCTGCCCTACGGCCTAGAGAAGTTTCTTCATGTGTAGGTAAAATTCAACGGAAAACCCAAATTCCTGCTACAGATTCTCTTTCTTTTTGCGGGGAAGCACGTCGTCCAAACGATTTAGCTACTTGTGTTGTTGGTATCGGTACCAGAAGTCAGGAAATAGCGAATCCTGCGATTTTAAGTTACTGTAGTCGCACCTTACTTCCAGTTAAGTTTGCTCAATGTGTAGTAGGTTTACGTGCTGAAATCGATTTTTCACCCACACAAGCGATGGAAAATTGCATCGACGCTAGTGATCGAATCAGCAATATTGTACCTTTATCAACAGTTCCTCCGTCTAGGGAATTCAGCCCCACTTTTGAAACAACTCCCGTTCCCTAGGGTGATGGGGGAGCCGGGGAAGGGGACAAGGGGACAAGGGGACAAGGAGAGTTGCCCCATTAACAGCAAAAAACAGGTCGGGTTTGCATCTTGAGTAAACCCAACCTAAATTTTCTATTGAATTGTATTTTTAAACATCTTTTTGCTAGTATTGGGGAATTGCGATAATTGGCAGTCATTATTATGACTGCTGATTTACTATTGTTCTTTTTTACCGAATACCATCTGTAGAACCATTGGTCTTCCACCTACTTGATGATATTTATCTGCCCAAGCACGGATAATTTGATCTAATTCTTCAAGAGCTTCATCTATCCGTTCGGGAGGAATATCCATTTCTTCCAAAACTCGCATTGTATGCCGCTGTCTTTCTGACCACTCTCTCATCATGCGGAAAAAACGGGCAGTATCTTCCACCATAATATAAGTGCGCTCTTCGTCGTCTGCTGTCGCATAATAGGGACGAGTAAGAGCGTAGAAAGGCATACCCCAAGGAGAATCAACTCGCGTCACCGTACTCGAATAAAGCAGACGACGTTTGATATGCTCCGCCAAAGCCTCACTTAAAGGCATTTGATTTCTGGCTGGCAAATCTTCTTGGGAACGTTTATGGAGAAATTCAATTAACTCCAAAAATTCAAAGGAGGTAATCAACTGGGCATCGGGCAGATTGGGCGGTAATTTTTGCTCAATCTGTCTTTTCTCCTCAGATGTCAAACTTGTACCCGGAATACGCGATCGCCCCGGCTGCCAAGGAAATTTTTCCATCCATACGTAAGGAAACTGAATCAAATAGCGCGGCTCCTGAGAACCTAACATCTTCAGCAGTCTTCCTTCAGTCAGCGCTTGTCTGACTTCTTCTACAATGGCTTTGACTCGCTTCGGCTCTAAATGATGCAAATGACCAGTCATTCGCAGGTTTTGGCCCTGCTCCAGATAAGTCATGTAGATAGCACACTTAGCCGCCGTTGCAGCGGCATCTAAAAAAGCCCCGTGTCTGTGCCCGCTAGTTCGCATGGCACTAAAAGCCAAATAAAGCATGATCTGATCCATCGCACTGGGGCCAAGACGTTTAATCAGATCGGTATCGTTACGCATATTACAAACTGTTGAATAGCAGGTTTACAAAATTAAGAATTACAGGAAAGTAAGTAGTATACACCCTCTTCGCTGACTATGTGTTGACTTTAGTTTATCTATTATGCGACAACTAAGGGTATTATTGGTAGTTATATATAACATTTTACCCGTATTTTTACAGTAACAACTTAAAATCGACCTTGTTAATAAGATTGCCATCACTTTTTTTGTCAGTATCTTTACCAACTGATATAGGGAAAGCAATTCAAGCTTGCCATATCCAAAACTACCCCGTACAAGAAGGTTTCCATTGACACGGCGTTTTCAACTTTGGCTCCTCACAACCACGCGTGTCCTTTTTACTTTTACTCAAAAATGTATGTTAACAGTTCTTAACTGAGAATATGGCTTTACTGTATACCAGTGAGTTGGAAATTGGGCATAGCAATGCAGGGATTTTAGATTTTAACAACCATTTTGGATTGGGAGTCAGTAGTATTAGGAGTTATGAATATTTTTCTTACTCCTATGCCGCTTATCAGATTACCGCCTAAAATTTCTCCCCCAGCTCCGCCTGCTCCCCCTGCTCCCCCCCTCTCCTTGTCTCCTTGTCCCCTTCCTTGTCCCTTCTCAACTAGAAGAACGAGGTACTTTCCCTCGCTGTTGCTGCAATTTCTCGATGCTGAAGGCTGCGGCTCCGAAGGTAACTAGTAAAACTCCGATAACCTGGATGAATGGTAAAGTTTCTTGAATTATTATCCCGGCGAAAATTACGGTTAAAGTTGGAACTATGGCGCTTATGAGTCCTGCTCGTGTAGCGCCAAGTTTACGAATACCGAAATTATTTAGCAAGTAACCACAAAGGGTTAGCACGCCCAAAATAAAGGCGCTTAAAACCAGTTCTAAAAAGTTAGCTGAATTGATATCCAACCTCCAATCTAAAGGTAAAGGTAGCATTAACCCGATAAAGCATAAAAATAGCATTGTCGCGAAGTTAATTAATGTAAAAGAAACCGGATGCAGTCTAGCAGCGCAAATACGCGTCAATATGACGTAAAATGCAAAACTGATCCCGGCTATAATTCCTGTAATGCTTCCTAAAGAAACGTTACCAGCAGCCCCTGAGCTACCCCCCAATACCAAAAATATTCCCAAAACAATCGTAGAATAAGCAAATGCCCGGAATTTACTCGGACTGTCACGGAACAAAAGCCAAGATAATAGTCCGCTGACAATTGGATATACAAATAAAAGCGCGATCGCCATTCCCGTGAAAATTTGTCCGATGGCAATGTAAAGCATTACCTGGGATAAAAATAAGAAGCATCCACTGCTCACTGATAGCATCAGCACTCTTCTTGCTGTAATATTTGTCGGAGTCGGATTTCCTTTAAATGAATCTATTAAATTTTGTAAATCTTGCCAGACTCTTGGATGAAGAATGGGTGCCAAAACTAACATTAGGGGCACGACTACCAACATTCTCAGCATTAAAACCAATAGGCAATTTCCTAAAGTTGGCGATATTAACTGTTCTACATCAAATATGCCGAATATTTGAGAGTTTGGTCCGAATATTACTTTAATCGCGACATTATAAATAGATGTGGCTACAGTGGACAGCACAATCAGCAATAATCCTCTGGGAGGTTGCCTAACCACATCCGATTGCCTTGAGAGCATTTGTTGTGGAGTTAGGGGCTGTCTGGGAACTTCTGGCGTAGTTTGAAGGGATGGTTCTGGTAAGGAGACATTCGCTCCTCGAACGGTAGTCTGTGCTGTGGTTGTATCTGTTGGTGGAGGAATTATCTCCTTGGGTTCTTCAAATAAACTTGGTGAAAGTTCTTCTTGTTGTGGGCTTTGTAATTCTGCAGACGGAAAACTTTCTACGTTATCAACTTCTCGCTCAAAATCTTCTAATTGTTCGTTAACCTGGAATTCCCTCTGAGGAGTTTCTAGTGTTGTATCTTCCAATTCTTGACGCAGACGATTTACCAGTTCTAGTAAAATCGCTTCCCCTTGTTCTTGTTGCAATGACATTCGAGATAATTGCTGGGAAAGGCTACTTTGATAGTTTTCTAAATCTTGTTGCAGTGTATTAAAAGCATTATTAAAGGCACTACTGATAGATTCAGCATTTGGAATTTGGGTGTAGTTTTCGGAGTCTAAACCTGTCCTAGTAGTACGAACGGCAACTTTTTCCACTAAAGCTTGTAACTGCTCAGATATATGATTTCCTAAAACCTGGGCTAACTGACGAATCAACACCTGTAACTCATCAATTTGTCTTCCTCCAAGTAAGTGTTCCCTTTCTTCTTGCAGACGTTTGATTTCATCAGCCAAGCGGATTTTTTCACTAGTTAAGCGCTTGACATCATCTTGCAATGATTTAAGCAAATTTCCCTGGATAACTTGTAATTCTTCTGTCACAGCCCGTAAGGCAGATTCTGCGTCGCCGTATGGCTCACCTGCTCTACGTGGCAAATGTGGTCCGTTATCAAATCGTCCCATTAGTCTTTACCCTCTGCCCCTTGTTTGACCACCTTTGTGGTTTGCTATTGATTTACTCGGCGCTAAGATTATTACCAATTTTCTCTATTTTCTCAGTAATGGCTTTCTTTTTTTAAATTAACTGACATTAAGTAATATGAAAGTTATTAAAAAAAATATCATTCATAAATTAGCTGACGAAATTTATTTTCATCAATACAGGTATTATTTTTATCATTATAAAATTAAACAATAAGATGAACAAGTTCTAACTTAATTGGAATTTCGCGACTTAAAAGCTAAAAAATACTAATATTCTGGTTGTATTTTTTGTATCGCAATGAAATTGACATCACTGTCATATTATGCATAAATTTGACTTGACAAAAATAAAAAAATAAGGTTCACATGCAAATACCTCTTCTGTGCTAAATTGTTTGTCCGACCATAACATGTACATCCTTGACCAATAAAGCAGAAAATTTAATATTCGGATAAGTAGATTTTATTTCATACTTGATAAATCATCCTTTATACTTAATTAAACGCACTGAAATTCATGATATATCTTACACTCAGAATCTCAAAAATCCGCATTAAAAGCATCAAATTTATATATTTCTAGCAACGGTAATCCTCAAACACTTTCCTATTGACTGCGTTGCAATTATATAAATGATTAGACAAAAATTGACTTTTCAAGTAAAATTTTTTTTGCTGTGGTATTTGTCAACCCACAACGCCGAATGAATTATTCAAGGTTAAGAATAAGTTTTGCAACCGTCTGAAGAACATTTCCACAGAATTATAAGCTATCTTACCAAAAAAACGCTGAAGCAGAATAATCCCAGAAGTATTACCCAGGGTAAGCAGATCAAACCACTATGGGCGAGTTCGCCATGGAAACGGTATAACTGCTCCGAATGGCACATCTTCATATTTTCCGCAAATGGGCAGAGTACTGCTGCTGCATGGGAAATATTACCCTACAGGTTTTATACTTCAACAAGTAACTAATTTGTAACAAGTATAAATATTCTTGTATTTTCATTTCCTTAACTAAAAGCAGCTTAATTTGAAATTTGATCGATGTGCTTTGTAAGTAAATTTAGTTAAAAGTAAGAATAGAAGTTATTTTATGCTACAAAATCCACTAAATAAACTCTTAAGTCATAAGCCCAGATGTGCGATCGCGATTGCTTCGTGCACGAGCGAAACTGATCGCCCTCGCGTGATTATAGTTAGCGTTTAAGTAGTTATGTATTTAACTGTACCAAAGTCCACCTGTACTATCTTAGTATCGGAACTTCTGCATCTAATATTAGAAAATTTAATATCCTGGGTGAATATATTTTTGTTAATGGACAAACTTTAAAACTTGTAATATCTTTAGAAATAATTTTTTAGTTGGTTGTTCTGTTAAATTTTTATTGCTTTGAGAAGAAATTTTTTTATTAACATAGAGGTTATGTAATTACTATAGCTGCATCGAAGGTAGAATATCGGATAATTTAGGATACTTTAATTAAATATAAGTAGGTCGGCGTTGAAAATAGTAATTAGGACAAGGGAATAGAGAATAGGGAATAGGGAATAAGAATAAGGTAAGATAGGGAATTTACATACTGTAACATAGTTGGATTTATTTGTGCCGACTTACTTAGCGGTTTTCTACCTTTGTCAAATAAATTATTGTAGGATTGTGCCAATTTGAAGTTGTATTGGATTCAACCTAAAACCGCCGAAAACCGCTGTATTTATGGCAAATCTAGTTAAAAACATGATGTAAAGTTGTTTCGTTATAGTAAATAAGCAATTATAAATTATTTAATTGACAAAAAACCTGAGACATTTTTTTTGTATTATAAAAAGCTGTTTGAGTCAAATTAAAATACATTTTATCTAATAAAAAGTAACTTAGAAATTTGCCGAATTATTGTGTAATTAATTTGTCATGATCTGCCATTTTTGAACTGTTATAATAAATATAGGGAGTATAGAAATACTTTTCAATGTTAAATAATCAGCTATTTTTGCTCAATATCAAGAGTTATGTTAAATCGATGAGAATAACTCTGATTTAGTTAGATGTATTATAGCTATTCTACATACAACAGCAAAATTAACAGCGGATGCTCAGTCGCAATCCCTATGGTAAAATCTAAGAATACTTACAGAAGTAAAAATTCTAAACTGGTTATTTTACTGATAAATATCAGTAAATTTCAGTTTTGGGAATTGCTGCGCCGGTTTATTGCTTAATTGCAATAGTGTAAAAACGAGGATTCATAATTTCGTCTTATTCCATTTACCGGACAGGAATAGCAATTTGAAAGGTGTTGCTTCCACTATTCACTACATTTACCCGGCATTGCTTATTCGGTTAGAAATAGTATCGCTGGGCGGAAGTCTGGCATTCAAAAGTATCAAGGTAATAAGTACTTTTTTTTAAAGGTTTCAAACTTTTGATATGGGTACTTTATTTCCGCCGTGCTGTACTAGTAAAAGATAGCAAAAGGTATAGATACTTATTAATTTGAATGGTTTTCGTCTCTATCTAAATAATTGTCTTCAAGCATGTTCTACCCAATAGTAGACATTAAATTCTATGTAGAACAAAAGTCGGGAATTCCAGCAAGAGTAGGAGGTTTTTTGGTGACTAATACAACGAATATAGCGATTTAATTTATGACAATCGCTCGTTTTTTGATGTCCACATTTGGTGGAATGAATCTGGCTGCCCAAATCAAACTCAAGGTATGCAAGCAGCAGAATTTACTACCTGTACATTTCAAATTGGTAATTTAATGTCTCAACAAAACTATAACAGAGAAGAATGTTTTTGGTGCTTGTTTGATAATTTTTCTCCACAAGTTGACATTGACGACACATTACCAATTGTTAACAGGAATTTTGATGATACTACCATACCACTTTCTGACAACATTTCTATTCTAGATACATTCTCGGAAGAGCGAGATAAGCGTAAAGCCGAAGAATTAGTTAACGCGACTTCCTTTGTAGAAATTTCTCCTTTAGTGACTACAACGGGTTCGGATATAGAGATTTATACTTATGGTGAGATAGTTTCTACTAGTAATGAAATTAATATTTCTCCTCAAACCAATATTTCTAATTCATTAACTAATATTGATGCTTTTCGTGCCGATACTCGGTTTGCTGGTATTGATGGCAGCGGTTTTGCTACTGTGATTATAGATACTGGCATTGATTTAGACCATCCTTTTTTTGGACCTGACAAAGATGGTAATGGTGTTGCAGATCGTATAGTCTATAACTACGATTTTGCTAATCAAGATACCGACGCTAACGATTTGGACGGACATGGCTCCAATGTTTCTAGTATTATTGCTTCCTCTGATACCATTTACACCGGTATGGCACCAGCAGCAGATATTATTCACTTAAAAGTTTTTCAGGACAATGGTTTCGGCAGTTTTACTTATGTTGAACAAGCTTTGCAATGGGTAATAGCAAATGCCGAAACATATAATATTGCAAGTGTGAATATGTCTCTGGGAGACGGTAATAATTGGAATTATCCTCAATCTAAATATGGTATCGGCGATGAACTAGCAGCACTGGCTGAATTAGATATTGCAGTTGTTTCGGCTTCGGGTAATAATTTCTACAGTTTTAATAGCGCTCCAGGGGTGAGCTATCCTGGTGCCGATCCTAATTCTCTTTCTATTGGTGGAGTATTTCATAGCAATATTGGTGGTGATATTACTTGGTCAAACGGTGTAACTGCTCACACAACAGAAGGCGATCGCATTACTCCGTTTTCCCAACGTCATGAGACATTAAGCGATGTTTTTGCTCCCGGTGCAGCAATTACTGGTGCTAATGCTGATGGCGGTATATCGACGATGCATGGGACTAGCCAAGCTGCATCGTATGTTACAGGCATTGTAGTGTTAGCGCAACAGTTAGCAGTGGAAAAACTAGGTCGTCGATTGACGGTTAGTGAATTAGACGATCTTTTAAGTTCCACAGGTGCCACTATCAAGGATGGAGATGATGAGGATGACAACGTAATTAACACGGGATTAGACTTTGGGCGTGTGGATGTCGTTGCTTTAGGAGAAGCGATTCTTGATATGGCTCCTAAATCCACTGAAAAAATAGGTGAAGTGGGCAGCATCACCAACCTTTCTAAATGCAGTCAAACTATTAAACTTTTAGGTGAGTACGAAAACCCGGTAGTCTTTGCTCAACCATTATCCTACAATGATTGTGACCCCTCAACAGTTCGCTTGAATAATATTACCAATAACAGCTTTACTATCTCGATTCAAGAACCTAGTAATAAAGACGGTATACACTGGATACCAGAAGATTTTAGTTATATGGTTCTCGAAGCTGGTAATTGGGAATTAGAGAACGGTACAAGGTTAGAAATAGGCACCTTAAATAGTGATGGACTTGTGACTTTGGGTGATTGGAATACAGTTGAATTTGAGAGCAGCTTCGATACAAATCCAGTAGTTTTTTCCCAGGTACAAACCTTCAACGGTAGAGATTTTGTCCGTACTCGTCAGCGTAATACTTCCAACGAAGGCTTTGCAGTGGGCATGGAAGAGGAAGAAGCACGTAAATGTAGGGGACAGGTTGAAGAAACTATTGGTTATATGGCAATTGAATCAGGTAGCGGTAATTGGAGTGGTTTGGAATATCAGGTTGGACAAACGGGAGAGATTTTCACCGATCAATGGTCAATTCTTGATTTAGGATCTAATTTTGAAACTCCGCCACAATTACTGGCTTCTATTAGTACCTACAATGAAACAGATTCAGCAGGATTGCGCTATCGCAATAAAGATAGTGATTCTGTAGAGATCAAAATTGAAGAAGAAACTTCTCTCGATCGCGAAACTATTCATACCAGAGAATCTCTTAGTTTCTTAGCAATTGAAGGTAGTGGAATTCTCTCTGCTGTAAATAATGTTGATTCTCTTGCACCATCGCCACAAGGTTCAACTGTACTGGCTGGCGTACAAACTCTCAATGCTAACTCTTCATCTGATTGCATTATTCTTGGTGATGTTCAAGAAGCTTACTATGACAATATGGTTCATCAAGATTACGCACTAATTATCAACTTTGACAGCAGCGAGGATATAATTCAACTCCATGGTAGTGCCTCGGATTATCAATTGGGTGCTGCTCCAGAAGAATTACCCCAGGGTACTGGTATATTTCTGAAAAATGATGCTGGTGATGAACTTATTGGTGTTGTTTCTGGAGTCTGGGATTTAGCTTTGGATGGGAATTATTTTAGTTTTATGAACTCAGATTAAAAGCTCAAGCAATCGTGCGGTGTTCCACCGCACCGAGGGCCAAAACAATTAAGGCCAGAAGACAGCAATAGCATTTGGGCCCTTAAGAGATATAGCAAATTTCAGTTGGATGCAATACAGGGAAAATTTGTAGAATTCGGACGGGCAGGGATGCCCGTACCACAAGAATGTATTCTGCTCAACCGAAAAGCGCTATATAAAAAATTGTGCCGATTAAATTATGCATACATTAATAGTGAGGCTGTAGCGAATGCAGAAAGATTCAACATTGCCAGTGTCAATATGTCACTTGGTGATCCTGGCAACTACAATACACCGCAAAAACTAAATGGCATAGATGATGAACTAGCTGCTTTAGCAGCCAGAGGAGTGATTACGGTTTCTTCTGCTGGCAATGACTTCCGAACTTGGAATAGTCAGCAAGGCTCTGAAGAGCCGGTGGCTCCGCCAATCGCCCAGGAGCAGAATTAAGCGCCATCCTTCGAGAAGAAACAGCAATAAGACAAAATATTATATGCCAAGTCAAACCGGCTGCTATGCAGCGATTGTCCCATGAAACGGAAGCTAAAAGTAGCATTCATAGACAGACGAAACCTTAATCATCGCCCAAAACCCCTCCTTCGCTCGCCTGCAAAGCTTTTTCCATCAATAATGCTACTTGTGCAGAAACAGATCTGCGCTTTTTATCACAATATTTCCTAAAATCTTCCAGTAGCTCTTGTGGAACTGTTATCGAAGTTCTAGCCATTTTTTCTTTAGTGTCTGACATGAAGGTTTTCTGAACGGTACACATTTAGTATCGCTCGGTAGTACTTATAGTAGCACTAATATTATTGAATATGTTGCAGTATTACTCAGTAATATTATAATGATTATAAGAAAAGCGGTACTCCCGCCAAGAAGTTAACCGCTTTTCTCCCATATAGAACAATGGAAATAACATTATGGATCAAGCAGCACTTGAAGTTCAAGACCTATCACAACAAGAACTTGAGCGATACTTGTATTGGCAAGCGCAATTAATTGCTCCAGATACTTCAAATATTCAAGTCAAACCAGAAATGGTAAGGACAGAAATAGACGCACTTCCTGAGGTATTTGGTACGCTTTATCGAGTGTGGGATGAGATGATACTGCTGGGCACCTTCTACGAGAATCTAGAAGGAAAATGGGTGGCGCAACCTTGTAATCGAGAATCGAGGTTAATTGTAAACACTTCTGAACAAGCACACGCAGCAGTGATTGCTAGTTATTTAGAGCATTAATTCGATTTAATCAAACCCGCAAACCAAAATTATCCCCCTGTCAGATTGTCCCCCTACTCGCTGTCAGGGGGACAAACAACAAGCTCGCTCGATAAGCAATCCCGGGATTTCTTTAGATCACGTGCTTTTAAAGTGAGTAATGACGCTGTGGATGTATCTTAATAAGTCCTATTAATTACCGTTTCAATAGGCACACAAGCGCCTCAATATACGCTACAAAAAGAAAAACCATGAATGAATTAATTAAATTTGAATTTGAAAATCAAGAAGTGCGATTTGTGGGAACAATCGATAATCCTTTATGGATTGCATTAAATATTTGTAGAATTTTGGAAATTCGTAATAGTCGTGATGCGCTTTCACGGCTAGACGACGATGAAAAGGGTGTCGGTAATAACGACACCCTTGGAGTAAATGAATCTGGTTTATATTCCTTGATTCTCCGCAGTCGCAAACCCTTTCAGATGGAACTTGTTATGCCATGCCAGCCACTACTAAAAAAGCGAAAACCAAGCTGAGTAAACTGCAATGGCGCAATCGTAATAAGGTTTTAGGAAACTTTAAACTTGGCATAAAAGCATCATCTAATGCCAGAAAATACTACATAAAATTGGCTTCACATTATGCCCAACTTAGCAATATTCGTCAAGACACAATTCATAAGATGACAACTGATTTAAGTCGTAAAGTTTATTGCATTCGGATTGAAGATTTAAATGTTTCTGGCATGATTGCTAATCATAAGCTTGCCAATGCTGTTAGTAACAATTGCTTTTATGAAGTGCGCCGTCAATTAGTCTATAAGCAAGTACATTATGGCAGCAAAGTTGAAATAGTTGATAGGTGGTTCCCTTCTTCTAAAAAGTGTTCGCTATGTGGGCATATTCAGTCAATGAAACTATCAGATCGAGTGTTTTGTTGTCATAAATGTAATCATACATTGGATCGGGATGAAAATGCCTCAATTAATCTGGAAAATGCGCCAGATAAATTAGTAAGGTCGGCTCGACCTTAACTTACGCCTGTGGACAAGAAGGAGCCGATTCCCTTGGATGAAGCCCGAAGTTAACACCTGACTTATTAACCTAGTTTAATCAAGTTTGGATAAGTTTTTCGGAGCAGCCTCAATGCCAAATAAAACGAACCAAACTAAAAATAACCGCACTTAAAACAGCACTTACCGGCAGGGTAATTATCCAAGCAGCAGCAATTCCTTGTAAAGTTTTGAATTGTACTGATTTAATATCTTTGATTATTCCAATACCAACTACACCCCCCACCAGTGCGTGAGAAGTGGAAACCGGTAAACCCAAACGAGAAGCAAGAATTACCGTAGTAGCCGTTGCCAGTTCAGCACAAAAACCACTACTTGGTTGTAAAGCAATAATACTTTCGCCGATAGTCGCAATCACTTTTTGACCCCAAATTGCCAAACCAAAGACAATACCAGCACCACCAATTACCAGAATCCACACGGGGATATCTAAATCATAAATAGGAACTTTCCCGGTGTGATTGATATAATTGATGGCAGCCAAAGGAGCAATAGCATTTCCCACATCATTTGAACCGTGAGCAAAAGCCACAAAACAAGCACTCAATAATTGGAACCTAGCGAATATACGCTCAAGTGGATTTTGGATTGGGGATTTTAAAAAAGTTTCTTCCTCCGAACCTTGTTCCCCAATCTCCTCCGAACCTAATCTCTCCATCCCATTATCCAACTGTCGCCAACTATAAACGGTAAGTGCAACTGCTGCTGTTACACCAACAAAAAGTGGAACATCATGAGATGGTATTTTTAAACCAACTTCCTCAATTAAAAAACTTGTCAGCGGTTGAGTTGCTTTTGGTAAAACGATTACTCCGAATACTCCGAACAAAAACACACTCAACCAAGGAATCCACTCATTTAACTGTCGTAATTGCTCTGGTTGCTCTAAAATCCAACGCTTAATTTGACTGTAAAACAAAGCCGCGATCGCACCGCTGATAACCGGCGTAATAATCCATCCCAAGGTAATCATTCCAATAGATGACCATTTAATTGCGCCAAATCCAGCAGCACTGACGCAAAAACCAGCGATCGCACCAACAACTGCATGGGAAGATGAAACTGGTAAACCCCGCGATGTGGCAATTTGCAGCCACAAAGCACTAGCCAATAACACGGAAAACATTCCGGTTGCAAAAACTTGGGGAGCATCGGCAAATAAAACCGGATTGCTAACTTTCGTAGCTAAAGTTTGGGATACCTCATTGCCAAATAAAACAGCGCCAGTAAATTCCAATATTCCAGCAATTACCAAAGCTTGTTTTAAATTAATAGCCTTAGAACCGACGGAAGTACCCATTGCATTCGCAACGTCATTTGCTCCCAGGTTCCAAGCCAAATAAAAAGCTAATAAGATAACTATCAATAAACTAATTGTCATAATCTATAGGAAATAGGGCATAGGGCATAGGGCATTGGAGTATACTTTTTCCGGCATTGAGTGCACTATAGTTAAAATTTCTTTGCCCCCAAGATTATCCCCCCAACCCGCGTTGTAAAAGGAGGGCTTTTCCTAAGTACTTAAATTTCCAATGCCCTTTCGGCCCAATTTTCAACTTAAGGATAAATAAGAATCTTATAAGTATCCTCAGAGGGAGCTACAGCTTGTTCAACTGCAGCAGATAAATTTTCTAAAGAATAGCTGTTGCTAATTAACGCTTTTACGTCAATACGACGATTAAAGACGATATCAGCCGCCAAACTTTGCAATCTATAAGATGAACTGTAACTACCCATCAAGTCAATTTCTCGACGATACAAAATATTCGGATTGATGGGAATTTCTACTTGATCCGGAAATTCCGCGAAAAACAATATCTTACCGCCTTTGCGAGTGCAATCAAGGGCTTGAAAAAATGCTTTGTCGCTGGGTACGGCTAATAAGGTGACATCTACACCCAAACCATCGGTTAATTCTTGAATTTTAGTTGTTAAATCGCGATCGCGAGCATCAAAAGCAGCTTCTGCTCCCACTTCTACTGCTTTCTGAATTCTTGATGGTAGTAAATCGGTAGATATCGCTTTACCACCAAAGTAGTTCACCAACATAATAAACATTAACCCGATTGGTCCAGCACCAGTAATTAACACTGTTTTTCCAGGAGCAATTTCGGCTTTTTTCACTGCTTTTAAACAGCAGTTTGTCGGCTCTACAAAACTTGCTTCTTCAAAAGTTATATCGTCAGGAATAGGAATCAACCCACCATTTTTAACAATATGTCCGGGTACTTTCACGTATTCCGCAAAACCCCCACCACTAGGTGCAAATCCTGCCGTGGTAACAATATTTTTATAGGTCTCGCACATGGAAAAATTATCATTCATGCAGTAAGCACAACGCATGCATGGTATATGATGCATCACCGCAACTCTTTGTCCTACTTGCCATTTTTCAACTTCATCTCCTATCGCTGTAATTATTCCCGCAGTTTCATGTCCGAAAATACGCGGCGGTTCGTAAAGGGGATAGTGAATCTTTTTAATATCGGATTGACATAATCCTACTACTCGCACCTGCACCAACACTTCATCAGCTTCAAGTTTGGGTACAGGAATTTCTTCGTAAGATAAATTATTAACGCCTCTAAATACCTGTGCTTTCACGTTGTTTTTTTTCACCGCTCGTCGATATTAGATTTAACATTCTTTCGCCAGTGTTTGCATCGTGAAGGATAAAATTTCAGCTTAAATCCAATCTGTTATTTTTGACTTTGACGATAAGCCACTCACCCATGCGCTACGCGTAAGCCGCATCCTACGGATCAACAGCTTTGCTGCGGCGATTGCCTCCGGCAGCAGCGAAGCTGATCGCTACGCCTCAAAGTAGGCGATTACCTGTACAAAACTGAAAAGACTTTTGCTGAAAAAACTGCCGATAAATAAGCGCTTTCCTTGCCGACCCTTTCACGGGTAAAGTTTTCCGCTGACTTAGTTAAAAGAGCTTTGTTAGCCAACAGCACTGGGGCAAACCTTATATACCTGTTTAACTATTGACGACAGGGCTACAAACCCGAAAGCATTTGTAGGTGTCATCACCCTTTTAACCTAACTCTTGATCGAGATCAGTCTGGCTATATCGTAACCGTTGCTCAGCTTTGTTCAGCCTTGCGAGGGTGTTTGGTGTATAGCGATTAAAAAATAACGACTGCTTTATAACTACAAAAAGGCTTTTTTGTCAATATAAGTATATTAGCAAGCTGTTTTTAGTCTTTTTAATCACAACAAAATTTACATTGCTTAATATCTAGTTGATTCCTTTTTTAAATAAAATTTCTTTTGTAGTACGCCAATTATTCTAATGTAAAGCTAGTTGCTGTCAAGTAAAAGGTTATTTGATCTATTTGATTAAAAATTAATAAACTGCTTCCCTAAAAATACAATATGCATATTACACCAGAATGGCTTGTAATCTCATGCCTTAATTGAGAATCCTGTCAATAAAAAATTTTGTGTAAAGTTGAGTAACGGATTTGTAAAGGAATATGAATATAATATTTTTATTGTTTATGTGTTGTTAGTAAAGTTTTGTTTATGTGAGGCTATTTTAGTTTTATCAAAAATTTTGAGGGAACAGTAAAACGCTTATTGAGGCGTTAAATTTAAATTTTCTAAACAACGCAAAATTTTCATAGATATCACCCCCCGTAGGCAACATCATGTAGAGACCGCCATATTTGCAAATTGGGTAGCGATTATTAACAAATCTGCATTGAATTTCCCTACTGAGTACTGTTATAACAGTTGGATCGAGATAATTGGGATAATCAGCAACACCTGGGTAGCTAACTGTATCGACTGTTTCGTCAAGGGTGGCAATTTCGTGGTTATGATAAATTGACCGAACTGTGGCAAGGACTACGGCGAAGATTTAGGGCGACTGCTTGAATCGGAGCAAACAAAAAGTCAGTTTCTCTATGAATGTGGTAATTATAAGCAAAATTTCGCTTATTTTATAAAGCGATTACCCAGGTTTAGACTAGATTCAACCGTTGTGATAAGCCACTAATGCTGCGCTTTGCTGTCGGCGATGTGCGTTGAATAAAAATGTCAAGGGTTCCCGTCACCGCGAAGGAAGAAGGAAAAGGTTGAGTGGGTTTGGAAGATGCGCCCCGCATCAACCTTCCCCGTTGTTGCCATAAATGGCAAGGCTTGCATCCTTGAGAAAAATTAGAAGTAGTCACAACTTCTATCTTACTACTTCCAATTTCTATGAACGTCGAAGACATAAAGGTCAACCCGCCAAATTTACCTGTAGGAGCATTGCAACAGAGCGGAACTAAATGATCTACCACCAGCTGCAATAGTTTAATTGTTCAACTTACTACTAAATCATCCAGATTGGTTAAACAGGCAACTGTATTATTTAGACAATTTAAATAATTATCCTAGTAAAGGCAACTGTCCTGACACATATGTTATTAAGTACTCATACGGTAGTATACAAACAGTACAGCTACTGAATATTCACTCTTATAAAGGTATTTTTCGTAGTACATATCAGCAATATTACATATTTATAATCCCTGCTGTAATTGTATACAAAGAATACAGCTACCAGTTTTTTACTTGAAAACTAGATGTATATTTACCTCTATAATTATTGCTTGACAAAGAATAGGTAGTTCTTTCAACTCTTATCAATTATGCTGGTAGCTGGTTATGACTAGAACATATTACCAATAAAAATCATATTAAATTATAGAGTAAAAATAAATACTTTTTATAAAAATGTCCGGATGCAGTATTTCAAACTAAGTATCAGTGAAATGGATAGTTCAAAAATAGACATCTACTATGCGTACAGCCATTTCACAATTAGTTACAAGTTTCGTATTCGGCTCCTTAGCTGTTAACTTCCAAGCAATTAGAAATTCTTTAGTAAATAAAATGTTTTCTACTTCAATTGAGCAAGAATTACTATTAAGTCAATCCAATTCAAACAACAATACAGCACCTCATCGGGGTAGTGGACGCAGAGATTTTGTGGAATATTTCAACCACGCCTAATTCTGCTTCATGTCAACCAAGGGTAATGGTGTAACCAAAAGGATATTTAGTCGTGTTATCTCAAGTACATCCCCCCTATAAATTTTAGGGAGTTAACTATATCACTCCGCAACCTTATTTGCATAGTGCATTCTAGACATTTACAACACGAGGTTGTGAGATAATTGTTCGTTCTGATTTATTTCCGGTCTGTATAAATAGTCAGTCAAACCCAAAGTATACTCGTATTTACTTTATCGACTGTCTATATGAATGGCATCATAATCGCTCCTCAAAGAAAAATTTTCCTCCCGCAGGTCTGCCGCTTACTGTTTTATCTTCTATTTGTTTCATATTTAGAATATGATTCCTGCTATCAAAACGGCGGGACATCTAATTTAAATATGCTTATACCAATTCTGTCTGAGGCTGCACTGGTAGCGCCTGCAGGCTTGTGCTTGGGGTTATAGAAACAAACCCCGTCAATACTGCAGGCGATGCTGACTCAGTGCATCTTCATTAATATTTGGTATTACTTGTAGGAAGAAAAAATAAACAAGAAAGTCAATTTTTTATAATTTCTGCAACTAATTTCTGATTAATTGAGCAGATATAACCATTTTCAGTTGAATAGACGAAACTACCCCCGCCCTTCGGGCACCCCTCTCCAAAGCATCGGAGACGGGATGGGGGTGAGGTTGCCTGCATTGTATTGCACTAAGCGTGAAAACCGCAACAATATGTGCTATAGGGTTAGAATTTTTTTTGAGGAAATAGAAATTAAGGGAACTCTTGAGTTGGTGTATCGAAATAAAATAAAGGGGCATAACTCAAGCCCGTAGCTCTACCATGCATTCATAAGTGTAAATCGCAAGTCATTTTATTTGCTTTTCGGAGCAGATAATAAAGATTACTAAGTCCTGTTCTACTTTCCAGGCAAGTTTGACATGATATAGCAGCATCCTATTGATGTATTTCACATTAGAGGCGATTTGCTGTTTTTAGTATTAACTAATTTTTGATTTCAACAAAATTGCTTATTCACTACGCCCCTATGCTAAAAATACAATAACACAAGTGAGTTGAAAGAAAAATAGCCCAAATTAACTCCTTGGAGCCGCACCTTAATACCGCTACATAATATACAAGTGGCGTGATGACCGAAAAATAAACTGGATGCAAGCTATCGATAATCCGTGGAGAAAAATTGTTTCAAGCACCTCGATTCATCGATGGGCGTACAACCTGTTTCATTACATCCCTAGCGCTCAAAGAATTCTGAAATTTCCGAGGATATGCAACAGTCATAGCTGGATAAACTTTTGTATCTATATCTTTATATATCTTAAACAATTTTACTTAAATATTTACGAAGTCTTCCATATAATTTACAGCATTTTGCCTCCTAATGAGGTATGACCACCATTAGTTCTTGTAAAATCTAGAGACTTAGCCCTACTAGTACAACACGGCGTAAA
>DESS01000216.1:77040-90250 GCA_002361335.1 Richelia sp. UBA3308
ATCAAACTTCTTACTTCTTACTTCTTACTTCTTGCTTCCGCGAAGCAGTACTAGGTCTCTAGTAAATTATGCTTTCGATAGACTTTTTAATTTAATATTTGATACAGATTTAAAATCACCTAAGAGAAACTTTCTAGTAAGAGAAAAATTAATCATAATTTTATAAATTAAATATGGAATAAGCAAACCAGCAATCATCCTGATAATACCTTCATTTAAGAATGAAACTTGTTTGAAGCTTATCTGAATAGGTTGATGTAAATACATAATGGCCATTGAGGCAGCACCAATTTCACGGGTAACATTATCAAGAAAGTTTATTTTATTTACTGTTTGTGCCATCTGTTGGACAATAATAATACCCGCGATTGCTATGAATAAATTAAAAATTGGTATTCCATAACTTTTATTTTTCATATCAAATGTAAATTCTAAAAAATAAAAATTATCGATTAAAGCTATAATTACGAGGGTAATTACCGCAATAAAAACTAATTTTTTATAATTAAAAATAGTTAAATTTTTAGATACCATGTGTCCAAGCCAATAAAACGGAAGTGCCATTAACACTACATTAATATTCCAAGGAAAGCTAATATCTTTAAAGAAGGAGTAATCAATCATTGCTAAACAGTAAACGTCCAACATGATGATATTTATTAAAGATTTATAATTTCCAAAATTAGTGTATATAAAATTGTATAGCTGTTGAGTAAAAAATAAACAAGTTATAAACCAAAATACACTAAACCAATCAGTGAGTAATTGACCACCGTACAATTGCTTCAAAATAAACAACAGTAATTGATATAGGAAATCTAATTGTTTAGTTTGCCAAATCTGACCTATGTGTATTGCAAAATTAGGAAGACTAAATAATAATAAAAATGATGTGTAAGGAACAATTAAATGAAGAAATTTCTTTTTAAAAAAAGATAAATAGTCATGATTTTCTTTATATAAATATCCACTGATAAAGAAAAAAAGCGGCATATGAAACCAGAAAATATACTTTGCAAGCTGTAAATCTAATATATTACCTGCTACAACTGTTACAATTGCAATGCCTTTCCAACAATCAATCCAGGTTATTCTTTGTGACATTCACACCATCTCCACAATTCACTCTTAATTTCTATGTTTCTTATTCGATACGTGGAATTTGTACGGAGTATTAGTCTATTTTTTATCTCGATAAAAAAATATTTATTTATTATATGTTCATCAAAAAAATAAATACCATTCTTATATCTATATCATCCGAAAGACTTACGTCGTAAGTAATACTTAAGGTATTTAGATGTACATGTATATAAAGTTATTATGAATCTATTAAAGTTTGAGCAGATAGAACCCCAAACCTGTATTGGTACAGTCGTGCTCAGTTAAGTTTTTTGAGTACCTTCAATCCTGGGTACTCTGTGAAAGATTGGGTAAGTTAAGGAAAAAATATTTCCACTCTTGTACGGTAGGCATCAAGGCAGGCAATATAATAATTGTAATTTAAAGCCACGATTATCCAAATTAATGCACAAATGGTTATCTATAGTGGGTATTGGTGAGGATGGTTTACCTGGGTTGAGTCAGGTAGCTTATTCCCTTGTCAAACAAGCAGAAGTATTGGTGGGAGGTTCCCGTCATTTATCAATGCTTCCAGAAAATGATGCCAGCGAAAAGTTAATTTGGAGTTCTCCTATCGCCATAACAGTTGAAGAAATTATCCAGCGTCGCGGACAATCTGTTTGCATTTTAGCAAGTGGCGACCCGATGTGTTTCGGAATTGGGGTTACTCTTACCCGTCGCATACCGATTTGGGAAATAACTATTATCCCCGCACCTTCTGCTTTTAGTCTTGCTTGTTCCCGTTTAGGATGGGCAATACACTCAGTCGAAACTTTAACTTTAGCAGCTCGCCCCCTATCTCTTCTACATCCGGTAATTTATCCGGGAGCGCGGTTACTTATTCTTAGCGAAGGTAGAAATACCCCGCTGATGGTAGCCCAAACTCTTGTAGATAGAGGTTTTGGTCGTAGTAAAATCATAGTTTTAGAATATATGGGGGGAGATCGGGAGCGTATTCTACAAGGTATTGCTGCTGAATGGGAAACAACTAAAATTGCCAGTTTAAATACAATTGCTGTTGAATGTATTGCCGATACAGATATTTTAGTGCTTCCCAGAATAGGCGGTTTACCAGATATAGCTTATCATCACGACGGACAACTTACCAAAGGTGAAATTAGAGCAATAACATTAGCGAAACTCGCACCCATTCCCGGACAAATGTTGTGGGATATCGGTGCTGGTTGCGGTTCTATCAGTGTCGAATGGATGCGAAGCGATCCCCGATGTTGGGCGATCGCCATTGAGAAAAATTATAGTAGACTTAATTATATTGCGGATAATGCAGCAAGTTTAGGCACTCCAAATCTACGTATAATTCATGGAGAAGCACCACGCGCATTACAAGGTTTGGAACCACCCGACGCGATTTTTATCGGCGGTGGTGCAACAGTAGAAGGAATGTTTGATACTTGTTGGCAAGCACTTCGTAAGGGCGGGCGTTTGGTTGCGAATGCGGTTACAGTTGAAAGCGAACAGAAGTTACTCGAATGGCACAATCTAGTTGGTGGAAGTTTGACGCGCATAGCTATACAAAGAGCACAATCTCTAGGTCAATTTTTGGCATGGAAAGCTATGGCTCCCGTGACACAGTGGGTGGTAGTCAAGCAGTAAACAAGCAGACGGACATGTGAACTACCTACACTGCCCTTCGTTACATAATTTCTCATTATTCTTCCTTACTTCCAACAACTAAACCTGGTAGAGCAATTCTTCGAGCGAGATTTTTTGTGATAAACCCAAACTTCGCGATCGCCATTTTGATTACTCTCTCAAGCAAATCTAAACGGGACAAGTAACTGTGTTTTAGTCCTTCGAGTCGATTAATACTATCGACGACTCGCTCTTGTAATCTTGGAATATCTGAGTCAAGCCGAGTCTGTCTCTGCCCTGAGTTGTTGACCTCTGATGATATATTTTTTTATATACTAGTATATAAAACATATACTTTAATAAATTATACTAGATAATTTAAACTGATGACATAAACAAATGTTAAAAAAGGAGATAGATTATGGTTGCGTCAATCCAACGAGTTGCCTTAGTTGGAGGTGTCCACGGTGGGGAACTCACGGGAGTCTTTTTAGCTAAGAAATTTCAACAATTTCCGCTTCAAATTCAACGCAATGGTGTTGAAACTGTTAGTTTATTGGCAAACAAGAAAGCGATTGCAATGGGAAGAAGGTATATTGATACAGATTTAAATCGGGCTTTCAATCCCCAAGATTTAGAAAATCCCCAATTAATGAATCATGAGCAATCAATAGCTAAAACTATTGCTCGACGAATCCAGGAAGAGAAAATTGATTTAATCATTGATTTGCACAGCACAACTGCAAATATGGGATTGACGATAATTTTATGCACCAGTGATCCTTATCTATTGCGGTTAGCAGCATATCTGACAGAAATTAATCCTAAAGTAAAAGTTTTACGATATCCTCCCAACCAAAATGCATCTTATCTGAGAAGTCTGGTGAAATTCGGTTTTGCCATCGAAGTGGGAGCAGTTGCGAATGGTTTATTAGATGCAAAGTTGTTTCAAGAAACTGAAGATTTGATTCATGCTATTTTAGACTATATTGAAGCATTAAAACAAGGACAACCCTCAGTAACCGAGGCAAATTTAACCTCTTATCGCATACTGGAAAAAGTTGATTATCCCAGGAATAAATATGGAGAAATCGAAGCTATGATTCATCCCCAGTTGCAGTTTCAAGACTACAAACCGCTACATCCTGGTAATCCGATGTTTATCACTTTTGATGGTAAGGACATTTTCTATGAAGGAGAATCTACGGTGTATCCGGTATTTATTAACGAGGTTGCTTATTATGAAAAGGGAATTGCCATGTATTTGACGCAGAAGGAGAAATGCGGCTTTGAAACTTTCACTCAAAGCCTGCGTCGATAAAGCAGCCGACGTTCGTTCGTTGCAAAACTAAAAGCCAAGGAATGGAACAATAAGCCGAACTCAATAAACGACTACTCGAACAACAACTAACTTAAGGTATCACAGATTACAAAAATGCCAAACTTTGCGATCTACTGAATGTGGTTTATATCACTTCAACAAATAACCCACTGCGGGGAAACTCTTCCTCTTCAGGAGTGAAGTAGGGATTTTTATCGACCGTTTCTGGATCAAAACGGTAGGTTTCCTGAAGAATTTTTCCATCTATCACTGATGATTCTAACTCTTTGATATAATCTTGGGCTAACATACAAGCATCCCTGATGGCAACCTCGTCGCCTTTTTCTAACAGCTTTTGGAGAGTTGCTCTTACTCCTGCTAACCGCGATGCCGGTTTAAGAATGCCATAGAGGCGGTATAAGCGATCGACGGATATGCTGACGTGTAGGGAAGCAATCGCAAGATTTTGGCGATTACCTCGCTATCGCTCGTAATGACACAATTACGTTACCTTTGCGTAAGTCCTATGGTTTCTATAGTGACATTTTTATCTTGAGTTAAGAGTAAAATTAATGCAATATTAAGATTTTCTACTTTCCTGGCTCAATTTAAGCAATCAACAACCGCGCTCGATCGGCTTGTTCCTGTACGGTTTCTTTCAACCATTCGCTAATAGATTTACCCAATTTAATGGCAATTGTAGGATCTTTTGTTAATGTTTCGTGGATTTTCTGTTGGAATTCTGGCTTTTTCTGACGTGCTAAATCATTAATTCTGCCATCGGAAACAAATTTACGTATCCAACCGGGAATATCCGTTTCTTTTACTACTGTCCCACCGGCAAAGTAAGCGATAATTCCGATAATAGGAGCGATGATTCCGGCAAAAATGAATACGTGAAATAAACCGGCGATCACAACGCCAACTATAATTCCAACAAGGGAACCGACAAATGCAGAAAGTCCACTTAAATCGTCAAATGATATAGTTGTAGGTACTTTCCCAGTATGGTCACCTAAATCAATTGTTTTACTACCAAATGTACCCAAAGGCAAGCCATATTTATTACAAATAGAATCAGTTTTTTCTCTGACTTCCTCTTGGATGTTTGTTAACCATTCCAATAAACATTTAGTGACTTTATTATTTCCATCGCTTCCCGTCAGCCAAATTTGAGCTTTATTTTCAATTTCTAATTCTAAAGCTTTGAGAGTTTTAATTTCTTGATTTCGCCAAGATTTAACACAAGGCTTAATGACTTCTTCTACCAAACCGTTAGCTAATTCTACTGCTAACTTATCTAAGAATGTGGGGACATGATTTCCTACAATAGCCGTCAATTCATCATCTAAAAATTGACTAATTTCATCCATAAAACCGGATGTACGAATATACACTCTTCCCCAACGAGCTAATCCCCTGGCAATACATAATTCGGGTTCCCCATCACGTTTACAAGGTAAATTTGGAAATGCTTTCTGACAGATTTCCAAAACAAAACCCATTTTGGAAGCGCTACCTGTGAGTAAAATTGCACTGGGTACGATCGCTTGTTCGTCTAACTTTCGTTTAACTACATCTAACTGACTTCTAAAGTCATCGCGCCAACTTTTATTATCTAATTCTGGTAAAGGCTGATTCAGAATCGCATTCATAATTTTACCGTTTACCAAAGGTGAAAATTTAAACTTTCTTTGAATATCTTCGCTACCAACGTTAACTAAATTTTCTTCATAAGTATTTTGATAATTAAAATATTCTTCCTTGGCTTTGCGACAGCGAAGTTCGCAACGATTTCTATATATAGGACTTTGTTTAAGGATTGTTTCTAATTTGTTAATTTCTTCTAATGTCCAAATTTCTTCATTTCTGAGATGTTTTCCTAATTTTATAATATTTTGGCGTTTTTCTCGATAATTTCGATGAATTTCTATAGTTTTTTTGAGAATTTCTTTTTCAATTAAGGAAGCACCTAAATCATGACCAAAATCTATTGGCGTATCGGACATACCCTTAACTAAAGTATAATCTGTAGTCGAAGAACCAATATCAATTACCAATACAGATTTTTCTAATTCTTGAATCGTAAAAATACCACTTTCCTTAGCGTGCATCAAAGCAGCGCGTGATTCTTTAACAACCGTTGTATTAAGTACAGTTTCCGAAAGCAATTGTTGATAAGTTTGAATTTCTTCTATCCACCATCCCGAGGGACAACCTACGAAAAAGTAATTAGTATCTTGAGATTGAATTTGATTTGTATCAATTAAATGTTGATAAATCGCGTTCAAAAATTCCTTAATCGTTTTCTGGTAAGACAAATTATCAAACTTTCTACTTTTAAAAGCAATTTCTAAAACAGTTGCATCAGATAACTGACAAGCCATTTCACCAATGATAATTCCCCCCTGGGGATGATGGGCGATCGCAGTTATTTGGCTTTTGCGATTATTGATTAACAGACTTTGGGGAGTAGTTTCTTGATTATCGGCACGCACCCAAGTTAACGCGGTTTCTCCATGGCCTAAATCGAACCCAATTATTTTAGTATTATGGTAATCTTGCATTTTTTTTATATAATCTCCTAAACTAAACCATTTTTTACATTAATTAGATGATGCGGGTTCAATTACACTCCCTGGTAAAAGTACTTGTTCATCTTTTAGAAAAGCGTGTTTCAGCGTTACATAATCTCTAATGCTCGGATCGAGACTTGGTTCAAAATAAAACATCTCCCAAGCTTTATCTGGTGACAAAGAACGTTGATAAACATGGGCTTCAATTCCGTAACGTCTTAAAATTGTGATTGCTTGTTCGATGCGTCTGCGTACTGTAATTGGTAGTTGAATTTGCTCATCCAGGGCATCCGCCATTAATTCTTGTAAATACTCCAATAATTCTAAATTATTTTCTAAACCAGTTTTTGGCGATGTTTCTGATTTTGAACCGTAAGCATAAATTGTTTGATCGATCGATTGAAAATTCTGGTATAAATAAGAAAGTAATTTATCGATATCTATAGAAATTTTGAATTGAGTTGGAATTGGTTCAACCTCAGATTTTATTTCCGTATTCGACGATATTTCCCCTTGTTTAAAAACTCTAATAAATACACCTCCTGTAATTAAACCAATTATCGCTCCCACTAAACCCCATTCTATTCCTCCTTCTAAAGTTCCTACTACACCTGCTGCTAATAAACTACTAACAACAACGCGACTTTGTTGTAACGGTTGTAAAATTATCTGTTTATAATAATTAGGTGATGTCCAAATTTGAATATTTCTTTGAGTTTGAATAGCTGTTGTCAAAGGCGATAAAATATTTTTATTCAACTCTGCTTGAACTCCGGAAATATCAAAAGAGTTTCCTGGAATATCTACAATTTCTTCTCGTAATTCAACCGAAGTCAAAATCTGAAGATTTCTCTTCATCGCTTCCAACATATCTCGAGCAAGACGGGCTTGGGCTGGAGTCAATTCTTTGATATATTCACCATTTAAATCTGTAAGTTTGTCGATCTCATCTAGGACTATCTTGACTACTTCCTCTACCTTATTTCTAGCTTCTAGACGAGACTTAAGTTTTTCCTTGACTTTTTGATAATGGGATACAAGGGTTTTCATAATTAAATATACATGACTTTTAAAACTGAATTATAGAATCATCGGCGTTAAACTAACCGATAATTTCTCACTTATTTAATTTATTCCCAGACTAAGTATATTGACATCATCCTATAGTATATTTAGTATTCCTTTTTTCCTAATCTTAAAGGTATAGTGGTAATTTAACTTAAACATATGGGTTTAATTCCCCACCGTCACACGGTGGAAGAATTGAGTTGGGGCGGAGCCGAAGATGCTCCGCCTCCGGTCTAAATGCCTATCTCAATTCCAACCAACTTCGGCTCTTCCTTCATTTAATTCTGAATTTTTACTGAATTTGGTTAACTAAAACACCTATATTGATTTGCATTACTAATATTTTTACTTAGAATTTAAGCATAAGTAAAGTTTTATCAAATACAGTTATATAAATATTTCTTATAAATATTATGGTTTTTAGAGAAAATATAGGAATCCTAATTGATTTTTGTATACTCTGAGGGCATAAAATCTCGGCACAGTTTTTTTCTATTCCTTATTCCCTATTCTCTACCTCAACGAATAATTTCAATAATCAAAGCGGATTCCTATCAAAACATCGATAAGTAGGTCGGCGTTGAAAATAGTAATTAGAAATAGTGATGGGGTGAGTAGGAACAAGGCTTTCAACTAAATTTACATTCTGTAATATAGTTTAGTTTATTTGTGCTGACTTACTTAGCAAGCCTATTATGATAAAGATTATATAAAAGAATAGCTACACATTGATATGCGATAAATTAAAGCAAGTTCCGTGAAAAAGATATTATAGAGACTAAGGTGGAGCCAATCCCCCTGACATCTCCCCAGGGATTGCAGCTAACAATATGTTATTGCTGCGCGAATTTAGCGATGTCGAATCAACCCACTTTTCAATTAATTCATGAGCTATATCACTCATATTTATCCCTTTCCAGGTACACAGTGTATTAAAACGCCGCTTTAATTTTTCTGACATAGAAAGAGTGAGTCTGATTATTAGAGTGTAGTATTGTGTGAAATAATTTAACTATAGAAATAAAAATCCTTCCAGCATTGCATTTAAGCACTGCTCGAGGATATTTTATAGCTTGGTTTTAGACAGCAAAGTTTTTCCCAAAGACTGGCAATCAAGACGGAGAACTTGGCTGTTTTGGCGGAGATATTTCTCCATTTTCTTTCGCTCGTCTTATAGAAGTCTCTATTAAGAAAGCAGCAAGGTTTGCAGTTGGTCTTCCTTGGGAATCAGCCCACTGCTCTAGCTCTTCAAATACTGAATCTGGCAAAGTTACAAAAACTCTTTTACTCACGGTGCTTTTAATTATGTCTCCTAATCTCCTCTCCCATAGTACAGTCTCGCTTCACTAATTGAGCCACTTCTTACTATTTTCTAGCCATAAGTTATCAATTCGTTACAATAAATTAGCGTATTTTACTACTGGAGTTTAGACTAGTTCCCGGTGCGAAACTCCTTTGTGGTACTGGAAAATATACATAAAATTTTAGGGCTGGTTTTAATGGTGGTGGTAACTTCTGAGAGCCGAATCCCACCAATCGGGTGCTAGAAAATTGTTCAAAGAAGCGAGCGATAGAATTAGCGATCACCTATAGCCTTAATCGACTTGTTTTAATTTGGGTTGATCCTGGATATAAGGTTGGCATTCTCCGTTAACCTAAGCATGAGAGTAACTCAAAGATAACTACTATTACTTCAGCTTAAAACTATGACAATTCAAATAATTTAAGGCAGAACTATGTGGATAAGCTGAAGGTGGATGGGCAGTGAATATAATATCGCCATTTGAATCAACTATCCAACCTTTGGCTTCGACAATTTTTAACGGTGGATTTTTCTTGTTGTTGGCTTGATGATTATCTACTTTTGGCTTTGTCTTTCTCTGTCTTTGTTGGATATTTGACCTATTGTGGGGAAATATCCGTAAATCTTCCCAACCCGCATCAGCTTCCAGTGCTTCTGTAGGGGATGGAGGTATACCGCCACGACCTGTAATAATAAATTCATTGTCCTGACTGGCTTCACAGAGATTTTGCTCAAGCAATCTTGATAGATCTACGATATCTGTTGGTAATTCTTCTGTGGAAGAGGGATCGTTATCTACTGTGTTGATATTTAGTTCACCGCTTAAATCGGGGTTTTGCTGGGAAATCGCGGTGATGTCGTTTGTTTGTAGATTATTTGCGTCTAATTCCTTTGGCTTTTTAGGTTGTAATAAATTTACTAGCTCTTCTCGACTACGTGGTGTTATGCCAAAAATACCAATAGCTTCGATGTTAACTTCACCGCCTTTGCCGCTGAATGCATTGGCGGTAATATCGCTATTTCCATCGCCGACACCAATAATAAAACCATTTTTGGCATTGATAGTGATATTGCCACCATCACCACCGGCTTGAGCAGTACCTGCCGTTGAGGATATTTTACTGCGATCGCGCAACACTAAAAGGTCTTTTAATGATAAAGTAATGTTTCCTCCATTACCCAATGCAGTTTGGGAAATAATGTTTCCTTGGTCAAGATTTATAGATTCTGCTTCTATTTCAACATTTCCTGCGCTTCCTTCTCCGGTGCTGCTGCTGGTTATTTGAGCGCCATTTTTGATACTCAGGTTTCCGGTTTTGATCGTTAAATTCCCGGCATTTCCTTTACCTAAAGTTCGAGCAGATACAATTGCTCCATTTTGGACTGTCAATCGAAGGGTGTTAATGGTTAATTTTCCAGCATTTCCCGCACCATCTGTCTGAGTTAATATCTTACTAAATTTTGTACCATCTTCTGAGGTTCCACTTACTTCCACTTCCGAAGCTGTTACAGTCAACTTACCTGCTGAACCCTCCTTAAAAGCACCAGCTGCAACATCTGAACCGTCGCGCACAATTAACTTTGGGGTTTCAATTGTTAATTCTCCGCCGACTCCGGCATCAAAAGTCTCAGCTAACAAGCGGCTTCCTCCAGTCACTTCTATGGATTCGGAAGCTTTTATAGTTAAAGTTCCTGCGGGTTGCGCTCCAAAGGTACTAGCTGAAATTATTGAACCTCCATCAATTTTGAGGTGCCGAGCTTGTATTTGGATATCACCGTTATTTAATCCGGAAGTCGTACCTCTTCCAACATTAGTTCTGAGTGTAGCTCCATTAGTAAGGGATATATCTGTTGGCGCTGCATCATTAGGAAAGCTTAAACCCAGATTATTATCATCTATATTTAATTCTACCGTTCCTGCTCCAGCTAATCCTCCTAAATTGATTCGACCACCTCTAACTAATAATTCCGCTCCTTCCAAGTTCACATCGCCACCGACTAAAAATAAACTCTTGTTCCCACTAAGTTGCAATTTTGCTTTAGATTGAAGGGTAATCGGTTGATTGGCAAGTTGATTAAATATCAAAGCTGAAGGATTGACTTTCAGGAGTGGGGGAGCCTCGGGAAGCAAAGCGCTGAAGATGCCTTCATCGCCAAATCCAATGGCATTAGCTGTTGTTGCAACAAATGAACCTGCTAAAGAAACTTGGGAATTCTCACCAAAAAAAATCCCATTGGGATTAATTAGAAATAAGTTAGCACTGCCAAAAACACCAAGGGTACCTAAAATCTCGGAGCGGCTACCCCCCGTTACCCGAGTAATAATATTTTCAATATCCTTGGGAATCCTAAAAAAAGCTCGTCTTCCTTTGTCAATGTTGAATTTTTCAAAACTATGGAATAAATTGGTACCCCGAGTTGCTCCACCTTCTATGCTGTCGAAATTAGAACCCAAAGGAATTACAACAGAACTATCATTTCCTAAACTCTTATCCGGTACAATCTCAGCTTTAGCACAATTGCTGGTAAATGCGATCAAACTTGATAGGGAACATATCATCCCCAAGAAGGCGACGAAGTAAAAAAATCCCAAATGCAACCACTGGTAAGGTAAGTTTTTAGAGAACATAGAAAAATTCTCAACCACATAATGATACGGTTAGTTTATCGTTAAAACCATGTAGAGAGGCGATATAATATCACCTCTCTACAATCCTAGTACCGCTATACGGAAGTCAAAGGTCATTTGGCAAAACAATATTAATGTCTTGGCTAGGATTAAAATTTGAACCTGGTTGTAGGGATGCCAGTAGCAATAAAGATGTATCTTGGCCAGTTTCAACCTGCTTGAACCGCAGTTCATTAGTACCGCGATCAAAAATGAACCTGTCGTATTCATTTTCCTCAATACCAAACTGACTACCAAATATTTGAATTTTATCCCCTTCTTCTGGTTTAAAATCTCTGATTTTATCAACAGATGTGTTAGATAAAACAAATGTATCAGCACCAGAGCCACCTCTAAGGATGTCTTTACCTGCACCGCCATTTAGAAAGTCGTTACCAGTACCACCTACAAGCGTGTCACTGTCAGCCCCTCCTTCTAAAAAGTCGTTACCAGCACCACCTATGAGCCTATCATTACCAGCTTCACCAATTAAAATGTCCAAGCCTTTCTTACCCCTAAGGCGATCGTTACCGTCACCACCAATCAAAAAGTTCTTACCAGCATTACCATCAATTTGATTGTCTAGATCGTTACCTAAGCCTTTGATATTCTTCTTACCAGTAAGAACCAAATTTTCTAAATTATCACCCAATACATAACTAATAGGAGACTTTACCGTATCGGTTCCTTGATCGGGCTTTTCTATAATTGCATCGTCTGAGTATTGTATTTTTCCATTCTGTAACCTTTTTTTTAGTCCTCCAATAGGTTCTTTAATATCACCTACAAAGCTGAAATAATTAGTAGAACTATCTACAATATATGTGTCATTTCCCTTTCCACCAACTAAGGTGTCGTTTAAATCACCACTACCATCAAGGGTGTCATCACCGTCTCTACCATACAGCTTGTTAAGACCCTCTCTACCCCTTAGATAATCGTTGCCTCTTCCCCCCCTTTTAATCTTATGAGTTGGTTCCTTGTTAACAGGTTTATTGTTTATGATCCCATGAGACGGGCGTTTATCATTATTTGGATTGTTGCCTGTAAAATAACCTATCTTCCATGTTGATTTAGTAACATGATCGTAAAGGGTATTGTTCTCACTATCACTATCAAAATTGTCATAAATTAGATCAAAACCATCAGTGCTAGTATAGGCATATGCTTCCTCCATAAGAACAATGGGTGGAATTTCAGCATTTAAATCGTTAAAATCATACCGATCGGAGCCTTTTCCGCCATGGAGGGTATCATCGCCTAGATCGCCGAAAATTATATCATTGCCTCCAAGACCGTTAATTGTATCATCTCCGGGAGTCCCTGTTAGAGAATCATCACCAACACCACCATTAATTGGTTCATTCATGACTATTAATCCTTATAAAACTATTTGTAACGACTTTTAATACAAACCCATAAACTAAATTTTCGGACATTCCTAACCAGCAGAAAACTTTTTTGTTGCTTTCCATTGTTAGTATCCTCGATATTTTTTGTGAATATTTGGGTTTATTTCAGTAGTTAAAATAATGCTTTATTTTGATAATTCAGTTTAA
>DESS01000216.1:90288-92212 GCA_002361335.1 Richelia sp. UBA3308
GTTTAATTCAGTTTAATTCAGAATAAGATGTTGTAATAGCTTTTTGACCGATTTTTGGATTATCCCCCCTTCCTCCCTGATAAAATGGGAATCCAAAAAGTTTCGAGTTTGATTTATGATAAATAGTTGTCATTGCGAGGGAAGTGAAACAATCCCAAAACCTTGCGATTGCTTTGCTTCACTTGGTTACGCTCCCTTCGGACATATCGTAAGTGATTAAGCGAACATGATATTACTTATTAGTTATTACTTATTACTTTGCCCCCACAGAATGCGCTTATTAACCGGACATGATATGACGAGTCTAATATCACAAATCAGTAATTAATCTCGCCTTCCTCAAAAAGAATTGCAATACAGTTTCTTCACGGGTGATAATATCAGCCCTACCATCCATACCTAATTGAATTTGACATTTCTTTTTAGTGCGACCTAAAGCAAGTTTTTCTGGCTCAATTGTCACCTCGTAAAAAGCACCAGATGCTGTTACTTTCGACGTAGCATTTGTTTGATTAGAACCATTAGCATTGCTTTGAGAAACTATTGTATCTGGGGCAATAGTTTTCACTTTACCCCCAAGAGTACCGTAATCTGGATAAGGACAAGCTCCAACCCGCATTTGCACTTTTTGACCGACTTTTATCTTATCTTTGCTCTCGGAACTTACCGCTGCTTTTATTACTTTGGGAGCTTTTTTAGGGACAATTTGTACAATTTCCTCACCAGCACGTACAGTTTGACCGGGATTTCTTAAATTCAGTTTGGAAATAATACCATCAGCCGTGGCAGTAATAGTTGTTTGATTCAAATCAAATTCTACCTGTTTGAGTTCGCTAAGGGAGCGCTCTAGTTGTTTTTCTATTTCAATTCTTTGTTTGATAAGTGTTTGATGTTCCTTTTCTAAAGTCGCTTTGTTAGCTTCCCCCGCTGCTTTTTCTTGAGCAATGCGTTCTGTTGCAATTGCCACTTCTGCATTACTGGGATTGAGAGCTGCTTGGGCACTATTTCGTCGAGCGATCGCGGCTTTTACTGCTTGTTTTAATCGCTCAATTGTTTGTTTTTGGGCTTCAACTGCGGCTTTTTGGGCTGTAACTGCTTGTTGTTGTTGTTTAGCTGCTAACTGGGCTTCTTCTAGTTGATCCCGAGATAGCGCTCCCTCTTTCTCTACTTTTTCGTATCGATTGCGCTTTGATTTTGCTGCACCCCAAGAAGCGATCGCGGCATTTAAGTTAGCTTGTGCCGATCCTAATTGTGCTTGTCCTACCTGTAATTCTTGTTGAGCTATCTGAACGTTGGCATCTGCTTCTTTCAGTTGGGAAATGGTGGTAATTTTTTTATCATGATAAGCGCGATCGCGACCTCTTAATTCGGCTTCGGCTGAGGCAATTGTCCGATTAATACGGTCGATTTCGGCTCTAATCTGAGTATTAAGAGCATTAATTTGAGCATTGATTTGAACTAGTTGTAATTTACCTTGTTGAATATTGGTTTGCAGTTGGCTCTTTTTGGTTTGCAAACGGGAGTCGTCAATTGTGGCGATCGCATCTCCCAAGTTTACTGTTTGATTTCCTTTAACATAAATTTCCATTACCTGTCCTTGTGTCGCCGCTTGCACAATTCGCAATTCACCAGCAGGACGGACAACAGCTTGTGCTTTGACAGTAACTTTATATTTTACAACAGCTGCCACGGGTACAGCGAGTCCCAAGACGACTAGGATGAATAATCCCCCAAAGGTTGTCCAACGACTAATTGGTGGCAGAAATTCGTTGGTTTGAATTGAAGGTAAAAAATTTTTATCTGAGTTAGTAACCATTATTTATCAATGTCCAAGAATTTAATATGCAAAATGCCTTGACTCAAAATTCCTTAAATATCAAGCCAAATTTAACTATTGTGTCATCGCAACAGTTTTATTTAACTG
>DESS01000182.1:0-9690 GCA_002361335.1 Richelia sp. UBA3308
TTCTCACGGGCAGGGATGCCCGTACCACAAAAGTTGGCATAAACTGTTGTATATACAAATTGTGTAGAGAGGTAGCAGTGCTACGTCTCTAGATTGTGTTGGATAGGGAACTTAGAATATTTATAAACAGTCATCTTGTAAATGGGTTTTGTTTGAAAAAATCCCTGCGGGAAATTACCCAGATATTAAACAAACTTCTTCCGGGTTATACCAAAATGAAGCCGTATGATACTAATAGCAATCGCCAAAAGGGCGGCGGAAGATGTTTTTTCAAGATATTGTAAAGAATTAAACCAAAATCAAGCTGTATTTAATCACCCTGACTTTATAAGATTGGGGGCTACTCAAACAAAGCTGCTATTGGGGAGCGATTATGAGGGGCGCATGTTTATAAAGAAATGGTATTAATTATTAAATTGAGGTTTTAAAAAGTATAAATATTACCAAAATCTATAAATTTAGGGTGTATTTATAGAAAAAAAGAATGCATATTCAAAACCTCGTGAGGAGAAGTAAATGAAAGATTATATAGCAGTTTCATCAGATTTTTCATTAGAAGAATGGATAAATAATCCACTTGAAGATGCAGCAATTAAACAAGATATATTAGTACAAGATTGGATGGAAAACTCTGAAGAGAAATCAGAATCCTTTGATGAAACCGATGATATCTATGATATTGAATGGGTAAATGAAGATTTAGCAGAGCAAAAGAGTTTAACAGTTAAACAAAGAAGAATTATAGGGAATCTATACTATTATTGGAGGAGTTATAAAGAATCCAGCGGGCAAGGTGGAGAAGTGTATAATCACGTACCTTGCCGCACCAAAAATAAAGGGCGAGCGCCAGACGTTGCTTACATAACACCGCAATTAGTGAAGCATTTTGGCGAACTAGAAATTTTCCCTCAAAGTTTTCCATTAATAGCTGAAGTAGCTTCTCCTGCTGACTTAGCAGAAGAATTGATTGCGAAATCTCAAGAGTATTTACGTTCGGGAAGTGAAGAAATTTGGTTAATTTTTCCCGAAAATCG
This sequence comes from Richelia sp. UBA3308, assembly GCA_002361335.1. Taxonomy (GTDB): domain Bacteria; phylum Cyanobacteriota; class Cyanobacteriia; order Cyanobacteriales; family Nostocaceae; genus Rivularia. The sequence continues at coordinate 1,035 of DESS01000182.1, forward strand.
TTGGATTATTGCAATTACGGAAAAACAACGACTTGTATTTACTTCGGGAGATATTGTTTATACTCAGAGATTACTTAATGGGTTTAGCGTTGCAGTTGATGAGTTATTAGAATGAGAAATATAGCGAATTTCAGTTGAGTAGAATACACAAAACTACCCCCGCCCTCCGGGCACCCCTCTCCGATGGTTTGGAGAGGGGAAGGGATGAGATTGAAACAGACGTAGGATTACGTCTTTACAACTCTTAGAGCAACTATATTTTAAAATTCTTGTGGTACATAAGAATGTAGCTCATTCAGATGAAATTTGCTTTAACTGCTAAGTAGTTGATTGTTAACGAAACCCCAGAATTTCCGAAATCGCTGCAACAATATCAAGATAAAAATTTCCCTGTACTTGGCGAAATAATTCAAACTTACTATCAGGGGCACCAAAAAATGGTCTTAAAAACCATCCTAGCTGCATACCTACAAAGGCGTAAAGCAATAACCAGGATCTTAAAATAGTTGTACGGGTACCCTTACCAACTTCATCTTGTTGAGAAAGCAACTGCATTCCGTCGTAAAGAAATTTTACTCCGAATGAACCCGTAATACCGAAAATAAACACATTTAATATTTTGAAAAATTGATAAGAATCAGGTGTGGTGATTAGAAAAAATAACGTCACTGGTGCAAAGCTGAAAAGTAGCACGCTAATCACGGATACGGCAGTAAGTAATACTACAAAATGTTGTTGTAAAGTGCTGCGAGAGCCGAATAGAACATTGAAAAAGAACAAAGTTGGAAAACAAATCATCAGGGAAAGTAAATAGAATGCAGGTAGTTTGATAGTGCTAGTTAAAGCTTGCATCCAACCATGAGAAGCACCAATAATTCCGCCATAAATTGCAAAGAAAATAGAACTAGAAACCAGTAGAGAATTAGTTTTGCTTTGTAATCTGATTTCTTGACGAATTTCTTCTAAAAAGCCTTGTCTGTCGCGCAGTAAGCTAAGTAGAACATCAAAGTGTTTGATTCCTTGAATTTGAGATTTTTTTTCCAGCATGTTTTTATATTATTGATTGATTTATTTATTTATTTATTTATTTATTTATTTATTTATTTATTATTTTTATGATTGATTGCAAACCCAAAGTTGCCTCCGCAGGCTTTGTTGTTGTAGCGATGCTCTCTACTAACTTCTAACTCTTCACTCATAATTTATAATTGCCAATCTAAAATCTAAAATCTAAAATCCTATTAACGAAAACCCAAAAGATGAGCTAAAGATTGAATAATACTTAAATAAAAATTTCCTTCTCTTTCTCTAAACAAGGTAAAAGGTGCTGTTGGGGTACCGAAAAAAGGTCTAAGAGTCCATCCTAATTGACTACCAACAAAGGCATACAAAAACAACCAGGAGCGTAAAATTTTCAGGCGTGTTTTACTATTTTCATCATCTTGTTCTAAAACTATTTTTGCAGCTTTATATAAAGAAGAAACTCCGATGAATCCGGTAGCATAAAAAATAATTACGTTCAACAAAATTAGAAACTGATAATTACCAGTACTAAGCATAAAAAACAAAGTAATTGGGGCAAAGCTGAATAACAGTACGCTTATGACTGAAACAGCAGATAAAACCAAAGCGAAATATTGAGAAAAAGTGCGTTTATCACCAAAAATTATGTTAGCGAAGTACAAAGTTGGTAGACAAATCAGCAGCGTAATTAAATAAAGAGCCGGTAATTTGACAGCGGAAGATAAAGCTTGCATCCAGCTATGATAAGCACCAATAATTGCACCATAGATAGCCAGAAACAGCGAACTGCAAACTAATAGAGAAATGATTTTATTTTGTAATCTGACTTTTTCACGAATTTCTGACAAAAAATTTTGTCGCTCTCGTAATAAATCGGTTAATACAACAAAGTATTTATTGACTGTGGATTGTTTTTGAATCATTTTATTTGATATTTATGATGAAATATTTATGATGAGATACAACATGAAGGCAAGTTGCAGGTGATACAGAAAAATGTCCTAAAAATCTTGTGGTACGGGCATCCCTGCCCGTGAGAATATACCTTACTATGAGTGAAATATTTTGTTCGACTTATTTCACATCCATTAAATTTATATCAAAATTAAAGATTCAAGATAAAAAGTAAATACTTCTGATATTTTAATTTTCACTCCTAACTCCTAATTAATTTCTAATTAATTAATAATTGATGAATTATGAATTATGAATTATGAATTATGAATTATTTGGTCATAATCATTTCCCGAACCATATTTCCAAGCATCAACCCAACGATGCCAGTAATATTGATAATTTTGTGGTAAATTTTTCATCCATGGTTCTAACATTTGACTTACGGAAAATAAAAGAGAATAAACACCTAAATTAATAAAATGCCACATCCAATCTATTAAAGTTATCAAACCAACTTGAGGAATTATTTTGATAACTAAAAATGGATTAGCTAAACTCGTTTTAAAAAGGGTTTTTGTTAAACCACTAAACTGGACAACATCTTGTAAAAATGGTTTCAATACAGGTTCGCCTAATTTTTCCATTTGAGCAAAGACTGCTGATAACAAATCATTAATTTGATTTGATTTAATTTTTTGATTTACACCTACACTCATCGCTTTTTGAAATAACCAAGTAACAGTTAAACTCGGTTGATATGGTTGTAGCAATGACAGCGACTTAGCTGATAGTTGATCCGTTTGTAAAGCCTCCTCAATACCCAAAGTTAAACGCTTCAGATTTCGGATCATTGCACCGAAACCACCAAAACTTAAAGGAGATTGATTACCGCTGCTATCACCTACTGGTAAAATACGAGAAAATGGTGTTTTTAAAGGACTTTGACGATAAGAAGGAAAAAAACCAAACAGCGCTCGTTTAATATTAAGCTGTTGTAATTCCACCCCTTGATATTTTGGCATCAAGCGGAAATATTCCTCAAAAAATGCTTCCAATCCGATATGCTGGGGATCAGCATCCATATAAGTAAAAAGATAAGTTGTTCTTCCGTCTTTTGCAGGAAAAGCTTCCCAAAAGTATTGACATTGATTTTTTATTTCGGTAAAAGATAACAACAAATCCCCTGTATGGTTTTCCGGAAAACCTTCTGCACAAGTTCCCACCACCATACACAAGGCATCTGGTTTGACTCCTTGACGTATTTGCTGGGCAATAGGAGAAAAATTTCCCATCGCGTCAATCAACAATCTACCTTTGAAATGCTTATTCACCATCACCCCATCCGGATGTACTACCGCTTCAGTGAAAGGGGTATTTTCAAACAGCTTTCCTCCTCTTTCCAGAAATCGCTGTTTCAAAGCTTCCAGTAAATAAACTGGATATACACCAATATTAAGAACATTTTCTACCCAAACTTCCGTACCTGAAGTAAAACCTACTCTCCCTGGATTATATTCAGTGGCGATCGCTTTTTCTAATTCTTCAGAAGTAAGTAAATTTAATTCTAACAGTACTTGTAATTCGTGACGAGATATGTTCCATTCTTGTTCTCTACCCCGTAAAATTCCTTTTTCAATTAAGGCGACTCGCATACCTCGTGAAACTAGGGCGCAACCAATTAAAATACCCAAAGTACCGCCAGAAATAATTACATCCCAATCTACAATTCCTAAAGCTTGCTTATCTTCAGTTACCACCATTGATACAGGTAAATTTCCTGATTTCAAGGATGTCAAAATACTATCGGCGCGACGCAATCCACCCAAGACATTGCCTGGTAATTGGGAGAGAATTTCTTGTGTTAAAGACATAGCTGTCATTCCCGGTAATCCATGGAAGTTGTATATATTTAATTGTCTTACTTTGTATGAAAATTATCTGAAAAATATCTAGTACCGCGCTTGCGTTTGTCAAAAGTATGAAGGAAGGTATCAAGGTAATAGGTATTAATAAGCGTGAGGTTTCAACAGTTTTAAATGGGTGCGCCCTTTCCAACCTGTTGTACTACTATTGATTTTGATTATCTAGGCAAATTATTTGAAATCAAAATTTGGTTTAATTGCGATTGATTTTGACATAGAGGACTTGACTACAAATTATTAGGACGTATAATTACGGAAAGATGTAAGTCAATATACAAATAAATAAAATTTCTGAAAATAAAATTTGATGCTTGATAAGTACTTAGGCAAAATTAATTGTACATTTGTCATTGCGAGTGGAACAAAGTAACTTAGCAAATCGCAAGACGGGGGGGATTGCTACCCTACCCTACGGGAACACATAAAATTGAACGCCGCACGCGCGTGCAATGACACAAACAATGAAGGCATACCCATCATCTATTAAGGGAGTTTTAAGCAATTTGTCAACCGGAATTTTACTCTTAGTAGCCAAAGGTACTTTAAAAAAAAATTAATCCTTCCGGCAAAAGTATAAAGAAAGAGTAAAGTTCCCCGGAAAAAGGTGTGATAGAAAACAAAACCTATTATTGTAATAAGCTAACCTCTAAAAACAATTATTGACACTTTGATGTATATCTAAACAACAGGAAGATAATATTAAAGAAATGATTTTTTGATATTCATGAAAATAGCCTTTATAGTAGATAAATTTCCGGTTTTATCAGAGACATTTATTATCAATCAAATTACAGGATTGATAGAACGCGGACAGGAAGTACATATTTATGGAAAGCAGAGTGATGATAATAAACTGCATCCAGATGTAGAAAAATATAAATTAATTGAACGCACGCGCTATTTGCCTGAAATTCCTAAAAATTACTTATGGCGTTTATTTAATACCATTTATTTGTTAGGGAAGAACTTTTCTAAAGCTCCCATAGTTTTACTAGGTTCCCTGAATATTTTCAGGTATGGTAAACGAGCAGCTTCCTTAAGATTATTTTATTCAACTTTACCTTTTCTAAACGCACCGAAATACGATATAATTCATTGTCAATTTGGCAGACAAGCAGTTTGTAAATTTGGACCTTATAGTTATGAAGGTGTTGTACTACGGGATATTGGTGCAGTTCAAGGAAAGTTAATTACGACTTTTCGCGGATACGATATCAGTTGGTACATACACAAGTATGGAGAAAATGTTTATAAAGAATTATTTCAAAAAGGAGATTTTTTCTTTGCCAATTGCGAATTTTTTAGACAGCGAGCAATTCAACTGGGATGCGATGGAAATAGAATAATGGTTCATGGTTCGGGAATAGATTGCAGTCGGTTTAAATATAAAGTCAGATATCCGGATACTTCTGGTTTAATTCGTATAGCTACAACAGGACGTTTAGTTGAAAAGAAAGGAATAGAATACGCCATTCGTGCAATAGCTGAAGTCGCGAAAATTTATCCCAATATTGATTTTAAGATTATTGGCGATGGAGAATTGAAAGAACGCTTTGTCAAAATAATTCAAGAATTAAATATTGGCGATAAAGTACATTTAAAAGGATGGAAAAATCAAAAAGAAATAATAGATATTCTTGATGAAACTCATATATTTGTAGCGCCAAGTGTCACCTCCAGTAATGGTAATCAAGATGCTCCAGTTAATACCTTGAAAGAAGCAATGGCGATGGGTTTACCAGTTATCGGCACTCTCCACGGTGGTATTCCCGAGTTGATTGAAGATGGTATTTCTGGCTTTTTAGTTCCCCAGAGGGATGAATCGGCTATTGCCGAAAAATTAATCTATTTAATAGAGCATCCCCAAATTTGGCCACAAATGAGTTTATCCGCTCGTAAAAAAGTGGAAACCGACTATGATATCAACAAACTCAACTCCGAATTAGTAGAAATTTATCAACAGATATCGGGTAATAATTTGCATAAACTAAACAAAGGATCTCAAATTTACCAAATGCCCCCAGACTATAAATCTGGGGCTACTAAAAAATACGGTTCGGTTAAGAAATTGATATGTTGAGACAAGCAGGGGGAGAGAAAAACTATTAACATCCCTAGTCTTTCGGGCTTATCTGAACTGTATTGGGTGTAGACGGACTTAGTTTGTGTAAAAGTTAATTATATAGTTAATTATATAGTTAATTATATAGTTAATTATATTCGCCAAGTATTTATACAAATTGAGTCATATACCTGAATATTTCTGTAAGTTTCAAGTATATTTAAATATAAAAATTGAGGAGGATTAAAATAAATATGAACTCCAATCCAGAAGTAACTATCATTGTCGCACCACGAGAACGTTTCAGTTATACTCGTGAATGTTTAGAAAGCATTTACGAGCATACACAGTTATCTTTTAAATTAATTTATGTTGATGGTGGTTCCCCTTCTCATATTAAGAAATACCTGGAAAATAAAGCTGCCCAAAAGCAATTTCAATTAATTCGTACCGAACATTATCTTTCTCCCAACCACGCGAGAAATCTTGGTTTGCGTCAAGTTGACACTAAGTATGTAGTTTTTATCGATAACGATGTAATAGTTACTCCCGGTTGGTTGAAAGCTGCCGTAGATTGCGCCGAGGAGACAAATGCCACCGTGGTAAGTCCCCTTATATGTCAATATTTACCACTCCATGAAGAAGTACATTGTGCCGGTGGTGAATCGGGAATCAAAGTAGAAACCAAAAATGACACCACAACAAGACGGTTTATTGAAAAGATTTTTAAACAAGGGCGAAAAGTAGCAGATGTACGTGCTAATTTGCAGCGTCAAGAAACAGGATTGGCGGAATTCCATTGCATGATGGTAGAAACAGAAATTTTCGATAAAATCGGTTTACTTGATGAAGGACTGCTGAATACGAAAGAACACGTAGATTTGTGTATCTTGGTAGCGAGTGCTGGCGGTAAAATTTACTTAGAACCCGAATCTCTAGTAACCTACGTACCCGGACCACCTCTACAATGGTCTGATGTGGGTTATTATATGTTACGTTGGAGCGATGCTTGGGAACTGGCGAGCTTGAAAAGACTGCGCGATAAATGGAATTTAACTGAAGATCAATATTTCAAAAATAAGTATAAGCGATTGGGATGGCGCAGAAGGATGACAATTATCGATCCCATTAGTTGTCAACTCGGCTTTGGCAATCGTTTCTTATCTCGTGTCGCCGCTAAATTACTTCGTAAAGCAGATAAAATGCTCAACAAGTATATTACCAGCAGCTACGCTCGGAAACACCTGTCGTCGGAATCGAATCAAACTCCTCCGACTCAACCACCAAATTCTCCTATTACAGCATCATCACAGGGTTAGTACCCGTGGGAAGTCAAAAGTCAAAAATATTATAGGTAATGGGTTTCAACCTTTTAAAACAGGTGCCGGCTTTACGCCATACTGTACTAGTAACTGTTAATGGTTGTTTACCGGCTTGCCCATAAATTGATTTGTAGAGACGTAAAATTTTACGTCTCTACATCTAGGGGATAACGGAATATTTTTATGTAGTCGATGAGGTTAGGAAAAACTTGTTTAAATAAAGTTTAAAACCAAGGATGAAAAATATTGAAAACAAAAAAAATTAGAAAATATCAACAATACGAAGCAATTTATACACCAGAAAGTTTATTAAGACATCCTTCCAGATTATTTAAACAAATGTGGCTGGATTTGTTAGCTTCTCGTGAATTAGCTTGGAGGTTATTAATAAGGGATATCAGCGCTCAATATCGTCAATCATTTTTAGGTGTAATTTGGGCATTTATACCGCCAATAGTCATGGCTGCGGGATTCACTCTTGCTAATGAAGCTCAGGTTATCAATATTGGCAAAACCGATTTACCTTATCCGGCCTATGTAATGTTTAGCACGGCTTTATGGCAAACCTTCGTAGAAGCACTAAATGGTCCTGTAAAAGCTGTAACAGTAGCAAAACCAATGCTAGCAAGAGTGAATTTTCCTAGAGAAGCATTGATCATTGCAAAACTAGGAGAAGTCTTTTTTAATTTTGCCATAAAATTAATTTTAATTATCGGCTTATTTATCTGGTTTCGTGTTTCCATAACTTGGACAGTAGTTTTAGCACCAGTAGCTTTAATTCATTTAATCTTCTTAGGTACCTTTATCGGTATTTTACTATCACCTTTAGGAGTTTTATATCAAGATGTATCCAAAGGATTAACTTTACTAACGAGTTTTTGGCTATTCTTGACTCCTGTAGTTTATCCAGTTCCTACCGAAGGAGTTTTTGGAAATTTAGTAAAATTAAACCCCGTGACTCCACTACTAGTAACAACGCGGGAGCTTGCAACCACGGGAATCGTATCGAACCCTCTAGGGTTTTGGATAGTCAGTATAATTACTATAATTGGATTACTTGTAACTTGGGTTGGTTTTCGTCTCGCAATGCCTTTTGTGGTTGAAAGAGTAAGTTCGTGACATACTCCCATACTATTCAAAAATCAAAAGTCAAAAGTATTTATTATAAGATAGGGTTTTCAACATGACAGAAACGGGTGCGCCCTTTACGCGGCGTTGTACTAGTTTTTTAGCAGGAGATAATCTAAAATTTTGACGGCGAACAAATTTGAATTGAAAATCTAATATCTAAAATATCCAAGCCTCTTATTTCAAGAAGAAAACAAGCTAGATAATCGTAAATCTAAAATCGAATGATATCAAGGAGCGGCTAATTACTTACGATATAACCCGATTGAAAAGATGGCAGTTATTACCAACATAACCATGAA
>DESS01000182.1:9736-28661 GCA_002361335.1 Richelia sp. UBA3308
ACTTCTTACTTCTTACTTATTACTTCTTACTTCTTACTTTGCCCTCACAGATATGATAACTGTTTAACCGGACATGATATGACTAGTTTAATCGAACAAAAAATTGATACGCAGCCCTCAGAAGATGAAGTTGTTATTTCTGTGGAAAATATTTCTAAAAAATTCTGTCGGGACTTAAAACGCTCTTTATTTTATGGTATACAAGATATCGCTACAGAAGTTACTGGTGGCAAGAGAAAAAGCGATCGCCTACGTAAAAATGAATTCTGGGCACTGTCGAATGTTAGCTTTCAACTACACCGGGGTGAAGCCCTGGGGTTAGTAGGTTCTAATGGAGCCGGAAAAAGTACTATATTACGAGTTATCAGTGGTTTAATTAAACCCGATACCGGAAGAGTAAGAGTAAAAGGTAGAGTCGCTCCTTTAATTGCATTGGGAGCCGGCTTTAATCCGATTTTATCAGGAAGAGAAAATATCTACGCTAATATGTCAATTTTGGGTTTAGCAACCACAGAAATTGAGAAGAGATTTGACTCGGTTGTAGAATTTGCCGAAATTGCCGATGCAATTGATGCCCCAGTTCAAACTTATAGTTCCGGAATGGCTGCACGATTGGGATTTGCTTGTGCCGTTCATATCGAACCGGATATTTTATTAATAGATGAAGTACTGGCGGTGGGTGATGTCAAATTTAAAATGAAATGCCATCGCAAATTATCAGAATTACGCAAAAAAGGTACGGCTTTTATATTAGTAACTCATAATTCTCATAGTATTCTAAATATATGTGAAACTTCTGTTTATTTGAAAAAAGGTCAATTAATTACTTCTGGTGATACCGAAAAAGTCATTCGTAAATATGAAGAAGACCTTTGTTTAAGTGGTAAGGAAAATGCTTTGGGAAGAATGGTTATACCACCCAAGCCTACAGATAAAAGCAACGGATTAGATATTCTTTCTCTTTGTTTTAAAGATGATAAACATAATATATTAGAAACTCTATTTACTGGCGAACCCGCATATTTAAGTGTAGGTTGTAAATCCTACGAGCATATTAACAATGCCAATTTAGGCATGTTAGTCACGGCTTTATCTGGTGGAGAAGGTCTTGTTTTATACATGACATCTACTAGCGATAATCAAGAATTAGAAATCCCCGTAGGTAAATCAGAAATACGAATGTATATGCCCTACTGCTCGATGATTCCTGGCGTATATAGTGCTAGAATCTACATCCGTAGCGGCGTATATTCTTATGACATTGTGGAATCTTTTCGATTTACAGTCAAAGCAAACATGACTATTAGTAGATGTCAATTTTATCAACCTAGACAATGGCAAGTTATACCTGATGAAAGTGACACATAAGTTATTAAAAATTTATTAGTTTAATATAAAAAAAAATAAATGAATGAAAATAAAAATTATTAAAGGAAAATGTATTTAAAGTATTTAAAAACTGATTTAAAGTAAAAACAGTCTGAAAATTAACTACAAAATTGAACAAACGGGAAATTTAACAAACAGGTAGATTTAACCAACAAGTAAATTTAAAATGAACAATCCTTTACTAAGCATTATCATCCCTACTCATAATCGCCCTCAACTTGTAATTCGTGCAGTAAAAAGCGCCTTAGAACAAACTGTTGAGGATTTAGAGGTAATAGTTGTTGATGATGGTTCCCGAGTTCCTCCTGAATTACCTCAAGACAGCAGAGTGCAAAGGATCAGAGTTCCACAATCTAGAGGTGGAGCAGCTGCTCGTAATATCGGTACTACTGCTGCTCGCAGTCGCTGGATAACTTATTTAGATGATGATGATAGACTTCTTCCCGAGATGGCAGCCGTATCGCTAAAGGCTTTATCAGAAAATACTTCTACAACTCCACTCGCCCTGATTTCCGGCTTGGAAGTGGTTGATAATCAAGGAAAAGTAATACAAAAGCGAATACCACCAAAACTACGTTCCCAAGGCGCTGATTTCTTTTTAGAAGAAATTGAAACAGACTATTCATATAACACTAAACAGACATTAGTAGTGGAACGAAAACTGATAGAGCAAATAGGTGGCTGGGATGAAACATTTCGCTCTCGGGTTCATTCAGAACTTTTTTTACGGCTGAATCCAGCTTGTTCTATAATCGGTTTACCTATTGTGACATATCAGCTTACAGCCCATGAAGGAGTTAGGGTGTCGCGGGATGTCAAGCTGCGCCAGGAAAGTTTCCAACGCTTAATAAATAAGCATAAAAGTCAGTTTCAAGCACATCCTAAAATGTTTGCCAAATTCTTATGCGATCACGCAGAAAAGTCATTAGAATTAGCTCAACTACAAGCTGCTATTTTTAGTTTTTTGCGGGCGATGCAACTGGATTTCAAGCCGACTCTCAGACGAATACAATTCCTATCAACACATACACTGCGAACCTATAGCAAGCAGGTGTTTCGAGAAACTTTGAATAGCAATTAAAACCATTCATAAACATTCATAAACATTCAATAAACATTCATCATAAACATGAAAAAAACACAAGTATTTAACTAATATCAAACTATAATTTATGCTATAACTAGTAATTAATCTCCTTGTCTGCTAACTAATATTTTGCACCAATTTGTACCAATAAAAATTCTTTGATTTTAATCACTCAGCATTAACAATAAGAGCTTAGTTGAGCACGGTAGCATCATTAAAAATTAAGTAAAATAATCAAGATTACTATCTTTATGAAGTACATTTAGACGGGCAGGGATGCCCGTACCACAATATTTTTAAAATATAGTACTGTACTCAAAATAGAAACGAGCGTGCTGTATAATTTAAGGGCTTCAATAAAGTATAATCCACGGTCTGTACCGCGGGCTTTGAAACTAAAAAAAATTACTCGGTAATTTTTGTCAAATTTGTAAAATGGCGACTAATTTACCAATAAAAGCGCATCAAGTTGCTTGATTTAAGTTAAGAATATTAACAAAACGTTTGAATAGGGGATTTTTTACCAACTGAAAACAAACTGCGATCGCTGCCCCAATGGATTATAATTCCAAGGCTGGATTGACAAATTTTCAAAAACCTGTTTTAAAATATTTTACCCAACACCGATTTTGGATTAAATCATGAATAGTTTCAAATAAGAACATTTCAAGTAAGTCAAGGGTGCCCCTCAAAAATCTCTAAGCCCGTCAATCCCGGATGGGGTAAATATAAAATCGAAAATTGAATGACTTATAGCCATTTACTTAATTTTATGAATATCAACTTGAAAAACGATTAAAAATAAAAACTTTAGGAAAAGAAAAATGCAAAAACTTGTTTCCGTAATTATTCCTTGTTTTAATGCCGAAAGGTGGATAGCAGAAGCAATTGATAGTTGCTTAGAACAAACTTATCCTCATATCGAAATCATTGTCATTGATGATTATTCTACCGATAACTCTAGATCGATCGTCAAAAGCTACGGAGATAAAATAACTTGGGAATCTCTTCCTCAGAATAAGGGTGGAAGCTACGCTAGGAATCGAGGCTTCGCTTTATCCAGAGGAGAATATATTCAGTTTCTGGATGCAGATGATTTTATTTTACCCAAAAAAATAGAAAGACAAATAAATTTTTTAGAAGAAACAGGAGCAGACGCAGTTTACGGTGATTGGCGATATCAAGGGCACCAATCGAATGGAGTAATATTCCTTGACGAGATACAAAAGCCTGGCACAAGAACAGATATTCTCCAATCTTTAATTGAAAATTGGTGGACAGCTCTTGCATCCTTATTTTATAGAAGAACCGCTGTAGAGAAAAGCGGTGGATGGGATGAAAGTTTGCCAGCAGCACAAGATCGAGATTTTTTCATTTCCGTGGTAATGAGTGGTGCGAAAGTTGTCTATCAACCAGGCTGTTATTCAATATATAGAAGATACGGTAAGGTTACAGTATCAACTGGTTCAAAAACGCGTTGGCTAGAAAATCACACTAAAGTCTTACAAAAAGTAGAAACAAGACTTTCACAACAACATCAGCCTCTGATTCCAATTAATTATCGCCGAGCTTTAGCCCAAGGCTACTTTCAACTTGCTAGAGATTATATGTACATAGACTATTCCGTGTACATAGGATTTTTGAATAAATCTTTAGCTTTGTGTCCTGATTTTAAATATAAAAGCAAAAACAAGATTTATAACTTAGTACAGGATATTTGTGGTTTTCACCTTACCGAAATATTAGTTAATAGTATAGTGCTTTTAAAAAAATTGTTTGATGCTAAAAACTATTTTTCTAACAAAAAAAAATCCCGGTTAAATTCAACCACCGATTGTGGCAATGTTGATAATTGCGTAGTATAATTATTTTCGTTTATAGGAAGACTAATGGATAGAGGAAAAATTATTGCCATAATTACGGGTATCATTTCCATACTTTTAGCTGTAGCTTACCTTGTAATAGTCCAAATTCTTGACTTTCGAGGAGAAATGAAACCCGCGCCTATCACTCAAATACAAACACAATTCGTGGTAGCGTCTTTTAATGGATAAGGATATTGGGAGATTGGCTTAGGGGGAAATTAGGATACAAATACATACAAGTGCTGCTAGAAATTCTTGTGGTAGGGGCATCCTGCCTTTTTTTATTAAGGCAACCCCCGAATAATTAGGAAATTAACGATACAACTTCAAGCTCCTTAAATCCCGTTTGTTCGTCAAAGCTTCTGTGAAAACTGAAATTTTCTGCTATGCCAATAACGATTTCAGCGGTAGTGTAAATCATACAACCATCACAAAGGTGTCCGCCAATCACTTTACCATGACTGTCAGCGATAAGCCTTCGGCATGCGCTTCGCGTACGCGATATGAAGGTGTACCCCGGTGGTTGCTAAAGTACCGTTGAGAGAAAGTATTTCAAATTTTTCGTTTAAAACGGTACTATATTCTTCATTTGCCAAGCGGATTGTCGCTTTCTTTAAACTACCAATCCCAGTTAATATAAACCCTGCTTGAATATTGTGTTTGACAGAATAGCTTTTTAAACTGTCTCGTAAATCTGCATTGGGTTCAAGTCTAATAGGAATAATTTTCATTTAATTAATTATAAAATCAGTGATAAAAAAAAATCTGTTTGTAGTAGGCTTTTCTTTATCAACGGCTATATTGACTGTAATAACAGCTCTACTACGAGCCGAATCAAATTATAAGCATTTTACTTAAATATTATACTATTTTACTAAAAAATTTACTAAAATACTTAATATTATTTCTTTCCATTCCCCTACTTTCCCGCGGATTTATTAATACGGTTGGGTTTGTTTTGAATTATAAATAACTAACTCATAAATCATTTTATTAAGCATGAAGATTTTATTTAATCTTCTCATCATAATCTTTCCAATTAATTGCAATATCCGATGTCAGTATATAACTAGTTTCTAAGTATTTTGAAGCTCAGATGGGTAAAACCCCTCACTGTAAATAATTCATAATAATTTAATTATCATAATTTAATTTATTTTAAGTCTGATTTATGATTTTTTATTCAAAAAAGTAGAATTATGGATCAAAAATTGAATTTTTTATAAATTACAAATATTATCAGTAAGATTACGGAAGCCCATATAAATAAAAATTTTTAAAATGTAGGTAAAAGCTTCTAGTTAATTTTATCGGGATGCTACATATGGCAGAACGACTGCCTCAATGTCAAAATTTCAAAAAACAAGTAGACACTATTTTAGAACTTTTACGACAAGAAGCCTCTTTAAGTTCTTGTGATGTTAACCCAACTCAAACATCGCTGAGAAAAGCAATTTCTCCAAAGTTTGAAATTGTATTTGCAGGTGGGTTTAGTGCCGGTAAATCAATGTTAATTAATGCGTTGTTAGAGCGGGAATTGCTGTATAGTGCAGAAGGACATGCTACCGGCACGGAATGCAAAATAGAATACGCACATCCCGAGGATGAAAAAGTTGTTCTGACATTTTTGAGTAAAGCAGAAGTTAGAGAACAAGTTTTTTGTTTATGCGAAAATTTGGGATTGCATAAAGTTGAAAATATCGATCGAGAAGATGCAATTAACTTGCTCTCTCAAGGATGTGAAGCTATTATCCTTTCTGAGGGTGGTGAAAGTAAATCCGAACGTGCAAAACAGGCAAAAGCATTAACGGGCTTCGCCCTTAAAGGCAGGAGGCAGGAGGCAGTAGGCAGAAGGAAAAATTATACCTTCCCCTTTCACCATGCAGGTTTAATTCCCCATCCTCTATACGTTGTTTTGGTTCAGTTGGAGTTAAAATGCCCATCTGAACCCTTTCTGCCATCTGCCATCTGCCCTCTGCCTTCTTTTTTTAAGCCCGCCTCAATGGGTGATATGACAAATGATTTTCGCCATCACATCGCAATGGAAGTTAACCAAGTAGTAACTAGTGCTTGCGAGAAATTTGAAGCGGATTTCCAGGGATTACGGGCGCGAATGATTCACCGTTTGGATGAATTATTAGATACTTTTTCCGTTGCCGACACTTACAAACGTGCCACTTTGAGTCATCCTCGTAATGGAACAGCGCCTTTAATTGCTATTTTGGTAGAGGCAATTTATTATTTAGCGAATCAACTGGAAGATATTTTAGTGGAGTCTTCCGAGAAAATCGTTGCTAATTTCTTTCAAAGGTTGAATGACAGGATTCCCAAGGCTGAATATTATAAAGAATTCTATCGTTTGCTAGGTGACGATGGAGGCTTAGAAGAAGATTTACACAAGTTAGAAAAACAGGTTTCTCTTGCTTTAAAAAATGCGGCAAGGGTAGAATGCGACAGATTTGTCAGAGAAAGTCCTAGATTTTACGATGAAGGTACTTTTTCAATATATCAGTTCCGCCAGACTTTGCAGCAAACTTCTCAAGCTTACGATTGCGAAAGTATGGTAGAAGCTCAATCCGCCATTAGACAATTGTTGAAATTAGATTTTGAACCTAAAGTCAGTGAAACTATTGGTAAAACTTTTCGCCAAATAATTAATCAAAGTTTTAAAACTCAGCTTTTACCAATGGCTGAAATTAAGAGTCATGGAATTTTACAACAGTATGCCAAGGCGCGTGCTCCTGTCAGAGAATACTTTGGATAAAGAAGCAGAAGAGAAGATTGCTGATAACAAACGACTCTTAGATACCGTTTCCCAAAAAATTGCCAGTTTCAATCAATCTGTATTTGCTATTAACGCCTGCTTAGTGTCGATGCAATTATACGACTATTTGTTACCCCCCATGGAAGAAACAACAATAGAAATAGTTGATACTGTACCCTGTGAAAATAACGGTATAGCTCAAACTATATAAGCGATTGGGATTGATGTTGTCTTGGTGACAGAGATGGCAGAAAAATATTGGTAACTTAATTAAAAATTATCATAAATGATTTAGATGTATATGGAAAGCAAATTTAAACCTCTGAGGTGCAACGACGATGATGTTTTGTCTTATAAGGGTAGGTTGCTTAAGTTTAGCCAATTTAAGGAACAGTTAGAAAACGAACTGTGGCAGAAAGTTACTTATCTTCTAACAAAAGAAAATGAAGCTTGTAATAGTAAAGAAAGTATATATGAATTAATAAATAATTCCTTCAGTTATTGCAATATCAGCGTTACCTTATCTTCACCAGAAGAAGGAAATGATTGTGAGATTCTCAGGCTTGGTGCTATAAGTTGGCAAAAGGGAAAGATTAGAACTACTACATCTATAGATTTCTTGCCTAATCAGAAAGATTCTACAAGAGTAGCTCAAATTCAGTTTAACTTAGAATTCTTATCTGAAGAACACCAAGTTCAAAAGCCTAAATTATCTCTTGATGATATGATGTATGCTGCTTAACATATCAAATAAGTTATATCTGAATTTGACAAGCAATTAACCGGACATTATATAAACATTATAAAAATTAAGGGTTTCATCCCAGGAGTTAAGATGAAATCCATATCATTTCTGAGTTTTCGCATCATTCAATTCTAAGGGTGGGCTTATGGTCGTTCAAAATTGTGTTAATCGAATTATCTTCAATATAAACAATAGAAAATTGAAAATTGAATATGTATCATCAATTTTAATTTTTCACTGAAGATAATCTGTTGATTATCTTAAATAATAATAAAAAAGACTTGCAATAGCAAGTCTCTATATAATTAACAGATTTTATAGCGAATTTCAGTTAGGTACAATACAAAGAAAATTACTATAATTCGGAGGGGTAGGGTTACCACAATAATGTATTTTATTCAACTGAAAACTGCTATATTTTGATCTGAAAATTTCTAATTCAATTGATTTAACCAATAGCGAACATCAACTTTTAACTTTTCTCCCAATTTCAAAAGTTGACGCAATTGATTTTTATCCTTATCTTTGACAATTTCAGCCATAGATTTAGGCAATATTTCACCATGGAGATAATTGAAATATAATTCTTGAGAACGTTGTAAGGAAATACCCAAATTTAGCTGTTCTTCTACTTCAATTAATCTTTCTATCCGTTGTATTTGAAAATCAAAACTACCGTTGACATCGTACAACAATTGCCATAACAATTGCCAACTCAACCGCTCCAATATTTCTTTACCTTCGGGAAGATTCAAGTGAATACGTAAATGTTTGGCTTCATTGGCGATCGCCTCTAATTCTACTAGATGATTCCAACTTAACTGTACTTCATCAATATCATGTTGCAGGGCACGCAATGTCATCATACATCGATATTCTAAGGCAATTTCTGCTGCTGCCTGTAATTCTTTGGGTGCTTCTAAACCATCTCGATGGAATGCCATCAAGACTCCGTAATTATCCCGATACATTTGAGTATAAAGTTGGTCAACTCTTGTTAAAGTTTCCCGACTCAATAACCGCATTAATCGATGACGCTCCTCGGCGAACAGATTTTGTAAGCTAAAGGATTCTTCCCCAAATAACTGGGTCATTACTAGGATAGTATGAGCCGCGCTTCCTTGCTGCAAAGCGGATAACAATTTATCTTTGATTTGAGTGTAATTCCGTTTGCCTTCAAAGGGTTTAATACAACTGTGGAAATCCCAACCTCCCAAATGCAATACAGCAAAAGTCATTTGCTGACTTTCCCAAGTAACTTCGGATACTAACTTTAAATGCCCTACTGCTAAAGTTAGAGAACCAAATCGCTGTAATTGATAATCTAATTCGTTGGCTGTGTAACAATAAACCTGTTTTTGATAGAGGTGGCAATCTTGAGAATTATCTCCATGGGCAAACCCTGATAATTTCTCTACAGGTTGGTGTCCATTAAATAAGGAAGTAATTGCGTAGTGGGCTGCAACTTGTTTGAAGGTAATCTGAGAAGGTAATACCAATTGACGATAAACTTCAGCACCCGTTGCAAAAACATCGATATTGCTGGGAGCTTCGGCAAGTCCTTTAAGGAAACCTTTTTCTAATTGTACTCCCGCTACTTCTGCCGCTAATTCCATAGCACGAGCGGCGTAGCGGAGAATCTGAGTTCCTTCGGGACGAGAAATTTCTTCAAAAAACCATCCACAACTGGTAAACATCAATAATGAGTGACGCTGCATTTCTAATAAACGTAAAGCGTCTACCTGTTCCGATGCTTGTAGTTTATGCTTTTGATGTTGATTTAAGAAGCTAGAAATATTACTGGGACTACGGTCTAATATTACCTCTATATATCGATCCCGGGCTTTCCAAGGATCGGCAAAATACTTGCTACCTTCTGACTCATATACCTCCACCAATTGATCCCGTAGCCAATTGAGAGAATTTCGTAGGGGTTTACGCCATTTTAAATGCCAACCGGGCGCACCACCACAACCACAATCATCTTGCCATCGATCGACACCGTGGGCGCAACTCCAAGCAGTTACGGGTTTTAATTCAACTTCCCAGGTGGGAGTATTTAAACTCAGAAAGTGAGCATAATTAGTTACTGTCCAACCCCAACCAGGAAATTCCCTAGTAAAAGCATAAGCCAAAGTTTTCTCGGTACCCTTTTTATGGTGTCCGAAAGTTTCTCCATCTGTGGCTACCGAAATAATTTGAGCCTGACGATGATCCCCGCGTACTGCCGCACCAATTCTTCCTGCAAAGTGGCTAGAATCGTAAACTACATCGCTAAAACCCATATCTCGGGATATTGGACCATCATAGAAAAAGATATCAATATATGGGCGTTGGGAATTAGTATATTCTCCTTTTAAATAACAGCGATAAGGGCGATTGGGATCGATTTGATTTCCGCCTACTTCGTGCCATTCAGATTCAGGATTATCCTTGGTAGGAATCAGACGACAACGTTGGGCTTGGGAAGGCGCAAGCACAATAAAGCGAATACCTTCAGCAACCATTGCTTCTAGGGTTGGATAATCAACTCCACATTCAGCCAACCACATTCCTTCGGGATCGCGTCCAAATCGGGAACGGAAATCAGCTTTACCCCAGCGAATTTGCGAATACTTATCGCGCTCGCTCGCCAAGGGCATAATAATGTGATTGTATACTTGCGCGATCGCGTTACCATGACCGTTCAAACGCTGGCAACTTTTTCTATCTGCCTCAATAATTCGCTGATATACGTCAATATCGTAGTTTTGCAACCATGACATCAAGGTGGGACCTATATTAAAGCTCATATACTCGAAATTATTCACGATCCCCACCACTTCACCATGCTCGTTTAAGATTCTGGCAAAGGCATTTGGACGATAGCATTCGTGATGAATTCGTTCGTTCCAATCGTGAAATGGTGCAGCTCCGGGTTGACGCTCAATGGCGTTTAAATAGGGATTTTCCCGTGGTGGCTGGTAGAAATGACCATGTACCGTTACGTAAACCCCTGTAGCTGTTTTCAAGGGATCGCAGCAGGAGGTATTTCCATTTTGAACTATATTTACACCAACAGAAGTTGGTAACTCAGCAGCAGAAGTCATCTAGAGTTATTCCTTTAATAGGTAAACTTGCAATTGCGCCGAAACATATCAATTCCTTGTTCTTGCCTTCCGTTTTTTGCGAAATTTTAGATAAAAATTTTACACAAATAATCCAATTTTTCTTTTGTTTAAGCGCTGTCGAAATGGCATATGCATCAAAATTTATACTAGATGCCAGCCAGAGGTTTTATCAAGGAAGTTCTTTTACAAACTATGAGAAAAATGAGTTTTGCTCAAAAAATTTTCCCGAGATGGAGCTTATCATTAATGGATAGGCAAGTTTCACGAAGATGCCGCTCGGGCTACAAGCTTGTAACTGATTAATGGCAGGAGTCGGGTTTCCCTAGGAAATAGCCTGCCTATAACCACGGAGAAATTGTAGCCCCTTTATCAAGCGGGAAAATTTTAATTCTCTCTTAATACATTAAAACTTATTTTTAGTATAGAATATAATGCGTCTTTTTTGAATTTTGCAAAGAAAGATTGCTTATACTACGTAAAACGTAATCTTATTTTATATATCCGGAGAAATAATCAAAACAGGAATATTTCGGAAACCCCTTAACACAGGGTGGTTCTCTACCTTGGAGTCTGGTGTTCTGAATCTTATTATTTAATATATTTAATATATTAAATTAAGTAATTCTCAGGCATTGATGATTGAACAAGAAGGAACAGATTAATCTTGTATTGATGCGGTTGCTTCCCGGTTTGCGCGAAGTTTACTGTTTCTTTAGATAAAAGTCCTTATTACAAAAGACTTACGGCAACTAACCCACGTCAACTTCAGGTGACAAATGTCTGTAAAAAGAATTATATTTTTGGTTCTGTTAGCTTTTATTCCCGTTTCTCTAGGAGCGAAGTTTCTGGAATGGGGAGATTTATTAATATTTATTGCCTCTGGAGTGGCAATAATCCCCTTAGCAGCTTGGCTAGGTACAGCC
Organism: Richelia sp. UBA3308; assembly: GCA_002361335.1. Classification (GTDB taxonomy): domain Bacteria; phylum Cyanobacteriota; class Cyanobacteriia; order Cyanobacteriales; family Nostocaceae; genus Rivularia. The sequence continues at coordinate 21,620 of DESS01000182.1, forward strand.
ACTGAAGAAATTGCTGTAGTAGTAGGACCTAACCTTGGGGGTTTACTAAATGCTACCTTTGGTAATGCAACAGAATTGATTATTGCCTTTATTGCCCTCAGGGCTGGTTATGTAAACGTAGTAAAAGCCAGTATCACGGGTTCGATTATTGGTAACTTACTCCTAGTAATGGGGCTTTCCATGTTTTTGGGGGGAATCCGTTATAAAGAACAAACATTTCAATCATTAATCGCCCGGATGAATGCCGCTGCGATGAATTTGGCGGTAATTGCAATTTTGGTTCCCACAGCAGTCAATTATACCTCAGAAGGAATTAGCCAAATAACTTTGCAAAATCTTTCCCTTGCTGTAGCTGTAGTTTTAATCATTGTCTACTTCTTGACTTTATTATTTTCAATGAAAACTCACTCCTATTTATATGATATAGGTGTGGCAGAAAAAAATCCGACAACACATTCGGAAAATAAACCAAATCTTCCTCTTTGGATTGGGGTATTACTTATATGCACCGTTTTTATAGCCTTTGAATCAGAACTATTAGTAGATTCTTTAGAAACAGCTACATCTGAACTTGGTTTAACAGCATTATTTACAGGGGTAGTAGTAGTACCCATCATTGGTAACGCCGCAGAACACGCCACAGCCGTTACTGTCGCAATGAAAGATAAAATGGATCTTTCTGTTACCGTAGCCGTAGGTTCTACTTTGCAGATAGCTTTATTTGTTGCTCCCCTATTAGTAATAATTGGCAAAATATTAGGAAAACCAATGGATTTAGATTTCCATCCCTTTGAACTAGTAGCTGTTGCGGCTTCAGTATTGATAGCAAATAGCATTAGTTCTGATGGAAAATCAAACTGGTTAGAAGGTACTTTATTGTTAGCAACCTATGCTGTATTAGGATTTGCATTCTTCTTCCATCCAGTTATTGAAGGCATTGGTTGATAAAAATTATTAATAGGGTATTGGGAATTGGGCCGAAGGGAATTGGGCCGAAGGGAATTGCTAAATAGGTCATTTTCCCATCTCCCCTTGTCCCCTTGTCTCCTTCTCCCCTTGTCCCCTTCCTTTTCCCCTTCCATCCCCCCATCTCAATCTCCCCCCAGCGGGTACTGTAAATCTATCGCCCATCTTATTACGCTATAGATATGAAATCGTAGTTCAAGGAGCGTGAAATAACCACAGGTATATTTTTATCTGTGGTTTTTATAAAATAGGATATTATCAATTAATTGTTGAAGTCATTATTGAAGAAAACTTTGGTAACTATTAAGGCTATTCGCACACAGAGGCAATTGCTTGATTATCAAGATAAGGTTTAAAAAATAATTTGTAATGCAACAAAAAATCAATCAACAACTACCAATGATATTGCAAACAACTTCCGTGAATCGACTACCTACTTTACGTTTCGGCGACAGAGGTAGTGCTGTGAGAGTTTTGCAACGACTTTTAGTTTCCAAGCGCTATCCCATTAGAATTGACGGTGATTTTGGTGTGCTAACAGAAACAGCTGTTAAAGCTTTTCAAAGTCGCCGAGGTTTAACAGTAGATGGTATTGTAGGCCCTAGAACTTGGCGAGCTTTGTCAAGTTGATCCTGCATTATTAAAATTATTGATTAATAACTACAAATTTACCTTGACATTTTGTTTTCGCCGATTGCGATCGCGTTGACCCAATCAATGGTAATTTCACTGTAAAGGTTGAACCTTGATTTTCTCCTGGACTTTCAACATAAACCCTACCACCATGTAATTCTACCATATGACGTACAGTTGCTAATCCTAATCCTAATCCATTATGGGTTCTGCCGTTGGAACTATCACCCTGACGAAAACGGTCAAAAACATAAGGAAGAAATTCTGAATTTATACCTATTCCTGTATCGCTGACTTGAATCACAGCATATGATGATGAAGTAACGCCTACCTTCTCTTCTAATAAGCGTATCTCTATACAACCGCCACAAGATGTAAATTTAATGGCATTGGAAAGTAAATTCCAAATTACTTGTCTTAAACGCTGAGTATCGCCTTTAACTAAGTAATGGGTATTTTTCAGTATGGCTTCATGGGAACCAACAATTGTATTTAGAGATGCAATATAATTTAGGGGCTGTTCATAGTCTTTGATCACTGCCTTCTCTATTATTTCATCTACTACAAAACCTTTGTCAACTGATAACTTTATTTCTATTTGCTTAGCAAGACTTGCCGAGCGCAAATTTTGAATAACTTCGACAATTATTAAAACTAAATTACAATCGCGGATATTTAATTGCATATTACCTTGAATTGTCCGCGACATGTCTAGCAATTGTTCGATTAGGTTGTGAAGTTCTCTACTATTACGCTCTATAGTTTCTAAAGCCCGTGATGTAGTGCTTTCGTCGAGCTTGCGAACTCGTAAATACTGCGCCCATCCCAAAATGCTATTCAATGGCGATCGCAATTCGTGAGATAAAATAGCCAAGAATTCATCTTTAATACGATTTGCACAGTTTAGGGAATTTATTAAGTTAGCCCGTTGAATTGCGATCGCGATTTGATTACAGACTGCTTGCATTATAACTATTTCATAACAAGCAAAGTCCGAACGAGTGCGGCTACCAAAGCTAATCGTACCTAAAAGCTCTCCTTGAGCGATCAACGGACAACAGTAGTAGGCTAAAATACCATTACTACGAATAAATTCTGTGTTTGGGTTATTGCATTGCCCTAGATTTTCCATCTTGACTGCAATACGGTTGGCAGCTACAGTACCGCTAATTCCTTGACCAAATTTTTGCCACTGAAAATCTTTTGCACTCGAAGGAGCAATTCCCCTATAGGAACTTAATTGTATTCCTTGAGAATTACTATCAACCAAATAATACAGGTAGCAATCTAAACCTAATTCTTGGGCAATTTCACTATACAAAATTTCGATTAATTCCTCTGGCTGTTCGGAAGATATTAAATCTTGAGTTGTCTCAGATAATAATTCAAGCCGATGGCGATTCAAGCTTAAAGATGTTTCTAAATGCTTGAGGTTACTGATATCTTGAAATAAAACAACACAAGTAGCCGGATAACCGAACATTGGCGGTAAAGTATCTGCAAATATTCGTATTGGACGAACATTGTCTCCTTCTAGCCAGTTAACCTCAACCCCTTCAAGTCTTTCACCAAGTGCAACTCGTATCAGGGGTGCAAATTCATTGCTAATAACTTTCCCCGACTCATTGGTAAAACGGTAAAATTTGCTATGCTCTTCTTGAGATTGTGCCTCTTTAAATTTACCGCCTGCCATTTCGTCAGATGCTTTATTGGCAAATATTACTTTCGCTGTTCCCGGTTCAATTAACAACAGCGGTGCTGGCATCATATCAAGTAGATGTTCTAACCAATGATAAAGGTAATTCAGGTTTTGTTCTATAGAATTGCATTCGGTAACATTGATAATATACGTATTTGGTTTAGCTTTTTCTTTAGTGCAGGTACAGCCTACTTTAACTCTAACTTGCCTACCATCAGCACAAATTAATTCTTTTTCGTAACGGGTGCAATTTCCAACATCTTTAGCGTCAAAAAAATGTTGTTTATCTGTATCTTTGTATTCTGAGGGCGTAATCTTAAACCAATTTAATTTCCCCAGTCGCAAACAAGAATGCTTGTAACCTGTTATCCTTAGAAATTCATTGTTCGCCGCACAAATATTACCATCCTCATTCACTTCTATAATACCGACAAGGCTTGTATCTACAAAATTTCTAAACTTTGCTTCATTCTCTTTGAGTGCATTTATTGCTTTATCGTGCTGAGTGCAAGCACCTTCAATTATTTTCGTTGCTTTCCAAATCAATATTGCCAGAATTGTAATTGTTACTACAGCTTCACAAGCAATTATCAAAGACGAATCAAATCCTAGGAATTTTTCATCCCCAGTAACTAACCACCCTGTTACTATCAGAATTGAAACAACGATAAACGATACTAATACACGTGCAAATTTTATAAATTGTGAATGCACTATATCTTGACTTGAATTGTTTTGGCGTAAGTGGTTAATGTAGGACATCGATTATTTGCTCGCCACATCTACGCTGCGGCGGTAATTTTTCTAGTTCTGACGAATGGTATATGCATTTCCAATCGTATGATATGTTACCCTTGGGTCAGGATTGCATCTACCTTTGTACATATTTTCTTTTTTTTAATAGAAAGTCAGAAATTCATCTAAATTTAAATCAAAGTTTCCTGGATTATTTGCTAAATATTGAATTGTGAAATGGCTTTATTTATGCTTAACCTCTATATAATTGAGTTTTTTATTTTTAATAGTTTTTTTAGTTTTCCCACCATTCCCTGACCTATAGCATTAGACATCAAAATATACAATTTCCCAGATAGAATATCACCGATAATCTAATACCATATACCGTAATTTAACTTATTTATTACTTAAACTAATCTTCAATTAAACTTTAGTTAGAAGTGTTAAATAAAAGTTAATAATAGGTATTTTTCTATGATAAAGTAAATAAAAAGTAATTAATTTATCTTGACATTTTAGACAATAGCAAGTAAGTATCATATCTCAAAAATTTAGATTGCTAACATAGCAACAGTAGGACAAAAATACGATATGAAATATTGCCATCCAACAATCTATGTTTTTAGTTTATAAGTTTTTAGTTTATAAATTATATACAGGACTTAGGCAATTGTCACAAGAGGAGGGTGGTGCCGTACAGTCCGCAGCCTTATTATTACGTTAACAATCAGTCAGTGTACAAGCACCACTAAAGAAAAATATACCAGTTGCGGCCATTCCTAATATATTCATAGGAACTCTAAGAAATTAACACTCGTCATCAGCAGTTCAACATAGACCTACAAGTTATAAAATAAGTTCTAAACAAAATACGCATCCTATATAAGTGTTACTTAACACCTGTATTTTTTTTGATAAAACTGGGAAAATCGATGAAATCAATAGAGTGTGGGGAACAGTTTTTCAGATATGTTGCGTCATAGGGGAAAGATTAAGGTTCCTCCTAGTGGAGTAAAGTAGATCCGAAATAATTCGTAGTTTTCAATTCATAAGTGCTAATTAGAACTAATAGTAATAATCGCTAAAAAAGAATTGATAATTACGATGCCTTACTCTTACCCAAAAAAGCAAATGCGAATCGCAATGCATGAATATCCGGCTTTTTCCCCTTTTCATTAGGGTAACAGGTGGGTTAACAATGTGATGAATGTGTTTCAAATGATGCAAAAGTTATGCCTAGAAGTGCAAGTGAATTCGCAGTATACCTGTTAATGGAAAGTGGACACCGGGAAGAAGTGCGTTTTCCGACAATTCAAGAGTTTCAGAAGTGGTACAGTGGCGAACTTATGCCCAAGGCTGCTTCTCATGACTTTATAAACGTGCCAATTAAAAATATTTCGGGCGAATACATGGTAATTCGTCCCCAGAAGGTTGTTGCAATTCGGGTTGAACCAATTTTTAGTTCTAGTGTTGAAAGATTTACATAAATCATGAGAAAAACCCTTGCTTTGTTTTCTTTGAGCCTGGGAATTGCCTTTGTTAGTCCAGTGCCTTCAGTTGTCGCTCAGGTTATTATACCAACCATTCCTAAAAGAGTACCCCAACGGCCACGGAGGATGACTCCGGCGAGTCGAGTATTAAAACCGATTAATTTGTCCAATAAATGCACCCCTAAACGTGCCTGCTTGGGTTGGGATGAGCAACTCTTTTGGGGCGGAAAAGGCAAAGGTAAACCAGGCGATCGCTGGGCGTTAATTGAGTCTATTGACAATAGTTTACGTTACCTGCAAGCTCCTAGTGCAGCTAAAATTTATCAAAATTATCCCGTTAGGGGAATTACCTTGAACCGCGTGCGTCGTAGTTTATTACGTTTCCGCCAATTGGTACGTACATCCAAATCCCCAGCACAATTACAAGCAGCAGTTCGACGGGAATTTAGGTTTTACAAGTCAGTTGGTAACGACGGCAAGGGTACTGTTAAATTTACCGCATACTATGAGCCAGTTTACGAAGCAAGTCGCGTTCGCACCCAAGAGTATAAATACCCTATTTATCGATTACCACCCGACTTCGATCAATGGCAAAAACCACATCCCAAACGGATAGAACTCGAAGGGAAAGATGGTTTACTAGGTAAAGATAGCCCCTTAAGTGGTTTAGAACTATTTTGGTTTCGCGATCGCTTTGATGCATATTTAATTCATATTCAAGGTTCCGCTAAGCTCAAGTTAACCGATGGTACTGTTACAGGTGTTGGTTATGCTAACGGAACCGATTATCCTTGGACAAGTATCGGCAAAGCATTACTTAAAGACGGAAAAATCACCCAGAAACAAACGACAATGCCGGGCATTATCAACTTTTTCCAGCGAAACCCTAGCGCTATGGATGATTATCTACCTCGTTGGGAACGGTTTATTTTCTTTAGAGATAAAGGCAATACACCTGCTACTGGTAGTATCGGGGTACCAGTAACGCCTGAGCGTTCTATTGCTACAGATAAATCTTTAATGCCTCCTGGTGCCTTAGCTCTAGTAAACACAAGATTCCCTTATGTTGCATCTAATGGAAAGCTAGAATATCGTCTAGTTAGTAGATTCGTACTAGATCAAGATACAGGTAGCGCTATTAAAACACCAGGAAGAGTGGATTACTTCATGGGTACTGGAAAAGTCGCGGGGGATAGAGCTGGGGTTACAGGTGGTAATGGAACTTTATACTATTTACTGCTTAAGAGATAATATTGGGGCATTGGCCATAGGGCATCGGGCATAGTTCAAAATTCTTTGCCTTCGATATAAATCCTATTTTCAAAAAAAGAGTGAGGAGTTTGCGGTTAATTGTGGTTCCTCGCTCTTTTTTTTATGCATAATTATGCAATATTATACTTTTCGATAGTTTGTTAAATTTATCACTAATTTAAATTTAACTAAACATATGGGTTTAAAACAAGCGGCACAAGACAGTGGAGGAATTGGGTTGAGCATTATACCCCATCCCAATTCC
>DESS01000220.1:0-12493 GCA_002361335.1 Richelia sp. UBA3308
TGTAGCTTCCCCACTTTTATCACTCACTGCACGATATAAAGGTAAAGCTTGGTTGAAAAACGAAAGTGCCTTTTGTGGTTCTCCTAAAGCGGAGTAGACTGCACCAATATTATTAACTATTCTAGCTTCTCCACCCCTATCACCCTCTGCACGATGTAAAGGTAAGGCTTGGTTGTAATAGAAAAGTGCCTTTTGTTTTTCTCCTAAATTGTCGTAGGTTACACCAATAAAAACTAGAGTAAAAGCTTGCCATGACTTATCCTCCAATTTTTCCCACAAAATCAAAGCTGCTTGCCATTTTTCTCTAGCTTTTGTAAGTGATTCTGCGGTTCCTTGCTTAAATAATTGCAATCCTTCGTTTGTTAATTTTGCTGCTTCGGCATGGGTATTATTTTGCTGCGTTGTTTCTAGCTTTTGGACAATTTTTAACCCATAATTGCCTGCACTAACTGCACTTGATTCGGATAATACAAATAAAGTAACAAAGAATACAACTGCACGCTTTGTCAAAGCTTGATGAAAGGGGATTTTTTGAGATTTATTATCGGTTACCATACGTGTTTTTACTGTTATTGATAGTTATTATATAGTATATATATCACGGGTGTGGAGGGTATGTAGTTTTTGTATCAATCAATCAACCCCACTTCCCGAGCGCGGATTTGAGTGACGATTCGTAAATTCTTGCCTTGATTTTTCAACTCATCACAATCAATATCTAAAGCTTCTTGTAACCCAAGCCAATAATGCCTTACCATTCGTTCGGAGACAAAAAATTCTCGGGCTATAATTCTATCTTGTAATCCTTCCCCAAAAGCTAAATCCAACAATCTCAACCACTCTGGTTTGACTTGCGATGCTGAATTTATATACGGAATATCTTTAGTATTAACTAATCCCTGCAAACTCCATTCAACTCTTCGCAAAAATTCAGCAGTAGAAAAACTTTTATCAGCTACGGTAAAACCCCCTATTCGTGCATCAATTTCTGGTTTTATTCGTACTAATTTTTTAATATGGGCACTTTGAACAACAATATTTAATTGGGGATAATTGAGCATGATTTTTTTCAAAAGCTGGATACCCGTATTAACTGACGGTATTTCTCCAGGTTTTTCTGCTATTGAAATATCTATCACAACTAAATCGGGTTGATATGTTGATAATTGATTTAGAAAATCGATAGTATTTGTAGCTGTGATAACTTCAGCTTGGGGATATTGCGATCGCAATATTTGAACTGTTTCATTCAGCCATAACTGTTGACTATCAACTACGAAAAATTTTTGATTCATAATTCCTTCCTCTTTGAATATTGTTCGGATGGTTAAGAAAGGCAGAATTTAGCTGTATTCTGCCGGTAAATGCACCTTGACGATGATTAAGTGACCTATGCATCACCAGTAATTTGGTAACTATATATTTATATATCTGGCTGTTATGAGGGTTATGCAAAAAAACACAAATCGATTAGTCCAGCAATTGAAAAAGACGTAGGACTACTACGTCTCTACATGAATTTATCTGTAAGTTCAAGAGAGCGAAGAGTTAATTAGAAGATACCCAAGAAATATTTACAAGAGTGTATTTATTTCCTTTTACTTCCCATGAGAATCTTTCTAGAATCGATTCTCCATTATCAAGACTAAGTCGATAATCTAAATGACATTGAGTCGAACTTTTAATAAAATATCTAGTCGTGGATTTACATTTTGAACTAACTAGACTAATTTGTTTAGCTCTTTTATATTTGTCATTCATCCGAGAACAGAAATTTGCAATATTAAAATTTTCCTGAATACTGTCTAATACTGAACTTTTGGGACAGTCTTCTCTAATGTAAGAACGAACTCGTTGGGCTTCTTTTTCTAGAGAGAGCTTTTGTTCTGTAGCTAAATTACCTGTTTGAGTGACTGTTTGAGTGAAAGAGCATTGACCGAAAATGAAAAATAGGATTAAGTATCCTAAATAACTCCAGCATCCGGGTTTCTGAGATTTAGTATTCTTTGATGAATTAGACATATGAACTATTGGTTATTGGTGATGATGGTTTTCAATACTGTCTCTATCTGTGGGATTTATTGAGCAGAGACAGTATTGTGATGAATTTTAGTAGTCTATAGATTTTTCAATCTGGTAATTATCTGAAGCACTTTTTGGGCTTGAGCTTTTCTGCCTTGTTTTTCAAATAGTTCCGCTGATTTTTGTAAATCGGCAATGGCTCCTTGATAATCTTGTAAATTTGCACGATCAATACCCCGGTTATAGTAAGCATCAGCATAGTTAGGATTAATTTCGATAGCTTTGGTAGAGTCAGATATTGCTCCTTGATAATCTTTTAATTCAGCACGAGCAGCACCCCGGTTATTGTAGGCTTCGGCATAGTTAGGATTAATTTCTATAGCTTTGGTCAAATCAGCAAATGCTCCTTGATAATCTTTTAACTTAATACGAGTACTACCCCGGTTAATGTAGGCTTTGGCATAGTTAGGATTAATTTCTATAGCTTTGGTAAAATCAGCAAATGCCCCTTGATAATCTTTTGACTGAACACGAGTAAAACCCCGGTTATAGTAAGCATTAGCATAGCTAGGATTAACTTCAATAGCTTTGCTGAAATCAACAATCGCTCCTTGATAATCTCCTTGCTTGAATCGAGAGATACCACTATTAAAATATTTTTCAGCCTCTTTATTGTTTACCCCATCTTGCTGTGACTTAGATTCGGTTGCGGGTGACGGTGTATTTGGTTTACTGAGATTAGTTTTGGGACTACAAGCTGTTACTGCCAATACTAATGTAGCGACTGTTAATTTTAATGCTTTCATTTTTGCTCCGAATAAATACTTGGTAGGGTTTATTTACAGACTCGTTACCAATCGCAAACGGCGCGTACTAATGGAGAATTTACTTATTTTTGAACCAATAAAAAGTATGGATTATCTTCTGGCTGTTCCTATATATATCTCTCTTTGAGCCTTTGAAGATTATGCAAAAAAAGATGCAGCACAACTAATATTTAACCAAACCAAAATTGATTAATGAACAATCGAAATTTAAGGTAGATGTACTTGCTTTACAAGTCCTGTGTGGTGTTCTATTAATTTATATTTCTCGGTGTTTCGGGGGTATGCAGTTTTGAAATTAAATACTTAAACAATTAAATAAATTTAATTTCGCTTCCCTATTTTTTTATATATCTGGGTGATGTGGAGGATATGCAAAAATGGGGTTTCGCAATAAAAAAGACGTAGCACTGCTACGTCTCTACATCGATATTTTTTATCCCCTATTCTCTTTTATTTGCACAATTGATTAGGAATATCTTTAAGAATCTGCGACAACTCTGGTGAAGGATTGGGAACAGAATAAGCTTGTTGTAAAGTATCCATCCATAATCCTTTATCAGCGAAATATTCGGCTTTTTTCTGTGCTATTGTTTCTGAATTTGCACCTTGATTTTTCTCCAATCTTTCTAAAAGTTTCAATTCCCCATCAATACGATTTCGCTGTGGTGCTTCCATGATTTTGAAGGGAATGAATTTTGTTGGAGAAGCGTTTTTAAGTTCGCTTAAGAAAATGAACAATCTATATGTCTTACCGGGTTCTAATGCTTGACCTGTATAATTTATATTTTGAATTCCGGTGACAATTTGAGTTTTGAGATATTCTTGACTACCGGGAATTCCTACTGCTATTTTCTTAATATTACCTTTCCAGAGAAAGAATGGTTTGGTATTCCAAATTATTCGAGTTTGAGTAGGTACGTCTGGGGAAATTAAACATATTGGTATTGCTTCCCCAGGACGAGAACCACCTATTTTCGGCTCTATTGGGGGTTCTGGATCTTTGATGGGTTTAAATATCTTATTCCAAAAAGCTGTGTTCAGTGAAATTTTTTGAGCGTAAATTGGTTGAGTAATTAAGGAAAATAAACTGATGAAAGCTGTTGCTGATAAAATTGAACTGCGTAACTTTGATTTTATTTGATTCATTGATTAAGCCTTTTTTTCAGTCAAAGCATGTACAACGTAAAACCAAAAAGTAATTGTCGGTAACAACCAAGGTAAAAGAATTGCTGCGGAGGAAATATAAAGCTGTAAACTAATTAGTGAAATTATGGCGTAACTGATAGTTATTAGAATCAAATTTCTGCGGATTTGTTCCGGATTATTACTGAGGTACAATGATGTAATTTTACCTATAATTATTGCTAAACCAATCATCCATAAATCGGGAATTGGTACAACCATTCTGTTTTTCAGGTAATGATGCGTCATATATGCATGAACTTTACCACCTGTGAGCACTCCACGAGTATTATCGGGATTATCTTGATTTCTCCAATAACGCATTCCAGCAGGTAGCTTGAAGTTATCTTCATTATCTTTTCCAGTTCCTGCTTCTCCATATCCACCAGGAGCAATGATAATTATGGGATGGGGAGATGGGGAAGAGGGGGTAGAGGGGGTAGAAAAATTTTTTTCTAATAATTTCCATGCCGGGATTGTTTGATAAACTTGTTTGGGAGGAATGGAAAAATCAACGATGGGATGCAGCCACATTTGACTCAGATAATAACTAAATGCTGTCAATGGTTGCAGACGTGTCCGTTTTGATTTCAGAATTGTCCTGTTATTAGCATCATTATTGATGTATGTATTTACTATCTGCCAAAATTGTTGTTTACTTTCGAGTTTCGGTTGCGGTGATTTGGGTAATTGCTGTAATTTTTGAGAAAGAGCTAAAAGAGCAGCAAAAGGTCTGGGTTTAGGATTATCATTGGAACTGGGTAATAGCTGCATATACCATCCCGGTAAAACCTCAATCTCTCCAAATAGACTCCAGTTATCGGTTGCGATTTGAGGATTTATCCTTAACCATTTACCGTTGTTATCTCTGGTTGTAGCGAATACGAAGTTTGTGGGTTGAGATGAAATTAACCCGGATTTGATGGAGTTTGATAGATTGCGATCGCTTTTATTTGGTCTATCAAGTAAATAGTCAATACCGACAATGGGCGCTTTTAATTCTACTAGTTTATCAACAATTCGCGCCATATAATCGCGGTTTATTGGTCGGGGGTTGGAAATTCCAGCTTTATTAATCGATTCGTTGTCTATTTCTACGAGTAAGACTGGGGGAGTTGTTTTAGCGTAAGTTTGATTTGTGAGCTGGCGATATACTGCTTGTGTTAAAACTCGTCTTTCTAATAACCAAGTTTGAAGGGGAAGTTGCCAACTAATTAATCCTAAAATGGAAATGACTGCAATTTCTAAAGCTGTGGGTTGAATATTTTTGATAAATTGTTTAAATCCCGAAGGCTCAATACGAAATAAAGATGCTGCTGGATGACGAAATAATGAAGGAACAAGATAGGAACTGGGATAAAGATAATTTTTTTGTTGTAAATATTCCCTAGCTATGAGTAAACATTGATGAATGTCTTTATATTCTGCTAAAGCTTGAGAAAATTGGATGAAAAATTCAACGGCAATCTGATTGTGAATTGGTTCTCGCATAATTGCTACTTGAGATAATCCCAAATCCACCAGTTTATTAGCGATACTCAATCCACTACAGGAATTAAAAATTGCTACCTGCAAACCATTTTGTTTAGCAATAGTTAAAGGTTGAACAATTTCATTCAGATATAAACTAGTATTTGGAGCGATAAAAATTTCTCCACCAGTCAAATTAGTTTCATTACTATGTCCGGCAAAAAACAAAATATCCCAACCAATTTTATCGGAAAGAGCCTCTACAATTTCCTGTTTTAATTGATTAATATCTTTCCCTGGTTCCCAACCAACAAATTTAACATCAACAAGTTTTTTTAATGAATCCAAAGCTTTTTTTTCAGATTCAAATCCCAAACCAGTATCATCACCCAAAATTGCTAAAATTCTCGCTTTACGCTGACGAATAGTATTTACAGTTGGTTGATTAATATTTATAGGTTTACGAACAATCCGAATATCATAATTAATCGCAAATTCATTACCAATATCCCATGCTTCCCAAGGTAATTTTTCTAATTCTAAAGAATTACAGGTGATAAAAATATTTGTTTTGCTATCTGGTAATTGAGATTCTGTTTGATTACTATTATTCGCTATTTTAGAACGTATTTTATATAGTTCAGCACTGCGTAACCAGTGACGAAATTCAGATAAAAACTTTGTTTCTGCTTCCACTAATTTAGCACGCCAATCAATGGGAGGTGGTGCTATAGTTCCAATTTCCGCTACTTTTCCTCTGAATGAATTTTTATAAAATTTAAGATAACATTGCTGCCATTGATGATAAAGATTAACAATACTTTGAGGATAAGTTAAGGAAGCGTTAATTTGTTGACCTTCACCCCAAGTAAGTTCAAATAAACAAGTTTTTTCGATTAATTGAATTTTAAGATTGAAATCCGAATTCATAAGGTGGATAATTGTTTTATTTTGGTGGCAATACCCTATAAGGGTATCGCTACAGTTAGGAAGCCTGCCGAAGCCAGGCTAAGATTCTTGTAACCCGCTCAGGTGGGTTTTGTAAATGTAGCCCCAGACTTATAGTCTGAAGGCGGTATGACATTTTCTGCAATTATTCATAAAAATTTACAACCCATTCCCAATTAATACAAACGGTGCCCAATAATAAGGATGAGCAAAGGTTTTTGATTCCGATTTTTTACCGGATGATGGTGATGTTGGTTCTACATCTATACCCCTGACTTTTTTAATATCATCTACAGTCACATCTTTGTTATAGAGTAATTGTAATTGTGCTAAACGCATGGCTTCAGCTTTGGTAATTTTTTGTTTATTTTTGGCAAGATTTTTGTAGAAATTTTGCATCAAGGTGCTGGTGCTATTATCAGCTACTTGCCACAATGAAGCGATGACAGATTTTGCTCCTTTATTCATAAAAGAATAAGCCAAGCTTGCTATTTCAACACCGTCTTGATGTGAGTTTGCGAGTGCTGTTTGACAAGCGGAAAGTACTACCAAATGAATATTACTCAATCCTGCTAAGGTTTGTATTTGAGGTATTACGAGTTTGTCACCATTTCCTAATAGTAAGTATGATGATTTTTTCCTTCCGGGAACAAATTTCCCATGAGTCGCCAGGTGTAAAATATTTTTACCTATAAGATTATCTCGCAAGGTTTTATAATCAAAGGATTGGTTGAGATATTCTTTTCCTGGATACACTCCTTTATCTCTTTTAGTGCTTCTAACAATATTATCTACTTCTCGGGGTACGTTATTTAACGCTAAGAAACCACCCACAGCCTCTGACACTCCCATTGCTAACACTTTTGTATCTTGAATTTTTGTAGGAAGTCTAGCGCTAGTGTTTGTTAAATCTGCTGATAGTACGTTATGAATTGTGTAATTTTCGATTAAATATTGCTTACCGTCGTACAATGCACTCATGGGAACGTAGCGGGTGACTCTATCGAGAGCAAATACTAAATTTTTGACTTTATTTTGTTGTAATTCCCCTTCCAAAGGTTTAATTAACCAGTTATATAGTTTTTCGCTAACCGGTTGTATTTTCGCGATATGATCAGTTCCACAATAAGCACGTGTTTCGCATTCTTCCATCAATTTACGAAATTGTTTGACAGTTGTTCCTAATTTTTCACGGGATACTTTGACTTCAAACTTTTTCGCAGCATCACCAGAATACAGCAACAACCAAAGTTTATCTTCCATCACCAACGGATAAATCATCACGGTACCCGGTTGTGATTTGACAATTTCCACCGCTTTGGGACTATCGGGACGGAATGTATTAGGATCGGTAGAAATGCGATCGCTAATTTCTTTGTTAATTTTTTTTAAGTCTTGGTTAAATTGAGTTAGTAATGCTGTAAGTCTATCGTTAAGTTGACTTCTTTGTTTGCAGTTAGTGCGATCGCATTCGCTAATCTGTCTGGATAAAGCAATAATGGACTCGCTTTTAGTTTGAATCTCTTTTTCTTCATCAGTTAGGGGTACTTGAGGTTTTGTGGTTGTATCGGTTTTACCTTCAGCAAAATCGCGAATTTCTTGGATTTTCAATAAATCTAATACCTGTCTTGCTTCTGCTTGTCTTCCTTGAGCAATCAATAATTCTGCTAATTCACGATAAATATCGGCTGTTTTAGTACCTTGAAAATCAACTACCGCATCCAAGAAAGAGTTTTGTAATTCTGGTGGTAAACCTTCTATTCCCCGACGAATTTCTTCAATGCCGTTGATTGCTTGTTTGTAATAACCAATAGCAATTGATGGTTGGTTTAATTTGCGATAAACTCTACCTAAACCAGCATAAAGTCCCCATTCACTACCAGTTACATTTTCGGGAGTTTGAATTGCTAGTGCTTGTTGATATGATTTAATTGCTTCTTGATTTCTACCGAATTGATAATGAATCATTCCCAGTAAGTTAAGAGCAGTTTTTTCAAATACCGGATTTTCAACTTTTCTAGAAAATTCTAAAAACTTTTCGGCTGATTTCATAGCATTAGCATCATTCATCGAGTTACCATAACCGAGACTTAACATCCGATGAGCAAAAGCTTGTAATTGGGGAACTTTAATTTCTTGGAAAATAGTTAAAGCTTGTTGGGATAATTCTACTGTTTTTTGTGGTTTACCTTGAGCAAAGTGGTTGTTAGCAAGATTTAATAAAGCAATACCTTCACTGTGACGGTTTTTTAATTTTTGCGATATTGTTAGTGCTTGTTGATAGTAATCGTGACTTTTTTGATAATCTCCCAAGCTGCTGTAAATACCTCCTAAACTAAACTGAGGAGAAATTAACAGAGGTGGACTTTTTAGTTTTTGAGCAATTTTAAAACTTTTTTGGGTTAATTCCAAAGCTTTCTGATAATCTTTGACTGAAGAATAGTATGAGCCAAGATAGTTCAAAGCAATTGATTCTAATCGGGGGTTTTTTAATTCTCGTCCGATTTTCAATCCTTGCTCAATTAATTCCTTCGATTTTGTATATTCACCAATAAATCCATAAGCATTACCTAAATTAATCAGTAACTCTGTTTCTTTTTCACGGTTATTTATTTTTATTATTAATGTTATCTCTGGTTCTGCAACTGCAATAACTTTGTTATATTCTCCCAATCTTGTATAGGCTTTAGTCAAAATATTTGTCCCCATTGCTTTAGCAAGCAAATATTCTTTTTTATCAGCTATTTTTACGACTTGTTGCATTAATTCAATTGTTTTATCGTATTCTCCCTGATTCAGATATATTCTTCCTAATTGAGCTAAAGCTTGCTGTTCAGACACAGGATGTTTTGTTTGACGTGCTATAGATAAAGCTTGGTTTGCATTGTCAATTGCTTTAGTTGTATCTCCTAATAAAGTGTAAATTTGACTGACTTTTCCCAATGCATTTCTTTCATCGATAACCCATTTATTTTCACGTGCTAATGCTAGATTTTTTTGTGCTAATTCTAGTGCTTTTTGATAATTACCTTGCTTCTCATAAATACTAAATTGTAAGTTGAAACCATTCCTTTTTATTTCGATGTTCTGCAAATTTTGGGCAATTTGTAAAACTTGATTTGCGAATTCCAAGGCTTGATTATAATTTCCTTGTTCTGTATAAATCTGACTCAATTTCCCTAAAGCCTTTGCTTCTAATTTGGAATCTTTAATTTTCCTGGCAATAGTTAAGGCTTGCTGAGCAGCTTCAATAGCTTTTGGGAAATTATTTTTTAAACGATACTATAGTACTACATTTGGGGATTATTGAAAATCACCGTATAAAGACATTATAAAATAGATAGTAGAAAAGTGAAAAATTTAGCATTAGTATTAAGNNTACTATATGCACCAGCTAAACGCAGCAACATATTTGCTTCTAACTCTGGTTTATTCAGGCTTTGGGCTTTTGTTAGTGCTTGTTGTGCAAATTCGATTTCTTTGTCATATTCAGCAAGCCCCATATAACTAAAACTCAACATACTTAGTGCTTCAGTTTCAAATTCTAAGAGCCTACTGTGTAAAGCTGGAGGTATTTTATTAATTTCAATTTTTGGCAATAAAGCTAAAACTTCTTGGCTGGTATTAATTGCTTTTTTATATTCTGAGAATGAATTATAAGCGCTAGCTAAATTTATTAAAATACTTAACTCACTAAATTTATCATTTTGTTCTCGTGCTATTTCTGAAATTCTGATTTTTATTTCAATTTCTTTGCTAATTTTTCCTTGAAGTACGTAAATATTTAAAAGATTTGTTAAAGCGTCTGATTCTGCTTCTAAGTCATTTATTGCTCGTGCAATGCTCACTGCTTGCTCAAGTAATTGGTTTCCTTGTTTATCATCTTTTAAAACAAAGTAAGTGGTTCCTAATGCGGTTAAAGCTCTAGCTTCTAATTTTCTATTTTCCAGTTTTCTGGCAAGAGTTAAACTTTCTTGCACTAACTCACTAAACCGATGGTATTCTACTTTCTCTTCAGCAGATAATACTTTCTTAGATAAAGCCATTGCTTGTATAGAATAATTCTCCAATAATAAATTTAAAATCACAACTTGAGCAGATGGATTATCAAGTTCTCTTTGAATAGCGAATGCTTGTTGATATAATTTAATGAAGCGGTCTCTTTTGTTTAAATCTGAATAAATTCCTGCCATTAACCCCAGAAATTCAGCTTCTTGTGGCTTATTATTTATTTCTCGTGCAATAGCTAATGCTTGTTCGTAAGACTTAATTGCTTGTTCATATTTATTTTGAGAGGAATAATTACTTCCTATCATCCGCAGAATAAAAGCTTCTGATTCTCTATTTTTTAGTTTTCTAAAAACAGATGATGCTTGTTGAAAAAATTCAGTTGATTTATCATATTTGATTAAGTTACTGTAAGCATATCCTATATCACGAAGACTAAAAGCTTCTAATAGTCTAATTTGTGCCTCCCTAATCATGGGTAATGCTTGGTTGTTAAATTCAATTGCTTTCTCGTATTTTTTCTGCTCAATGTAAGCTCTACCTATAAAGAATAAACTTTTGCCCTCACCAGCACGGTTACCAATCTCTCTATTCATAACTAACGCCTTCTCATACCATTCCAAAGCACGAGTATAGTCTTCCGTTTCGTTATAAAATAATCCTATTCTTAACAGTGTAATTCCTGTTTGGAATTTATCCCCTACTTCTTTGTGTATTGCTAAAGCTTGTTGTAAATTTTCTAATGCTTGGGAATATTTCTGAAAGCCATAAATGTAAACTCTCCCAATATTACTGAGAGTTTTACCTTCTCCAGCCCTATCTTTTACTTCTTTGCGAATAACTAAAGCTTGTTGGAAAGTTTTTAAAGCTTTGTCATATTGCTTTTTTCCATGATAAACGAAACCAAGATTATCTAAAGTTTCTCCCTCTCCTTTTCTATCTTTTATCTCACGACGAATAGCTAAAGCTTGCTGTAAAACTTCCAAAGCTTTGTCATATTTGATTAACGATAAGTAAACCTCCCCAATATTATTGAGAGTTTGAGCAATTCCCGCTTTATCTCCTTGCTGTCGTCGTATTGTCAACACTCGTTCATAAGTTTTTAGCGCTTGAGGATACTTCCCACGACGATATTCTTCCACACCTTCCTCAAATAGCTTATCTACTTCTCCTGTAGAGTTTTGAGCGATGGAAGAAGAGATGTTTTGATTCAACAACCGTGATTGAGTTTCCCCATATACCGGAAGACTCAGTGAAAATATCAAGCTAACGGACATTAAACTGAATAATTTTAAACGAGAATACATAAACTAAATTCTCTCAAGAAATATAAACTACAATAACGCTAGTTTTTGTACTGACATAAAGAAAGATTGCTGCGTTACATTTATGTATATATCCTGGGGTTTTTGTATTATGCAGTTTTTGGGTTCCTAGTTGCCATAATGGTGCAAAAAATCATAAATGATGCGTGATATGATGTCCTTGTAATCACCCATAATATCAAGTCCGGCAAATTACTTACTATATAAGCAATATTACCTTTATGGCGGTTATTACCAACATAATATGAATACTCGTTACTCCTCCGAAAAACTTATCCTGTCCATATAACTTCAGAACCTTGTCCCCAAAAACCATCATACTTACTAACACGAACATCTCCTAAAACCTTAGTTTGGCAAGCTAAGCGAAGATTATTACCCGGAGAATGAGGAGGAAGCCCCAGTCTTGTTTTCTCCTTCCAATTTCGTTCCGAGACTTCCCCTTCCACCGCGATCGCACAAGTACCACAAGTGCCAATGCTTCTACAGTTAATGATTTTGGAATTACCGTTATAAAGTTCAATATTGTGTTTTAGTAGTACTTTACGCAAATTACTACCAGACTCACATTCAAATGTTTTTCCTTGAGCAGTTACTTTAGGCATTATTACCTCCTCACGCTATAGGTAATAATATACCTTCTGCAAATAATTCTAAGGCTGCTTTAAACCCACATTTCCCAATCTAGTTTAGAGTAGTACTGCAGAACTA
>DESS01000220.1:12591-24033 GCA_002361335.1 Richelia sp. UBA3308
ATTCTTTATCATCGGTTATTGTTAAAGAGACGTTGCAGTGCAACGTCTCTACATTATTATTAATTTACTATGGGGGTTCACTCCCATAACCAATGCACAATTATTTATTTTTTAGTGACAAAATTAGCAAAAGTTAACTCATTGACGCGATTCCAGTTATAAAGGTTGTCTCTAAAATCTTTCCACTGTTCGTAAATCTTTTTAAAGGTTGCATCTTTACTGGCGCTATCTTCTAACTCTTCAACACTAGCTTTTTGTGCAGCTTGTAAAATATCGTCACTGTAAGCAACTAATTTAGTACCACCTTTAATTAATTTACTTAATGCTTCTCCATTCAAAGCTTCATATCTGGCGAGCATATCTATATTGGCTTCATAAGCTGCGGTTTTGAAAACTTGTTTGTATTCATCCGGTAACTTTTCCCAAGCACTACGGTTCACTAATACATCCAAAGTTGAACCAGGTTCCCACCAACCGGGATAATAATAAAATTTTGCAGCTTTATTTAAACCTAGTTTCTCATCATCATAAGGGCCAACCCATTCTGCTGCATCAATAGCACCCCTTTCCAAGGCTAAAAAGATTTCTCCTCCCGGCAATACTTGTACATTAACACCTAAACGCGCCATTACCTTGCCACCCAATCCGGGAATCCGCATTTTTAATCCTTTTAAATCAGCAACAGAATTAATCTCGCGTTTAAACCATCCTCCCATCTGGGTTCCACTATTACCAGCAGGGAAATAAACTATATTGAAATTATCATAAATTTCTTGTATTGCTTTTTGTCCCCCACCGTGATATAGCCAAGCATTTTGTTGCTGTGGAGTTAAACCAAAAGGTATGGAAGTAGCAAAAGCGAGAGCGGGGTTTTTACCAATATAAAAATAACTTGCCGTATGTCCGCATTGTACCGAACCTGTTTGTACGGCATCAAGGACTTCTGTAGCACCGACTAATTCTCCACCCACAGAAGGAGTAATGATAAAACGCCCGTCAGTCATTTCCTTAACACGCTTGGCAATTGTCTCCGGACCGCTGTAAATTATTAAAGACTGGGGCCAACTAGTTGCCATACGCCAGCGGACATTAGGTAAACTACCAGCAGTAGTTCCACTATTAGCACCAGGGCTACAGGAAACAGTAGTGGCAGCGGTTGCGGTTGTAATAGCTGCTTTCTTGATAATTTCTCGGCGTTTCATATGATTTGTAGTAAAAAAGCATTCCCAAAGTTATAGTTTTTGCATTTTAGAATAGATTTATTGGGAAAATAAGCAATTTTTACACCTATCAACAGAAAGGTTGGAATTTATTGTTGTAAGCTAAACCAAAACCGAGCAAGCCTAAATACTAAAATCTTTTTTGAAAATGATACAGCATATTTCATCTTTATGAAGTACATTTGTACGGGCAGAGATGCCCGTACCACAAGAGTTTTAAAATAAAGTACTCTACCTCCTGCAATTTGCAAAGTGCTGTAATATGCCTATTTTCTATGCTTTATGTTGGGAACATGATTTACTTCTGTAGGAATTTCGGCACTTTTAATCGATTGACGATCCATAAAACCTTGGATAATTTCGGGAACATCTAAACCAGTAGTTTGACGGAGTTGTTCGATAAAAGCTGCCATTTTAGTGGCATTGCTACCGTTGGCATCAACTATAGTTACCTTCTCAATTTCCAACTCTGGAATAGTAGAAGCCATTGCCTTAAGCAGCACATCAAACTTTTGTAATAAGAAGATTTCCTTGGCATTAGTACCAGCATTCTGCCAAGATTCCGCTAACTTCTTAGCACCATCAGCTTGTGCTCTACCATCTTCAATGATACTTGCCGCATCACCTTTTGCTTTAGCGATCGCCATTTGATATTCGGCTTCTGCTGGTGCTATGACATCGGCGATAAGTTGTTGTTCAACCTGTTTAATACGTTCGTTTTGTACTGCTACTTCTGCTTGAGTTTTAACGACATTTGCACCAACTTCAGCTTCAACTTCAGCGACTATTGCGACTCGTTTGGTAACAGCATCTCTAACTCTTCTTTCTGCTTGTGCTTTTGCAACTTGTAAATCTCGTTCAATACGTTTTAAAGCTACAAGTTTCTCATTTTCAGAAGCAGAAATTTCTGATTGAGCCTCAGTTTGGGCTTCAGCAATGCGGGAATCTCGCAACAATTGTGCCCGTTGTTTTCTTCCCATAGATTCGAGATATCCTGTATTACTAGAAATTTGTTGAATTTGTAAACTATCTAAAATCAAACCCAACTTCTCTAAATCATCTTCGGCTTCTTCCAATAAACTTTTAGCAAAAGCAATTTTATCTTCATTAACTTGTTCTGGGGTTAAACTAGCTAAAACACCCCGAAGATTTCCTTCTAAAGTTTCCTTGGCTAATTTTTCAATTTCCTTACGACTTTTACCTAATAATCTCTCAATTGCATTATGAATAGTAGGTTCTTCACCAGCAATTTTGATATTAGCAACTCCTTCCACATTCAAAGGAATTCCACCTTTAGAGTAAGCATTCTTCACCTCAAGGTCAATAATTATGTTACCCAAATCCATACGAAAAGTACGTTCTAACAAAGGAGTTTGAATACTGCTACCACCTTTTACCAAACGATATCCAACTTCCTGTCCATCAGCAGTTTTATGTTTACCACCAGCAAAAATAAGTACTTCACTTGGCTGACAAATATGATAAAAATAGCGAATTATCCAATAGCCAGCAGCCGAACCAAAACCGAAAATTCCTAACAATAAACTAATAATAGTAATCATTTTTATCTTCAATTAAAATTTTATTTTTTTAATTCCTAACTATTAAATCCTAACTTTTAACTCCTTCTCCCTTCTTGCCAGAAAGAGTTCCGATTACGTCAATTCCTAAAGTTTGATTGATGCTTTCAAGATACTGATTGAGAATTGCTGGGTAAACTTTCACTAAACCAGCTAAAGATTTACCATCACCGCTATCTACTACATTAATTTTGTCTAAGTAAAGTCGCTTAGGAATTTCGACAGCTTCATTTAAGATAGTTTCTAATTGCTGAATCAAAAATAATTCAGATACATCACATTCAGTTTTTTGCCAAACTTCAGCGAGCATTTCATTAACTAAAGCTGCTGCTTTGGCATTTTCTGCAATTGCGGATGCTTTTCCTTTAGCACGTAATTCTTTGGCTTGTTGCTGGGCTTTTGCTGGTAATATTTCATCAGCTTCTAAACGTAAACGTTCTAATTCTGCACGTAATTGTTGGAGTTTTTGTTCAAAGAAAGCCTGTTTTTCCTTAACTACTGCATTAGTAACTTCTTCTTCCGAGCGTGCTTGTTGTTCTAATTTAGCTTTGATTTCTCGCAGTTCATTTTCCTTCTCTAAAACTGCAATACGATTTTGAGTTTTAGCAACTTCCGCTTCTTGCTGACATTCTGCTTCTACCCTTTCTGCTTCACCAATAGCCTCTGATTCAGCAATTTCTGCATCTCTAACAATCATGGCAATCCGCTTACGCCCTATGGAACTCAAATAATCTACATTATCCGAAACACTTTGAATTTTTAAAGTATCGATTTGCAATCCCAATTTCATTAAATCCCTACTGACATCAGAAGTAATACTTTCGGCAAATTGCAGTCTATCTTCATTTACTTGCTCCGGGGTTAAAGTCGCTACAACACCCCGTAAATTACCCTCAAGAGTTTCTCTTGCAACTCGTAAAATTTCATTGCGATCGCTTTTCAAAAACCTTTCAATGGCATTACCAATTATTTGGGGATTGCTCGAAAGTTTTACATTGGCGATCGCCTGAATATTTAATGGCGTACCTCCCTTAGAATAAGCGTTTTTTACTTCTACTGGTACTGGCATAATGGTTACATCCATACGTCTAACTTTCTCAACGATGGGAATGCGAATTGCCCTTCCACCAGACATTACCCGATATCCCACTTCTTGCCCATCTTTTGTCTTCCATTTACGCCCAGAAATCACTAATACTTCATTAGGTTTGCAAACGCACAAACAAGATTTAAGAAACCAGATTATTAAAACCGTACCAAATATTCCCAAAGCAATTGGTAAGCTAGTTCCAAGAAGTCCACCCAATTGATTTTGCTGAATTTCAATCGGTAATTTTGTTTCTACTTGCGCTATTTGTAAATTTTTCATTTCTTTAGTTATTAGTTATTAGTTGTTAGTCGTTAGTCGTTAGTCGTTAGTTGTTAGTTGTTACTTTTTAGTTGTTATTTATCAGTTATATTTAATTTATTCTAACTAATTATTATTCAGAGACTTTTCACTAATTACCCATAATTGATTCCTCTTTACTTGTACAATAAAAACTCTATCTCCAGGCTGAAAACCTTGAGAATCATCAGTACAGGCTACATAATCAACCACCGAACCTTGTCCCGGTATATTCACCCTTACTTTACCCTTACAACTACTATCAAAAGGAACTTCTACCGTGCCATAAAGACCAACTAAATTGTTAATAGAAACCATACTATCAACCTTTTGACGGCGACGCTGGATGATTATCATTAAAACGATAACAGCACCGCAACATATACCAATAACAACCGCTATTAAAGCAACTACAATTAAGCTCATTGTTTGTTTTTATCCGCCATTTTAGTCAATATTTGCAGTTTAGCTGTTATTGAGAAACTGCTGGCTGTTCATATATCATCCATTCTTTAGGAAAATACGGTTGAATCTAACTGAAACTATGGGTAACCGCCAATAATTGCGTACTCCAATTTTATGTCCGGATTTTTCGGAAAAAAAATTATTTATTTTACAAAAGTTAACAAAAAGGCGGATTGAAATAGCGATCGCACCCTCCTTTATGTTTGTCAAAATTTAGATAATGTTTAAAGTTCTTATCGTGTAGCTAGCTTGAAGGCAGGAGCGCGAATTTAAACCGTCTGGGCAGAGTAGAGAGGACTTTTTTGTGTTTTTACAATATTCAAGCAAAGCCCACTCCTTTTAAGGGTGGGATGTGACGGTGGGCGTTCGGAGTGTGCCGTCAAGATGGTAGGATGATATTGGCAATGGGCGACTCGCGCCGAACTAGCCAGTCTTCTTGCTTCTTATTTCTTCCTTCGTTTTAAAGCAATTTGAAGTGATTGCTTAATTTCCGCCATGCTGTACTAGCAACTCGATCAGAAATTTGAGGTAAATGGGCACTACCGACAAAATCGTTAACTAATAAATCGTTGAGGGGAAAATATCGGAATAATATTATCTTCATTGCCAGCTAAGTAATTTGCAAAGCGGCGTGCTAAAGGTGGAATCAATACTAAGGGATTACTGAAACCGGAAAAAATATAAATATTACTATTTTGCGAAACAGTACCAATTAAAGGTAAGTTATCTTTACTAAAAGAGACCAAACAATGATTTGGTATTCCTGATATATTTTTTAATTGAGGTAATAGATTACCGATATTATCTCGTAATGTGGCTTCATTTTTGAGATGATTTACATCAGCTTGAGGATTTGTATTAACGTAGCTAATTTGTCCTAAACGTAAACTACCATCTTGAAATTGAACCGCACCCACATCTAAAATCCAACCAAGTAGATTCTCGCTTTCATTCCATAATCGATCGTGTTTGGTAGATTCAGTTTCTAATTGAGGGCGTTGAAGATTCCCTGGCATAATTAATGTATGTAACTGCAAATCCACAGGGGGAGTTTTGATAATTTCTGCATGGGTAAAATAGAGTTGAATTGAAATACCTGATGTTTGAAGTAACTGTCGGCTAAATCCACCGGCACAAACGATAATATTTTTACAATTAAAAGTATCGGTTTTTGTTTTGACTAATAGATCTTTTTGTTGTAATTCCAAAACCTGACTAATTTGCATCTTCCCCCCAGCCAACAAAAAAGCTTTGATATAAGCTTGTGCAGTTTTCTCTGGATGAATATGCCCATGTTTAACAGTTAAAGCACCAGAAATTGCTTCCCTATTTAATAAAGGTTCTAATTCACAAGCTTCATCGACGCTGAGTAATTGTGGAGGTATGGCAAAACCTTGGTAAGATGCAGCAATTTCTTGTGGATTATTATCTTGAGGAATAGTTAATAATAAATCAACTTCCCGCAATTGGATATCGGTATTTAACTCTTGTGATAGGGTTTTATAAAGTTCTTTTGACTGCTGACACAATTCACGAGTTACAGGTGTAGTGCCGCTCCAAAAAGCTAAACCACCATAACTATAGCGAGTCGCGTTTTGCGGTATAGTATGTTGTTCTAACAAAAGTACAGAAAAGCCTCTTGTAATTAATTCGTAGCTAAGTGCAGCACCTGTAATCCCAGCGCCGATAACAATAATATCGTAGGTTTTCATAGAAAAATAATTTCAAAATCTCAAAATAATAATAATAATCTCAAAATCTCAAAATAAATAATCTCAAGATAATCTGACACAAAGGCGCTGTCATCTGGGTAGAATTCTCCATCGTCGGCGTTATCAGTTATCAGTTATCAAGTACCCGGCGATGAATTTCGAATAGCCACCCCCAAGTGGAAACAATTTTTTTCTTTCCACGGATAAATCCGTTCCGTTGTATCCTGTTTATTTTTTGGTCAAACAGTGTTTCAATTGGTTTGGGTATCATACCATATGCCAATTCCAGCATAGAGGCCTTTTTAATTCGGGCATTCTAAATTCGGGCATTCTAAATTCGGACATTCCTTTAATAAGTTGATTGTAAACGATTTAAAAGATATTCTCCGGCAGTTATTGGTGAATAAATGGGTGAAAAATCTTTTTGACAACTTTCAATGCAAGCGATTTCTGTATCATGATTAGGATGGCAGAAAAATGCCACAGAATATCTGGAGTATGTTGTTTTATCTAGCTCGGGAATTACCACTCGATGTTTTGTTGAACAAAATATATTATTTGTCCAACGCTGCATCAAATCACCTGTATTAATTAATATGGTATCAGCAATCTTTGGGGCTGCAATCCATTCTCCTATTGTTGTTTGTACTTCTAAACCTCCAATATCATCTTGAAACAGTAGAGTAATAGTTCCATAATCGGAATGTTCTCCAGCACGAATTTGTCCAAGTTTTGGCGGTTGTTGTAAAGGAGGATAATGCAGTAGTCGCAGGGTATGATCTTCTTGATTGTGTTTGCTAGTAAAAAAATCTTCTGGTAATTCTAAAGCTAAGGAAAAGGTTTGTAAAATACTATTGGCAATTTCTATACAAGCTTTAATAAAAGTAGGAATTGCAGTGGAAATAAATAAATTATTAGGGAAATTATCTATTTTTACAATATTAAAAGCTTCTTTCAAATCACCAGGTTTATCGGGATTGAGACGCTCTCTTTCCATGGCGACGTAACCTTGATTGTTAAATTCATCGCTCCAAGCCATTTTTTGTTTAACTTCTAAAGGTAAGTCGAATAAATATTTACTGTAGTTAAATACTTGTTTTATTAAATTTTCATTGATACCAGCATTTGTTATGTACATAAAACCAATTTCATGACAAGCTTGATAAATTTGTTTTACAACACTTTGTTTAGCTGCGATATCGCTGTTATTGAAAAGAGATAAATCAATTATTGGTAGTTTAGACATGATATTGATTGATATATATAATTTTTTTTGTAGGGTGTGTTATATCAAATCCGTTGGCATCGGTATTATATATTTTTCCAGCCTCGGGGCGCTGAGTGACACCCAGAGGGGCGCAGAGTTTTTTTGATTAGTGTTTTTATATATATTAGACATAGAGTAGGGCACCATTTTCAAAACCTAGAAATATAGCTATCAGTATTTACACTAATTGATGAATATAAAATATCTGAATAAACTGGTAATTAAAATTATAGAGAAAATTTAAAAAATAACTGTTTTTAAGATGAATGAGAAAAATTTTTCCATTTCCTTAGACTGCGATGACGATGTAGTACTTTTTGAAAAAGATACTTTTAAAGTAAGTCGATTAAAAGAATTAACAATAGAAAAAATCATAAAAAAATTAGATCAACTCATGCACCGTTTTAAAAACCAACCTAAAGAAAAGTTCATGAGTGATTTTTTTTCAGAAATTGTAATAGGAGAGGAAACCATCAATTTCAATCACATGAAATTTGAAACTATTAGAGATTGTGAAATTCTCAAAGTTAATAACAAAGGCTGGCAGAAAGGAAAGCTAAATATTGAAATATGTATATCACCAGATACTAATAAACCGGATAAAGTTAATTTAAAATTATTTCCAGAAGAACCTATTAAACCGGAATCAACTTTAGATGATATTCGCAAGACCATGAAAACAACTTAGATTCATCTTAGATTCATCTATGGTGGGTGACGCGATAAATCTTATAACCACCATTAATAATTATTTAAGCGTCACACACCCTACAATTAAACGTTAAATCGGAATAGCATTACATCGCCTTCATTAACAATATAATCTTTCCCTTCAATACGAACTAAACCTTTTTCTTTAGCAGTATTCATCGAACCAGAAGCAACTAAATCATTATAAGCAACAGTTTCGGCACGAATAAATCCTCTTTCAAAATCTGTATGAATTACACCAGCCGCTTGCGGTGCCGACATTCCAGCTTTTATTGTCCAAGCACGAGTTTCTTTTTCACCAGATGTAAAATAAGTCCGCAAACCTAATAAGTCATAAGTAGCACGAATCAACGACTTTAAACCGCCTTCTTCTACACCTAAAGATTCCAGAAAATCCGCTTTCTCTTCATCCGATAATTCGATTAATTCCGATTCTACTTGTGCCGAAACTATCACAACCTGAGCATTTTCCTTAGCTGCAATTTCTCGCACTTCTTCCACATATTTATTACCCGTGGCCAAATCATCTTCAGAAACATTTCCAGCGTAAATAATCGGTTTCGCACTCAACATTCCCAAAGGCTTAATTATTTCCGCTTCTTCTTCACTTAACTTTACCTGACGAACCGATTTACCTTCATTTAACTCTGCTGCTAACTTTTCCAACACCGACATTTCATATTGAGCATCTTTATTCGCTCGCGCTTGCTTGCGAGTACGCTCCATCCGACGCTCAACTTGTCCTAAATCAGCTAAAATAAGCTCCAAATTAATTACTTCAATATCACGTGCAGGTCCCACAGAACCAGAAACGTGAATTACGTCATCATCTTCAAAACAACGTACCACATGAACGATCGCATCAGTTTCCCGGATATTGGACAAAAACTGGTTTCCCAATCCCTCACCTTTACTAGCACCTTTCACCAAACCGGCAATATCCACAAATTCTACCCTTGCCGGGACAATTTGTTTAGAAGCAGAAATATCAGATAGCACGTTTAACCGTTCATCCGGCACCGAAACAACACCGACATTCGGCTCAATGGTACAAAAAGGGAAGTTAGCAGCTTCAGCCTTAGCATTCGCCACCAAAGCATTGAATAAAGTCGATTTTCCCACATTCGGAAGTCCGACAATCCCGGCTCTTAACATTTTGGATTTTACCTAAGAGGATTTTGGATTTTAGTTTATCTTATAGCAGATTTTATCTTAATTAAGTACCTTTGGATCTGTTAGAAGTCGCTACCACAAGAGTTTTATGGTATTACCTTGTACTTCGTTTTGCCATCCTAAATTTTGATGAGCGCCTCAGATCGAATAATTGTCGAGGGCGCTTTTAAAAATATTCTTAAATTGACACTCCCCTTCAATTTATTGATGGGGATTCTTGGTTCCGGGACAATACTTGCTCAACCAGATTTCCACCAAGTTGAGTAGAGGTTTCATCTCCCCAAGCGTTTTCTGCGTCCAGGGAACCCATAGGAATTTTTTTCTTTAAAAAAAAAATTCCTATGGGAACCCGTCCAGCGCAGTAGTTCCGGTATGCCCTACCGTACTAAGTCCACGATGCAAAATATTGATAGCCGCGTTTTCGTCCCTATCCAATACACACCCACACTTACAAACATGAGTCCTAGTAGACAGCGTTTTCTTGACAACTTCTCCACAGCTAGAGCAGTTTTGACTGGTATATTGAGGATTGACAGCAACTGTGACGCGTTGAAATACTTTTCCAAAATATTCAATCCATACACGGAACTGATACCAGGATGCATCATTAATAGACTTGGCTAGACAGTGATTTTTTACCATATTTTTAATTCTCAAATCTTCATAAGCTATCAAATCGTTAGATTGAACTACGCACCGTGCTAACTTCACAGCATGGTCTTTACGTTGCCTACTTATTTTGAGATGGCGCTTACCTAAAATATATCTAGCTTTGCCCTTATTTATTGAGCCTTTTACTTTTTTAGATACTCGACGTTGAGCGCGTTTAAGAACTTTTTCTCCTTTACGCAAAAAGGTTGGATTCTTGACAACCTCACCGTTTGAGTCGGTGTAGTACTCCTTTAATCCGACATCTAAACCAACTGTCCTCCCAGTTGGTTTAATATCTTCTCGACGTTCTGAATCAATGCAAAACTGGACATAAACGCCATCTGCACGTTTTACCAATCGAACCCGTTTAATCTGGTTAATTTGGAAAAAGTGTAGGTCACGAGTACCTTTTAGTTTTAACCTCCCAATACCTTTCTTGTCAGAAAAGGTTATCGATTTACGGTCTGAAGCCAACTTCCAGCCCGTAGTTTTATATTCAACAGAACGACAATTTTTTTGAAATTTTGGAAATCCTGTCTTGGAAAATCGCTCCACTTGGGGAGACCCCAAGACCGCGTTTTCCGCTTTTTTGCTAACTACTCCTTTTTTGCAGTTCTCATAAAAACGACTAATAGATGACCATGCTCGTTCTGCGCTAGCTTGTCTAGCCATCGAATTAAGTTCATTCGCAAAAGAAAACTGCTTGGCGAGTACAGAGCAATATTTCTGCAAATCGTTTTTACCCGTTCCTTTATTATCCATCCATAGCCGAATACAACTATTTCTGACAAACTGAGCGGTACGAATTGCTTCATTAACTGCTGAATACTGTTTTAATTTTCCGTATGCTTTGAACTCAAAAACTAACATGGTATTACCTCCTATTCTTATACTACCACATCGGGTATAAACATTCCGGAGAAAATTGTAGGGCAATAAATTGCCTTGGCGCTATACATCCCCATAATTAGAAATTAGGGGCTTTTAGCGCGTCTCGGTAAGGGAGTATTGGGTGAACTACGAAGAAAGTAAAAATGGCAACGAGTGATATACAGCATATTTCGCCGAAGGCGCGTGGTACCACTTTGACGGGCTAGAAGCCCGTACCACTTGAGGCTGAGGATATGGCTATGTACTTCAATTAAAAAGCAAAGTGCTCTATATCAGAATTATTTGAAAATAACCATCAAATATCAAGTTAAAACAACTATCGTGAAATCGCAATAGTTTTAAACAGCCATCAAATATCAGGTTAAAAATCAACTACTGTGAAATC
>DESS01000221.1:0-2589 GCA_002361335.1 Richelia sp. UBA3308
TAGTTATTAGTTATTACTTATTACTTATTACTTATTATTTAGTTTCGTCTTGTAGACTGCCATCAGGCATGAGAGTTTCCTCAAAATGACAATCTCGGAAATTAACTCCGAGAACTCCATCATTTCTGAATTTAGCTTGACGAAAGTCAGTCTTGATAAATTTAACTTTGGCAAAAGTAACACTTTCTAACTTAGCTCTCTTAAAAATCGTCTCAGTCAAATTAGTACAGGTAAACCACATATCACGGATTTTGGAATTTCTCAAATTGACTCCGCTCAAATTGCTACAGTGAAAATCACTATCAACTAACCTAGCACCAGCCAAGTCTGCTCCACTAAAATTAGCTTCCTCAAAAACCGATTGAAATATACGCACTCCACGCATTCTAGCCTTCCTCAAATCGGCTCGGGCAAAATTACTTTCACTCAAATCAACGTTGGTTAAGTCAGCATCACGTAAAATTATTCCTCCCATATAAATTTTTATTTGTTGAATGCTGCTGTTACGCAAAATAATACCACTCAAATCCAACCCTTTGAATCGTTCTGGCTGCCAAGAGAGAGTATCCCCAAAGGGAATCTTTATTATCACCTTGCTAAAATCTCTTTCCCCAGCATTATAGCGATCGATCAGTTCTTCAATGAGAATAGGAAGCCGCGACACATTTTTTCTCCCGAATCAATCTTCCCATACAAATCTAACCCACTCCCGCGATCGAACATTTCCTCAGATTTTTCTCCCCTTTCCTCTTTAACACCCTCAGAAAAACTCGGAAAGCTCCGAATAATCTTGATGAAATTAAAACTAAAAAAAACTGTATTGTACGATACTAAGAAACAATTTTCTATGATCCCCAAGATAGATGATACAGAAAACAAACAAGCTGTAATTTGTAGATTGTAAACATAGGTGATTGATAGCAAATAGTTAACAATCTGAGATATTCTAGAATATCCATACAAATTTTATTAACCAAGAATAGACTTTTTGTAAGTTAATATGGTTAATTAAAATTCACAGGGACGAGTAGTTTTTCTCTACTCAGTCAAAACCGAAGTCCTAATTAAATATGGACTTCTTCAATTGCCGAAAACCATAGATAATATATGAGAATCGCCCAAGTAGCCCCTTTGCGGGAACGAGTTCCGCCTCCTTCTTATGGAGGAATAGAGTTGGTAGTTAGTCACCTAACCGATGAATTAGTTCGTCGAGGTCATGAAGTTACCTTGTTTGCTTCTGGTGATTCGCAAACTCTTGCTAAGTTAGAAGCAGTTTGTGAGAGGGCTTTGCGTTTGGATCCCAATGTTTCAAACTATGATGCCTACGAACTTCTTGAACTAAGCCAAGTTTACCAACGAGCAGCGGAATTTGACTTAATTCATTCCCATAATGGAGTTTTAGCTTTGGCTTCGTCGGCATTGGTGACAACACCGACAGTACATACTTTGCATCATAGCTTTAATCAAGATCTTGCGAAGATATACACTCACCACTATAAGCAGCCATACGTTAGTATCAGTGATGCTCAGCGGAAGATAGACTTAAACTACGTTAGAACTGTTTATAACGGCATTGATGAAACCAGTTACTCATTTATTGCCGAACCTGAGAATCCACCCTACCTAGCATTTTTAGGAAGACTTTCTCCTGAGAAAGGGCCTCATCATGCGATCGCGGTTGCCAAACAAACAGGTTGGTGTTTGAAAATGGCAGGAAAGATTGATGAAGTAGATACTGAATTTTTTGAGCAAGAAATTGCCCCTCATATTGATGGTAAGCAAATTCAGTATTTAGGCGAAGTCACCCACGACGAAAAAGCCGAAGTTCTGGGAAATGCTTTCGCAACTCTCTTTCCTATTACTTGGCAAGAACCTTTTGGCTTAGTAATGATTGAGTCAATGGCTACAGGCACACCAGTGATTGCAACTAATATGGGTTCAGTACCTGAAGTTATCAACCACGGTGTAACTGGTTTTATTTGTCAAAGTCATGAAGAAATGGCATCAATGATTCCCAAAGTCATGGAAGTCAGCCGTCATGACTGCCGCAAATATGTAGAAAATAAATTTACTATAAGCAAAATGGTAGATGGCTACGAAGCGGTTTACAGACAAATCCTTGAACAGCGCATTCAGCAAAACGGTTTCATTCATTCTGCAAAAATCAGATACTAATCCACTGATAAAACTGTTTCTTAATCAACAACTTTTTTAACTTCTTTAAAGGAGGGCAAGATTCGTGAGCATTAGAACTAACAACTGTCTTTGTTGCGGTGGTTCACGGCACACGCCACGTTAGTTGTAGCGAACTTTACTGGTTTTGTCAAAATTGCTGGCAAGAGTTTCCACTCTTGAGTGCAATTGCCGTAGATTCTCAAGCCAGAATTAAGTCCGCTATCCCTTCCCAAGTTTTGAAATCTTAGTCTTTTATAACCAAGACTAATTAGTTTTTTTTAAATTCCCAACTCTACCTGGTAAAATCGGGTAGAGTTTATTATTTTTACAACTAAATTGGCTCTAATATCATGTCCTTTCAGTTATCAGTTATCAAGTACCCAGAGGATAAATCGAGTAACGAGTAACGAGTAA
>DESS01000221.1:2681-25268 GCA_002361335.1 Richelia sp. UBA3308
AAGGAGTAAGGAGTAAGGAGTAAAGAGTAACGAGTAACGAGTAACGAATAACGAGTAACGAGTAACAACTAAATTTATAATGCTAGCTGCATTGCTTTACGGTAAAGAAGATTTACGTCTAGAGACAGTTGACGATCCGACTCCTATTGATGGTGAAGTTGTAATTAAGGTAGGTGCAGCAACTACTTGTGGTACGGATCTAAAAGTCTGGCGACGCGGTGGTCATGCGAAAATGCTTAAACCACCTACTCTTTTCGGTCATGAAGCTGCAGGAGAAATTGTCGCCTTAGGCAAAGGTGTCACCGGTTGGAAAATTGGCGATCGCGTTGTTGCAAATAATTCGGCTCCATGCATGAATTGTTTTTTTTGTCAACGTCAAGAATATTCTTTGTGTCCAAATTTAACTTGGAATAATGGGACTTTTGCTGAATATATAAAAATTCCAGTGCCGATTGTAGAACATAATCTGTTGTTAATTCCCGATGATTTGCCAGTAGAATTAGCCGCGATGACGGAACCTTTAGCTTGTGTGCTGCATGGAGTAGCCCGTTCTAATGTCAAAATAGGGGATAGAGTGGCGGTTTTGGGAGATGGAGCAATTGGGTTAATGTTTGTTGCCAAGTTAGCTTGTGATTATTCTGCTCAAGTATTGTTATTTGGTGGTAGCGAGCAAAGATTGCAAATAGGAGAAAAGTTGGGTGCAGCAAAGACTTTCAATTATCATCAAACAGTTGATATACCCGCAACAGTCAAAGAATTTACTGATAATTGGGGTGCGGATGTAGTCATAGAAGCAACAGGTGTTCCTAGAGCCTGGGAAACAGCAATTAACTGCGCTCGCCCTGGGGCTACAGTTAATTTATTCGGTGGATGTCCAAAAAATACAAGCATAACTGTCAATACAGAAGAACTGCATTACAGCGAGCTGACATTAAAAGGAGTTTTTCATAATACACCCAAATATGTCAGAGAAGCACTATCATTAATTGCCAGTCGTAAAATACCCTTCGAGTTATTAGTGAGCGAAAATCGTCAATTAAAAGATTTAGAACAAGTATTTCAGGATATGGGGCAACGGAAAGTAATTAAAGTCGCAATCAAAAGTTAATTTTCTCCCCATCTACCCATCCTGATTTTTCAACTGAACGTTAATTAAATCAAAAAAAAGGGAAGTCTATATGTAGAAACTTTCAAAACTGAAAAATGCAAAAAAAATTCCTATTGCAATTTTTAACTTTATCATTACCATTTTTATTTAACCATGGTATGGCTACCGCTTTACCTGGACAATCTACAGAAGAAGTAGAAACTTGGATTCAAGCACATCCGACATTAAGCCCTGGCAGTGGCGAACGCTTTTTGGTAACAAAAACCGATACGGCAGCTCAAAGATTCAGTTTCCAAGCAATGGTATCACCACCGGGTAGATTAACTTTTTCTAAAAATCGCAGCCAAATTCGCACCGAACGTATCTCTATGTATGATGCAATTAATGGTGTGAGTTTAGATAGATTGAAAGAGTCTTTACGGGTAATCTACGGCTTAGATATTTATCAAGATTTAAAAGGCGCTCAAGTGATTTACGAATATCCGAATCAAAGCGCAATTAATGAAGCACGTTTTGCCAAAACCCCGGTTAGAGAAGCTTTGAGTGGAGAATTACGTGTTGGTTTGCGCTATGCTTATTGGATGGAGATTGCACAAGCTAAAAACGGTAAAGCTTTTACTGGTCAAATGACGGTTTTTCTCAAATCTGATTTGGATAAGTTAGAAGAAGAATTACGAAATCGTTAGTTATTACTCGTTACTCGTTACTCCTTACTCGTTACTCTTTAGTTGTTACTCATTAGTTATTAGTTGTTAGTTGTTAATGATAATTATCTACTAACAACTATCTACTATCTGCATTACCAATTACTGACAACTCAAACCAAAATTAGGATAACCACCTTCTGATGATTCGGCTACTAAGAAAATGTCCCCATTCTCATCCTTAACAAATTTCTGTGCTTCCACAATTTTTGTTCTGACAACTTTTTCCTCCTGATTCCCTACTGTTTCACTTCGATTTTCCGACGGTAAATCAACCCAACTGGTAATTACTCCCAAATTCCTTAAAGGTTGGTAGGGATTTAACGGTAAACCTCCCCTCCCGGTGGAGATAAAACTACTAGCATTTTGCGCTCCCCTGGGAGTACAAGTTTGGGAAATTAGTTGTGATGCATCTACGAGATTATTCGGTAGTTCGATTAAACCACGATTTGGGTCAACATCGGGAGTATTTAGTACAATAGAACCAGCTTCACCGAATTGAGAACTTGCATCAATATCATTAGTTGTGTTAGTTTCCCTAGAATTACCAACCTCGAGATTATATATACCCACAGCATTAATATTAATTGCACCACCTTGACCGGTGAAAGCATTTGCTGTAATGTCACTATTTTCATTGGGAAAGGCTACCACAAAACCATCTTCCATATTGATATCAATATTTCCTCCATCACCACCTTTTTGGGCACTTCCTGCAGTGGTAGAAATAGAACTGCGATCGCGTAATATTAATAAATCTTTTAAATCAAGATTGATATTACCACCATTCCCGGAATTACTCTGAGCATTGAGTTTACTACCGTTAATTAAAGAAATATTTTCAGCATTGATATTTATATTTCCAGCACCTCTAGCAGCATCGGTAGAATTAACACTTGCTACAGCAACTTGAGCTTGATTATCCACGGTTAAATTATCAGTGGTAATATTTATAGAACCACCTTTACCAGTAGCATCAGGAACACTGAAAAAATTTGTACCCGGGAAACCACCAGAAGCACTCAAAATAGAACTAGGGAAAAGTTGATCTTTAGAGATACCCGATAGTGAAATATTTTTCGCATTAATTGTAAGAGTGCTAGCATCACCGCTACCTAAAGTAGAAGTTTCAACCAGCCCACCATCGTTTATATTTAAGTTATTAGTTGTAATAGTTAGAGGTGCAGCATTACCCGAAGAATTAGCCTCGGTACTTGCCAATATACCACTGTTAATAATGGGTTTGTCAGGGAGAGTAATAATTTCTCCGTTTTCATCTAATGCAATTCCAGATATATTAATATTTTCTGCGTTAACTATTATCTCTCCAGCAGCACCATTAACAAAAGTTCTAGAACTAATTTGTGCTCCATTAAATAAATCTAACTGATCGCTGTCAATTTTAATTGTACCAGCAGCACCCGCTCCCCTTGTTTGTGCAAAAATACCGCTACCGCTTTTTGTATTTGAGACTCCCGTAGCAGTTAAAGATTCTTTTGCGACTATATAAATATTTCCTCCTTTCCCTGATGCAGCGGTAATAGATGATATTTGTGAACCATTTTGTAGAGATAATTTTTGCGTGTCAATATTAATATCTCCACCTTTTCCCGTACTGCGCGTATTTGTAATAATACCTGAATTAGAATCAGAAAATTCTATAGTTTTAGCTTTAACTTGTATATCACTACCAATTCCAGAAGAGAGATTATTGCTAAATATAAATGCTCCATCTTCAATCAACAATTTATTGGCAGAAATAAACAAATTTGTCCCTTCACCAGAAGCATTATTTGCCATCTGTAAAAAGAAAGCACTCCTAGAAGATAATTCAAAATTTTCTCTAGTATTTATATTGATATTGCTACCTTTACCTTGATTAGAAATAACAGATGCAATTTGCGAACGTTCTGCTATTTTTAGATTTCGAGAATTAATTGCGGCATCTCCACCAACATCTCCACTCACATTAATACCGGAAGCTTGAGATAATTGAATATCACCCAATTCTTCTATTCCTTCATATCCCAAAGCAAAGCCCGATTCTATTGATTTTAAGCTTACCATTACCGGACTTAAAACACTACCCAATTCTACCCTGCCATCTAGAGCAAAAAGAAAACCATTAGTTAACTCCACATCACCAGCTACAAGTGCTAATGTTTTTCCAGGTTGTACGGCTAAACCCACACCATTTGCTTGAGATTGATTAATAATAGCACCGGGATTAGAACCAAACTGCAAACCAAGGGGTACATTAATTGTTAATAATGGTTGATTATCTACAGGATTAACAGCACTAAATTCAGTAGCATTTTCAAAGATGAAACTTTCAGCAGTACTAGCAATAAAAGAACCACCAAGATTTAAACTAGCATTTTTACCAAAAACAATTCCACTGGGATTAATTAAAAATAAATTAGCAGAACTTGCAGCACCATTATTTTGTAAAACTTCGATTACACCATCAATATTTGACGGAAGTTTACCAGTAACTCGAGAAAGAATATTAGCAATATCGGGATTATGTCGAAAAGAAGCAATATTTCCACTATTGATAGAAAATTCTTGAAAACTATGAAATAAATTATTACCTGCTTGAGTTCCTCCGGTAATAACTGAGGTGTTATTATTTTGATTTACTAAAGTAGGATTAGGTAAAGTCTGGTCTGGAATTACTTGGGCTTTTGATAACGGAATATTGGCGAGTAAATTAATGCATAAATTAGCAGTAAAAAACAATGGAATAAATGATTTTTTTTTATGAAAATTAAGCATATTTAGAATTCAATTAATTTTAACTAAAAATTATTCATGTAGAGACGTAGCAATGCTACGTCTCCAACAATTTGAAATGAAAACTATTTGATTCAATTAATTGGATACCAATCAAATATCTCCCTACTCACTACTCACTACTCACTACTCACTATTCCCTACTCACTACTAACTTGTCCTAACTAGCATTTTCAACGCTTACCGACTTAGTAGTATTAAACTAAAACAATATCTCTACCTGCATCAAAATCAGTACCGAATGAAAGAGTTGCAAACTGTCTTGCTGAAATATTATCAGTAGGTGAAGCATCAAAAAACAACCCACCAGTGATAATATTGTAGGAAAATTGACTAGTATCGCTAGCACCAAAACCTACTTTTGAAATTTCAATTTTATCCCCTTCATACCATTTAAAATCAGTAATCGTATCAATCCCTTGGTAAGAAAATTCAAAAACGAAAGTATCAGAACCATTTCCACCTATTAAGGTATCTTCACCACCACCACCGCTTAAAGTATCATTACCACCTTTACCTATAAGACGATTATTTTGGTAATTCCCGTAAATTTTATTATCGACATAATTACCAGTACCATTCAGAGCATCTCCTTTTAAATAAAGATAATCCAAACCAGTAGATTCTTTTAGATCAAAACTAACAGAAGACTCTACAGTTTCTATACCCGTTCGTGGTGATTCGATTATTACGTCACCAAGGTTATCGACTATATAAATATCATTACCATTACCACCATCTAAGGTATCAGCCCCAATTCCTCCATCAAGGGTATCATTACCATCTTTACCTTTAAGAAAATTATCTAAATGATTACCGTAAATTTTATTATTGAGATTATTGCCAGTACCTTTAATTGCATTTCCCTTTAAATAAAGATGATC
Source organism: Richelia sp. UBA3308 (assembly GCA_002361335.1). Taxonomy (GTDB): domain Bacteria; phylum Cyanobacteriota; class Cyanobacteriia; order Cyanobacteriales; family Nostocaceae; genus Rivularia. Next base: position 8,174 of record DESS01000221.1, read on the forward strand.
TAACCCAGAACCATCTTTTAAATCCCAATTGATGGAAGATTCTACAGTTTCTATACCAGTTCGTGGTGATTCGATAATTACGTCACGAAGGTTATCGACTACATAAACATCATAACCGTAACCACCGTCTAAGATATCAGCCCCACTTCCTCCATCAAGGTAATCATTACCATTCTCACCATACAGGGAGTCATTTCCTTCACCCCCTATAAGAACATCGTTGCCTTCTCCACCCCGAATATTATCGTTACCTTGTCGCCCAAAAACAATATCATTACCTTTTCCGGCATTTACTGTATCATCACCTTTACCATCGCCATCATCAGCAAACACAATATCTTTTTTATTATCTGTTGAATCAATTTGACTTAACTCATTTACTTTATTGCTAGGGTTATCAACATCGTAAATTAAAAAATAAGCTTTTTGATATACGGCTTGAGTTCGAGAACTATTCTGTAATTTTATTTTTATTGTTGTATTTTCATCTAGATTATCGTCAAAAGAATAAATTTCTTGACTAAAACCAAAGTTTGAACCACCATCAATATTTATAGGAACCAGAAAATCTCCATTATCCCAATTCCTTACTAAATAACGTGCTTTATTTGGTTCATTAAAATTATAAAAAAATGTAAAAAATTCCTCCTTATCTTTTTTCTCTATGCTAGATGTGTCGAAATCAACATTTTCTTGTAATCCTGTTCCATCAAATTCAATTAAATAACCACTTGTACCTCCAATACCAGGTTCACCCCATATCGGATAGTCCATGTCAATCATGTAAGACATAATTTTCCCCTCTTATCATGTAAATTTATTGAAAGAAATCATCAAATTGCAACATTTCTGATACATCTGACTTTGCAAAAGTTGATTTTTAATCCAATCACCTACTTATACGATGGTTTTTTTTAACTTATGCACTCAGATGCTCCCAGGAAATAAAATAATCAACTATAAAACTAGAGAAAGAGTAACTGCTGCCGTCGGCAGCACTGATATCCTTTCGGGATACATCGGAATTATCAAAAAATTAGCTAAAAAAAACTCTGCATCGCGAGGCAGTTACCTCCGCGCCCCGAGGCTGTAAATATATACAATCCCGATGCCAACGTATTTGATATGACTTCTCCTAAACCTAGTACATTTACTTATGTACATTGGACGCGATTATCTTCAATACAAAAAACCCGAAACGCTTATTATAAAAGGATTATGAAGCATTTTATTTGCATAAAATCACCTTCTACAATTATTTTTCCCCTTGAGAATAGCTCCATAGACGCTTTTTTTCAACTATTTAATTAGTATACTTAAGTAAGTTGGCGCAAAAAAATATCACTATGTTAAGAAAAGTGAATTAAGGTCAAAACCTTATACCTCTTGCATGACAGCAAGACAGCCTGATCTAAACTATAATTTTTCAAATGACCTACTTATTGATGTACATTGTGCCATTCACCAGAGAAAATACTTTCCACAGCATTTGCAATTCTTAACAAATCTTCTTTAAATAATGGAGGCCAATCTACACCAGCTTTCTGCCCTGCTGCGAATAACTGTTGGGTTTTTACAGTTAATAAATATAAAGCATAAATTAGTTCTCTTTCAAGACGATTATCATTTTTAAGAGCTTCAAATATAACTTTTAATGCTAACAAAATCGAGGTAATTTGACCGGGAATAGGCGGTTTTCCTTGTTGCATTCGCATCAATAGCCCATCTGAGTTATTTTCCCTTACGATAGTTTGATTTAAAACAAATTGATGAGCGGTTTCGTAGTTCATTCTTAACCGTGATAGATAATAAGCTTTGACAAACCAATACTATAGTAGGCGTTGCAGTTAGGAATTACACTACTTTACCTGAACGTAATGATCTCACGGGTCGGCACACAGTTTGTTAAGAATATTGCCAAGGTGGGTTTTAACGGTTCCAACTGTGATATATAGTTGTTCGGCAATCTTTCCGTTGCTGCAACCAGCTACAATTAATTGTAGAATTTCTAATTCTGTTTGAGTTAGAGGATAAATTTGTAAAACTTTCTTATATTCGCCAGAAAGGGCTTCAATTTTAATTGTTTAAGACTGTGGGAAGATTTGGTTATCAGAGGTTTCCTGTGTTATCTGATGTAATACTATATTAGCGATCGCCGGATCTATCCAAGAGTTTCGGGTGTATGTTGGGTAAATTGCTTGGAGCAGCCGATGAATGGTTGTATCTTTTACATAATAAGAATCAGCACCTGCCTCAAAATTAAAAAAAACTTATTATACTCATGGTTACGCTCATATTATATTCTAATATATTTCGCAAATTTTTCTTAAACTTTGAAGTTTTTCTCGATTAACATTCATAACTAATCCACTATTTAAGATAGATATTTTTACTAAAAATTACATCCATGGACAGAGTTGCTCCTATAAATTTTGTTTACTATTTTGAAACAGGAAAAAATATAGCTATATATAGCAATATCAAAATTATGATGAGGTTGTATACTGATTGATTTTTGTATATTTATTTTTTGTATATTTAGTTATTATTTTGATACATTTTATAACATCTTGAATTTAAAGGAATAAGCACCTTTAAATTATTTATTGCATAAAGGTTGATTTAACCGCCGATTTACATCGAACTTTTAAGACTTTTGTTGAAATTATTATCTGTCGAAGTTAAGACAAACTATTTCATCATTAGATCGGTATAATTATCCGGGCTAAACTCCTACCAAAGACTGACGACGAATAAAAATATATTTACCTAAAATAAGTATATAGTTATCAGTGTGTATAATAAGTGGCATCATTGTCGGATATTTAGCACATAGTCATTTTGATCGATGACTTTCATTTTTTTTTCTGAGCAACTTGTTATTTGAATATTAATAGTAGAAAAAATTATGGTTATCAGTTATTTTATCAGTTTCAAATGGCTATATTTTATAATAAACAACAAGTCAATATTACGTTGAGGAAATATCAGAATCTCATGGAGTATAAGTTAGTAGGATAATTATTAATTGAGTGTAAGACTACAAATAATATTATTGAATTAAAAATGTTGAATTAAAATCATAGGATAAACATTCAGATTCATCAATAAAAAAAATCAAAATAGGTATCTATAGCACTGACAAATATCTCTAAACAGTTTTTTTATAGCCATATATTTTCTATGATAAATGATATTTATGATAGATATGAAAAGATACTTATAAATTAATATGTAATAATCTAAATAGCTTCAGGCGAAAAAAGCAATGGATGATAAACTAAGAATTCTAATTATCGAAGATAATGAAGTAAATAGAAGAAGCATATACTCCAATTTTATAAATTTTGGTATAAACAAAGAGCAATTAACTTTAGTTGAAAGTCAGAAAGCAATCGATATTTTAAAGTATGGTTTCTATGACTGTATTTTCTTAGATAATTGCACATCCAATATTGAAAGCTTAAACTTATTAAAAAAACTACGTAGTCGAGAAATTTCTCTTCCTATAATAGTTTTAATTAAAAACGGTGATGAAATAATAACAGAAGAATTAATTAATGCAGGGGCTACAGATTATGTACGTAAATCGGCATTAACGCCAGAAATTTTAGATTTAGTAATACGAAACGCTATTAGAATTTACCAAATTCAAGCACAATTAACAGTAGCGAATCACCAAGTACAAGAAAATAAACAGTTACTCCTTAGTAAAAACGAAAAAATTGAACAACAAAAAGAACAAATAGACTTACAAAATTTAAAATTGATTGAAATATTGCGGTTAAAGTCGCAATTTTTAGCAACTATATCTCATGAATTGCGAACTCCCATGAATGCAATTATTGGGTTTTCTCAATTCTTGTTACGTCCAAACTGCAGTACACTTTCACACCAGCAAAGGGATATAATAGAACGTATCCTTAATAATGGTAAAAATTTATTGATTCTGATAAATGAAATTTTAGATTTTTCTAAGTTACAAGTAGGTAAGTTAGATTTAAAGCCAGAAATATTTGATTTATCTAAATTGGTAAATGGTACTGTTGCAGAAATGCGTTCTTTCGCAGAAGCAAAAAAGCTTTCCATAACAGTTGATATAAATTTACAAAATACTATATTATATAATGATTTCTTACGGGTGCGACAGATTCTAATCAATTTGCTTTCAAATGCGATTAAATTTACTGACACTGGAAAAATTCACATAAAAATTACAGAGCTTGCCAAAAATCGCGTTCAGTTAACAGTGGAAGATACAGGAATTGGTATAGCTGCCGATAAGATACCATATATTTTTGAACCTTTCAGGCAACTTGACCAAGGTATCAATCGTAAATTTGCAGGTACGGGTTTAGGTTTACCTATAGTTAACGCCTTAGTGAATATGATGGGTGGTAAGATTACTGTTGAAAGTAAATTGGCAACAGGTTCGCTATTTCATGTAGAATTACCCAGGCATGTATCATCTGTCTTAGAGAAAGAAAATACTGAAACCAGTGAAATTTGTTCGTCGAAAAAATTTGTAAATAATCATAAACAAATAGATTTTAAACGAGAAATCCAATCTAAAAACGAGAAAGAATAATACCGTTTGAGGAATTTAGTGAATATATTGAGCAAACAGAGGAAGAAATTCATCTATTAAATTGTGTTGAAATAATAATTTAAAATTAAGAAAAATATAATGTTTTTATATCTTTGGAACGTTTATCATTAAATTTTCCACTCCATCTCCTTATCCCCCGATCCTAAAATAAAAATATTCTATTGTTTTCTAGGGAAAGATGTTCGTAGCGGCGTTTTATTGCGATAATTTCCAGAGGAAGCTTGTTAATTGAGAGGTTTTTGATGACACTTAAGCGAATTATTTTAATTATACTAACTATTATAGCAATTTTATTTTCTAGTTCCTCTTTAATCGCGAGTTGGAAGGAACCTCAATTCCAAAGTGAATTAGAATTGTATCAGACTAATATTGTATTGCGAGCAAGCCAATGGCAACCAAAAAATGGCGAACGCGAAAATTTAGAAAGTCTGAAAAAAGCCATACTTGGGGCAAAACCTCTTGAAGGGGCACTTAAGCAATATCAACAAGCACGTACATCAGCCGAAACTAATTTGGAAAAAGTCCAAAATCAATTAGCACAATTAGCATCTAAATCCACTGACATCCCCACCACATCAAAACCTCAGTTAGAAATTACTCCTACAAACAATGCCTCTTTATCTCCACAACTCAAAACATTAGAGCAAACTACCAATCAACTGCAAAAATTACTCGTTGAGTTAGACTTACGCATAGGAATTCTCCAAGCACGTCAAGGTAACAGCGATACAGCTATCGAAACTTGGCAGAATTTACAAAAAAAATCTAGCATCGATCGCGAGCTTGGTAAAACCACTCAGGTATTAATTGGATTGTGGGATAAATCTCCCCGGGTTTTACAAGATGCTGAATCATTAATTCAACAAAATCTTAAAGGTTGGTTTCGCTATAGTACTTTAGAAAAAAAATATCAAATCCAGCAAAATTCAGAATCTTTAAATAACCTTAAGATTGTAGAGCAACAAGCAGCAGAAAAAGCCTTATTAAAGTTAACGGCTATAGCTACTCTTCCTGCATTAGGAGGTTTTATTGGATTAGCACTGCTAATTTTTATGTTTGGGGAGTGGATAATCAAAAGAAAAGAAGCATTACTAGCTCAAAATGCTCAGTTATCTTGGACAACTCCCTGGGATGGTGAAACAATTTTACAGGTTTTTGTCCTCGGCTTTTTCTTCATGGGACAACTTATCGTACCCATATTTTTACAACTTCTTCCCATTCCTCGCCCAGCACCTAACGTGGGAATCCAAGCATTATACCTTTTGGTTAGCTACATACTTGTAGCATCAGGTTCGCTTTTGATACTCTATTTATCAATCAAAAAGTTTTTACCCCTTACCGAAGATTGGTTTCGCTTCCGCTGGCGCGATGGCTGGTTGCTTTGGGGAATCGGTGGCTATTGCACCGCTATACCTATAGTCGTAATAGTTTCTTTAATCAATCAACAACTTTGGCAAGGGCAAGGTGGTAGCAATCCTCTACTACAAATAGTCTTAAAAAGTCAAGATAATTTTGCATTATTGATATTTTTCTCCACAGCTGCCATTGCTGCTCCATTATTTGAAGAATTTTTATTTCGTGGATTTTTGCTTCCCTCCCTAACTCGTTACTTACCAGTATGGGGATCGATACTTGTTTCTAGTTTTTTGTTTGCTGCCGCTCACCTCAGCTTATCAGAAATTCTACCTTTGAGTGCACTAGGAATCGTACTTGGCGTTGTTTATTCGCGATCGCGCAATCTTCTTGCTCCCATGCTTCTCCACAGTCTTTGGAATAGTGGCACCCTACTGAGTCTATTCATCTTAGGTAGTAGTACTAATTGACACTTGGTATATACAGTTGTCAAAATACAAAATATCTGCATTAATTATGTGTAATAAATTTCAATTATTATTCACTATAGTGAGTGTAGAGAAATTCTTAGCTTTGAGCATTAATGCTCAATACAATAGCATTATTAGAGATTATGTTAGATATATAACTGGCTATCCAAGTAAGCATATATTTTTTGATTGAGTAGTTTTGCTGATTGTAGGAATGTAGGCTGTTTTCAATTGTTTTAAGATTAAAAACAAATAAGTAGCTAGTCTATATCGGTTTATATAATTTCAGCGCGAGAAAGCACAATATACTTAACTAACCTTGCCGTAAAGTTTCTACTTGTAATTTTACTTGTAATAGCTTTAGTGGTACTTGAGTAGTTCTAGCGCTAAAAAAAGTCCGGAATTTATTAAAAAGGACTTGTAAAACTGAATATGATATGTCTAATGGGTGGCAGTAATTCTAATTAATTGTCTTTTATATTTCATCTGTCATGAAATGGCAGAAAACAGGGATATAAAAGTAATAAAAAAATATACAAACAAAAATCATAATATTCTAAATGCAGGCAAAGCCAAAACATAGTGAAGGCTTGCTTGTGGTATAGGATTATTTAGTCCTTAAAAACAGTAATTTTACGCTTAATGGCAGTAATAAATTATTGACTTATTCTGCTAGCAAAAAATACGATATTCAATTTTATACTTTTATTCTTTAGGAGCAGTAATATGGCAAAACTCACTCCCTCTCACGCTACCAAGCAATTATTAGCTGGCTACTGCGGGATTATTTTCGGAGGCTTAGGTATTCATAAGTTTGTTCTCGGATACGCTCCAGAAGGCTTAATTACCTTGATTATTTCTTTGATAGGCGGTTACTTTACCTACGGTTTAACTTTTTTAATTATGCAGCTTGTAGGTTTAATGGAAGGGATGATTTATTTAAATAAATCCCACGACGATTTTATTGAAATCTACTTTATTAATAAGCAAGGCTGGTTCTAGAAAAATCTGAAGCTTGTAATAACGCTTTTATTTTTGATAAATATTTAGGGTGCGTATTGATTGTAATTTTAATATTCGCATTGGGTTATATTTTATTTTAATCGCAAGCTAATTTATCTATTTAATACTAGCTGTTCAATGGTTATGAAATATATAAATCAAAGCATACAGCTAGGATTTTTACTTTGTTTCGCAATTGCAATATTTTTTTTACTAATTACTAAATTAAGTAAATAAATATTTAATATATCTAATTTATCTTGTTAGAATCTAGACATAAATACCTGATATTTGAACAGTGATCTCTAAGATTATCTATTCAATACATCTAAATAGAAAAACATAATATTTTTTATTCTGAGCGGACTGATGTTAAAACGTAAAAATCTCAGCTTAATAATGCTTACCTGCTTTGGCATGGGTTATTTCTTGGCAATGTCTAGTTTACCAATAAATCCCTTTCTGAAAAGCCAAGCAGCTTTAATCCCATTTCAATTAAGTATTCTTATCTACTTTAGTTATATGCGTTGGCATCGCCATAAAGAATTTAATTAAAATAATTAAAATTAAGTTAAATATGTAGTTTTATAAAAGTTCACACCCTAGACATTCTGTCATAATTCCGGATTTCGCTTACCCTCGAAGTAGGGGCAAACATAATGTTATGTCCTTACAGGGTACATTTTTATTTTGATCGCGAATCCGAACATTTTCCATGCAACTGGCACCTAAAAAAAATCATAGCGACAATCTACCAGCAGCAAAAAGCAAAATTACCCTTGATGTGGAGGGTATGAAGTGTGCTGGCTGCGTGAGTGCGGTAGAAAAACAGTTAAACAAATTCCCAGGAGTCAATAATGCCTGTGTGAACCTAGCTACTGGGGTAGCAGTGGTAGACTCTGAAGAATTTACCATAGATGTTGATGCGTTAGTCGAAGAATTGACGGCGGCTGGATTTCCTAGTAAAGCCCGCAAACCTTCAGGAGAAACAGATAGCGCCCAAGCTTTAAAAGAAGCTGAAGAAAAAAAGCGTCAGGAAATGCAATCTGCCCAAAGGCAGTTGATAATTGCCATATTTTTGCTATTGCTTTCCGGAATCGGACATTTGGGCAATATTGGCGGCATAATGTTTCCCATATTGCATAATATCTGGTTTCACTTTGGATTAGCCACACTAGCAATATTAATACCAGGTCGCTCTATTTTAATAGATGGTTGGTTGGGTTTACGACGAAATGCACCCAACATGAACACTTTAGTGGCTTTAGGAACTTTAAGTGCATATACTACTAGTGTAGTGGCCTTAGTATTTCCTCAATTTGGTTGGGAATGTTTTTTCGACGAACCCGTGATGATATTGGGGTTTATACTTTTAGGGCGTACTTTAGAGAAACGAGCTAGAAATCGTGCAGCAGAAGCATTCACAGGATTACTATCACTTAAACCTAGTATTGCACGATTAATAGCCAAACCTAATGGCGATGATGTTAATTTTAAAACAGCCGAAATAGTAGAAATACCCGCCGAACAAGTGCGTATCGGTGAATGGTTGCAAGTGCTTCCAGGAGACAAGATACCCGTTGATGGTGAAGTAGTGGAAGGTAAAACAGCCATTGATGAGTCCATGCTTACCGGAGAATCAGTGCTAGTCCCCAAAAGAGTAGGAGAGACTGTCAGCGCTGGAACAATTAACCAATCCGGAACAATCGTAATTAAAGCAACTCGTACAGGAGACGATACAACTGCTGCCCAAATTATCAGCTTAGTAGAAACAGCCCAAACTCGTAAAGCACCAGTCCAGAGATTAGCCGATATCGTAGCTGGTTACTTCACCTACGGCGTGTTAAGTGCTGCTTTACTAACATTTCTATTTTGGTATTTTATCGGCACTCGCATTTGGCACAATATCCCCATATCAACGGTGGTTACAACTCAAACCCACTCGTCACATCTTTGGGGCTACCTTAATTTGCTACCCATTACTGATTACTCCCCAATATTAATTGCGATTAAATTAGCGATCGCTGTGATGGTTGTTGCTTGTCCATGTGCTTTAGGACTTGCTACACCCACAGCCATTTTAGTCGGAACTGGTATCGGCGCGGAACGAGGTTTATTAATTAAAGGTGGTGATGTTTTAGAAAAGGTACATCAATTAAAAACAATAGTTTTTGATAAAACTGGTACCTTAACTACTGGTAATCCTACAGTCACTGATTGTATTGTCATATCAGATAAAATTACGCCTAATTACTTAATAGAGTTAGCAGCAGCAGTAGAAAGCGGTAGCCAACATCCCATCGCCAAGGCAATTTTAGCATCGGCGAAACAACAAAAATTATCTATTCCGGCAGCCACTGATTTTCATACCGAACCAGGATTTGGCGTTTCTGCCGTAGTCAAAAATACCACAATACACCTAGGTAACTGGGAATGGCTAAACTTCAACGGTATTGACATCAACCAAACCATTCAAAAACAAATTCAAACTTTAGCTAAAGATGGAAAAACAGTAGTTGGTGTAGCCATTGCAGGGGAAATAGCTGGATTAATAGCCGTTCAAGATACTCTCAGAGAAGATGCCCCTTCAACCGTAGAACAACTTCGTTCCAGAGGTTTGCAAGTCATCTTACTCAGCGGCGATACTCAAGAAGCCACTTTAGCTATAGCCAAACAATTGGGATTAGATTCCGATGAAGCCTATTATGGTATCCCCCCCGCCAAAAAAGCAGCACTCATCCAATCGCTGCAAAATACCCATCCAAAATCTCTTGTCGCCATGGTAGGGGATGGCATCAATGACGCACCAGCTTTATCTAGTGCTGATGTCGGTATTTCCCTACATTCCGCAACCGATGTGGCAATGGAAACAGCTTCCATTGTATTAATGCGAGATAAATTAAAAGATGTTGTAGAAGCGATCGCCCTTAGTCAGGCTACCTTCAACAAAATCCGTCAAAATTTATTCTGGGCATTCGCATACAATATAGTAGGAATTCCTTTAGCTGCTGGTGTATTATTACCGAGCCTCGGCTTTGTTCTCAATCCCGGAAGCGCCGCTGCTTTGATGGCTTTTAGTTCTGTCAGTGTAGTTACCAACTCTCTTCTTTTAAAAAGATTTACAAGTAATTCCTAAAATCCTCCTAAGGAGGTATTATTCACGAGCAAAAATATTCGTTTTGCTCATCTCAGGTTAAACTAAGTCAGTAGTATAGTGTTACGTTTCTCACTTTACCTAGATTGTTGAAACGTTTCCTCAACCTGCATCAATCTTCCAGAGTAAAGCATTCAGGTTCTACTCTTGCAATCAAAGTCAATGTTGGAGATAGATAGCAGTTTCTGACCACTGAGTTTAGGTTCGATAATGGCAATAAATTATACCAAACGAATCTTGATTGCTGGCAGTTCAACCGATTGTAGCAACGATGAATCTATGGCAGCACAATCGAATGAAACTCATATCTTGATTATAGAAGACGACCAGGGACGTAAAGAATTTACTTTAGAAAATTCCCTTTATTCTATTGGTAGAGACCGTGAATGTGATATTCATTTGGTATCACAATTTGTCTCCCGTCGTCATGCAACATTAGTCAAACTACCAAGAGATGATAAAAATGATAAGCGATACTATTACCGAATTGTAGATGGGGATGTCAGAGGCAAACCCAGCTCTAATGGTTTGATGATTAACGGGCGCAAAATACCTGCCCACGACCTAAAAAATGAAGATGAGGTAGTGTTTGGACCACAAGTACGTGCTATTTACTACCTACTTCAACGGGATGCAACTCAAACTGGGCAAACTGATGCTAGTGAATACGACATTACTTTAATAAACCCCAGTATGACCGAAGATACTGAGGATTAGAAATTTATACCCGCTTGGGGATATAGGGATTTTTTAGAACACTGCAAAGCCAGAGTTTATCTGGGTTGTAGCAAAAATCAGCGGTTTTGGATTTAAAAATGCTCATACAGCAATCTTTTCCAGAATCTATCTATTGCCATAATTTTTCCTTGCGGCGTATTATATTTCACAATATTTTTGTCAGAATTTTGAATTTTCCGCCTTCTTAGCAGTTAGGGCGATTTGTTGCGGTAACTGATGTTTTTTAGCTAGCCGCAACTAACGCCTTAAAAACAAAAAACACGGACTATAAACTATCCAGCAAGTGTCTCAGTTAAATGCCAGTGACGGCAATCTTCAATCACTTGCTTAATAAAATCAAACACTTGTCGGCAGTGATTATCAACTTGGAGTGGTAATTCCTCGTTTTTTATCACTAGACTCATCTTTGTTTCTGTTTCAGTAGCTGTACTTTTATCAATTAGTACCTCTATTGTGACAAATTTCGAGAAAGGAACGGTACCAGGAACTTCCCGTGCCATAATATAATCCAATGTATAATATTGCACATCTAGATTACATTCTTGCAGAAGTTCTACAATTAGCGGTTGCAGATGGTCTATGGGAAGAGAAACAATATATGAACAGGTATAGCGAGCCATAATAGCCCCACGCCTTATAACACTCCGTCCATCCTATAATACCTAACCCTATAAAAGCTAATAATTGATATACAATCAGTACGCATGTATTAAAACGGATTATGTTCATGCACAGACTCAAATGGCAAATTCGACAAGGGCAGTAGTTCGGGTTTTCGGGGTTTTGATTCCATCGCACTTTAAATCTTATATAGAAGCTATAGAAATTATAAAAATTTGGGTAAAAGGAACTGGCGATCGCTCTCTTCAGGTGAACAAGGGCAATATCAAGGTAATATAATAATCTGGTGCAAGAAAAAAACATGAAAGTCGCAATTACTGGATCAACAGGATTTGTTGGCAGTCGTTTAGTACAACGGCTGCGTTTGGAGGCTATTAAAGTATTAGTATTAACCCGGAATACCCAACGTGCCCAAAAGCTTTTCCCTAAAAGTGCTTATCCCAATGTTGAAATCGCTGCTTATACACCCACTGTTTCGGGTTCTTGGCAAAATCATATAGCTAGTTGTGAAGCTGTAGTCAATCTTGCAGGAGAATCTATCAGTGAAGGGCGTTGGACAACCGAACGCAAACAAGAAATTCTTAATAGTCGTAAGCTAACCACGCAAAAAATTGTGGAAGCAATAGTGTCGAGCACAACTAAGCCAAAGGTATTAATTAACGCTTCAGCGGTTGGTTTCTACGGTACCAGCCAAAACGCTACCTTTGATGAAAATAGCCCCCCTGGAAGCGATTTTCTAGCTCAAGTCTGTCAAGATTGGGAAGCACAAGCCCAGAAAGTTACAGATAGTGGTGTGCGTTTGGTGATTTTGCGATTTGGTATTGTTTTGGGAATGGGTGGTGCCCTTGGTAAAATGATTACTCCATTTAAGCTATTCGCTGGAGGACCTATAGGTAGTGGCGAGCAATGGTTCTCGTGGATTCATGTAGACGATGTAGTTAATTTAATACTAAAATCTTTGAGTACATCGGAAATGGCGGGTGTATATAATGCTACTGTTCCTCAGCCAGTTCGCATGGCAGAACTATGTACAACTATGGGCGAAGTGATGAATCGTCCTTCTTGGCTACCTGTACCATCTTTCGCGATCGAAGCTATGTTAGGTGATGGGGCAGTAGTAGTATTAGAAGGTCAAAAAGTTTTACCCCAACGTACTCTTTCAAGCGGTTTTAAATACGATTACTCAGACTTAAAACTAGCCCTTAAAGAAATTTTAAAGTAATCCGAATTTGAGGAATTTGAAGTTTTAAATTTTGCAAAACTAAAATTTTGCAAAACTAAAAATTCTTGGTTGTTTAATACTCAAAAGGCTCTCCTAAAGGGGAGCAATCACAAAGTAGAAAGTTTTTAACCGGTAGATTTAAAGCTTTTCTATAGTTTAGAGGTTAAAATCTTCAACTAAAGTAAAAAATTTATTTTTAATTCATGCAGGCTTTATGGGGAGGGTCAATGATAAAATTTTTCTAAAAAAAATTATTCACGAACCTGTAACTTCCTCGAGATCCAACTCATAAGACCACTGAGTATAGCACCGGCAAATAAGATACCAATTGCTGGATTAAATATAGGTTGCCACAGCTTATACCATAAATCTAAGCCGAGGGGTATTCCGGCACTGCGACCAATTACCCCTAAGACTAACCAGCCAAAGGCGATTAACACAAGAAAAACATCAGCGACTAAAACGATGTTAAGAAAATTTAAGAATTTATCTTTCATATATTGAATTAAGAATGGGGAATTGTAAAGAAATTGGAAGGATGCCGAATTTAGGTCAATGATGAAAAATCTGTGGGTTAATCCACAGATAAAAGCGAAACTTGTTAAAGTAGCAATTAGTCGAATAGCCAGCTTTTAATTTTCGCCAAACTTTTCCAATCAGGTTTTCTGCTTAAACCATCTTCAATACTATTTCTGATTTCCTCCTGCCATTCCTGGTTAACCAACATTAACTGGGAAGCAGCCTCAACATGGTCTCTCAAACCTTTTTGACCAGTTTCTAACATAGCTACAGCCAGGTTAACCCTTGCTTGGGGATCTTGGGCATTTAACTTTACAGCCTTTTGAGCAGCTTTATAAGCAAGCTTGGGTTTGTTATCGAGCATATACAACCACGATAAACAAGTCCACGCAGCACTATTTTGAGGTGCGCGATCGCAAACTTCTTTAAAAACTGGAATCAATTCAGCGGCATTTGCTCCAGCTTTATAACGTTCTAAACCTGTGTCAAATAGGGATTCAACTGTTTGAGTCATAGTAAAACAATTATCAATCCTCGTATCAATTGTCCTTTGTCATTAAATAACTATTTGTGAAAAAAGACAAAGGACTAGGGGAAAATTTAGATTAAACTCCAAATGATTTACCACAACCACAAGTAGTATTAGCGTTAGGATTAGTAAATTGAAAACCTCCACCAATCAAGGAATCGCTGTAATCAAGCATTAAGCCATAGAGATATAATAAACTCTTACGGTCGCAAACAATTTTGAAGCCATCGTAATCAAAGATTTCATCGTGTTCATTAATTTGGCTGGGGTCTTCAAAATCCATAGTGTAAGACATTCCAGAACAACCACCTTGACGTACTCCTACCCGTAAGCAGAGGTCTTTTTCTTGTTTTTCTTGTAATAATTTAACTTGTCGCAGTGCGGCTTCACTCATTTGAATTCCGCGCTTTTGGGACTCAGTTGTTTGTGTCATGTGATTTTCAACTCCGTATTATTGGTTTAATTATCGCGCTTAATATCATGTGAATCCTGTACCAAAACTAGATATAGAACTAGTTTGATCAAGATATGATTCTCCATTTTTCCTTCTTATATTTATTCTAGCGATATAAATCAAGCTGAAAAAGATGTTAATTTTGATTTAAAGGTGTTTTAAGCGACACCCCCTCCATTGAGTTATACCCCTGCCAATATTGCCGATCACAGATTCTCATCACAGCATGCCTATGGATTTTTATTTTAGAATTGAAAAACTCGACCTATTCATAAAAAGTTATTTTGGGATTCCGGCGCTTATTAAGACAAAGTTTTCAAGCTCTTTAATTCAAGAATAAGGATAATCACAAATCTTCATCCAATTCTTCTTCTCTTGAAAATAAACTGCAAATAGAAAATTGACACAAAAGTAATAAATCCTAAGTATGACCAGTTTTAGTCGCTCTACCATCCGTCGTTTGAAGAAATTACCCCAAATTCCTTCTGTATGGGAGGGCGATCGCCGTTTATTGTCATCATCTAGCAGGGGGGAAGATTCAGATTCGAGGGGTGAATGCATTCTTTGGGTTGATGCTCAACAAGGAATTGTACGGGGGATGGACGTAGTAAATCCCGAAGCTGGTCCAGAAGCGATTGTTCGTACTTTGATGCGAGCCATCGAAACTCCTCAAAGCCCAGCAAAACCAGCCCGTCCTCAGAAAATTGTAGTCCAAGATAGGGAAATTCAATTTTATTTACGGGGAGTACTGCAAGATATAGATATTGTTATCGACCGCGTACCCGAATTACCACTGATAGATGAACTGTTTCGTGGTTTTTCAGAAGTTATTGACAATCAAATTCCAGATTTACCTCCAGAATATGCAAATTTACTACTAAATAAAGCTTTCGCTATTTGGAAATTAGCACCTTGGGAATTTTTAGAAGAACAGCAGATTTTATCTATAGAAATCAATAAGTGGGATATCGGCACCCTTTATGCTTCAGTAATGGGTATGTTAGGTATGGAGTATGGAATATTACTTTATCGTTCAGAGGAATCTCTTAAGTATTTTCGTGCTACCGTTTTAAAAGAATACTTTTCCCAAGAGTATTTAGAAGAAGCTTTTCTCAAGCAAGATTGCTTATTTCTTACCTTTGAACGTGCTTCACAAACTGATGAAGAAGAAGATATATTTGCTGATTTAGCGGATTTTCCCTTATCAGAAATTAATCCGACTTTTGGCAATATTCATCCTCTCGAAGGAGTACGATCTATTTTATACGAGGAAGAGGCTCAAGTTACATTAGTTGCTTTAGAAGCTTTGTATCGTTTTATTCGCGATCAACGTACCAATTTAAGTAATGGATTATTTCCATCCTTGAGCAATCGTTATCGTATATCCTTACTGCCTTGCTTAAAATCTGCTAAATCAATATCAGTTACCGTCGCCACCCAAACCCAGTTAGCTTTGGAGTTGGAAGAGATGTCCAATAATGAGCAAGATGACGATCGGGAAATGATTTTACCTGGTGTACCCGGTTTAAGACCGCTGCGAGATGATTTAATACCACCAGATTCTTTCCTTAGCTTAGGCGTTATTTCCTGGGAAATGTTGGAATCGTTACAGTACAAATCTAAGTATTATCAAGTTGGTGAAGTATTACAAGCAGGGGACGGCTTACCAGTAATATTGATTCAGACTTCCCGCCCCAAAGCAAAAAATATAATTGAGTGTATCGAAAAATACGGGGGACTTCAAGCAATTTGCTTTAATCCTGGTGCAGATCCTTTTGATGGCACTCATTACGATCTTGGTTTACTACAAACTCAAAATCAAGAACTATTCCTATTTGGTGAATTTGAAGATGACGATCCCGCTCATGTAGAAGCTCGACAAAAGTGGAATCAACGCTGTCAAAATACTAAAGGATATTGCGGTTTGATTATTGCCAGAGGACTAACTGGGGCTTCTCGTGGAAATCCCCAATTACGTGACATGATGGCTTTATTTGAAGCACGTTATCTTTCGCCCAAGGAATTAGGAGTTGGCACCCTTGAGTTAATACCCCAATTATAGTTGAAATATTTATTTAGGTTTTTATTTCGGTTTGAGCATAACTGACTTCTTGCACCTCTGTAGTTAAATACTTAATAAAAAGAATAAGTTATCAATAATATTACTTTTTATTATATATTTCCATTATCAGTCCCATCGCCGCGAAGCCCGAGTCTATAGTCTGGGACTTACAGTCTCAAGTAGATATGGGCGCAGTAAAATATTTTCTCACAATATTTAATATTTTTTGTACTTACAACATAGCTGGTGCAAAATATAGCGGATTACACTCTCGTTAGGTAGGAAATTCTGCCATTTAACTT
This sequence comes from Richelia sp. UBA3308, assembly GCA_002361335.1. GTDB lineage: Bacteria > Cyanobacteriota > Cyanobacteriia > Cyanobacteriales > Nostocaceae > Rivularia. The sequence continues at coordinate 25,209 of DESS01000221.1, forward strand.
TTAATTAAACGAAGGAAGAGCCGAAGTGCGGAGGCGGAGAATCTCCGCCTCCGCCCGAAG
>DESS01000221.1:25370-33443 GCA_002361335.1 Richelia sp. UBA3308
GGGGAATTAAACCCATATGTTTAGTTAAAGTCTCTCTTTTAGGGGAGAGATGTGGAGACGTGTAAAAGCTCTATTCCACGGCGTAGGAAGGCGACTCTCAACCGAAAACCGTTATATTAGATAAGTAATAATACCAATAGTGTTTCTTATTTATACGTTAAAAATGATCGGAAATACTTTTTTAGTATAAAATAAACATTAGTTGGACGTATTATCACTTGCAAAACGATTTTCAGATAACAACAACTTCAACATCGGTGTCGCTCCCTAAGTCACCGTGCCTTTATATCTCGGTTTCGCCAGAATAAAACTAAAACAGTGGTATATTTCTTTTTTTTTGGATTTTTCTCAGTTGCTTCTATCCTGCCGTGTATATTACCAATTAACAAACCAGAGAGATGCTCCGGATAGAAGCTCAGATAATACAGGTTTATAAGGGAAAGGGAGTAACTTATTTAAGAAATAAAGTATTTGTTAGATACCCCTGGGCTAGTACGGGCAAGATGCAGTAGCACATTTTGGCCATTGTATTGCAATCAACTAAAAATCGCTATATTTCTTTACATAGTAAGATTAATTTTTGCTAATTTACTTTTAATGTAGAAAAATAGTTATTTTTAAAGTTTATTAAAATTAATAGCGACTGTTATATAAATAATTTTCAGATTAAATCCATAATTAATCTTTTACTACAATTCAATTACTGAAAATTTCTAGGCTGGGGATTAATTCTGTTTCATTGAAAACGGTAAAAAGGTGCCTGGGTTTATTACTAATTAATTAGTTTTCAAAGTAGTAATGAGACCGAAAAAACTCTATATAACTTTGGGCTTTGAATATCAAAAATAATTAATCTGGCTCTTGCTTAGATATTTAAAAACAACTGTTACTTAGAAAAATGTATACCGTTTGGAATACTGTTAAACTTGAATGTTATAAACAAATTTCCGGAGTTGAGATGAAGGCAACTATTATTTAGGCAGTCAGTAAATAATAAAGTATAAAAAAAATATTTTTTTTTGTCGAGTTTCATGCTTTGAATAAAATACATATTTCCTATATTAAAATATCTTTTTATATGGTGTTATTGAATTAAAGATAAATACAGATTTCAGATTTATTTTAGTATCTTGAATAAATATGAATCATTGTTTTTTGTAATATCAAAAATACCAAAAAAATAATAAAAGCTTTATATATAAATAGTAATATTTCATGAAGATAAAAATTATAATTATCTTGTTTTTCAAAATAAAGATTCAGTAAAGAAAAAGAATTATAAATAAAACTGAGATACAATTTATTCATCAGTAAATTCATAGTTTTAGCGGTAAATAAAGATGATATTTTGTTGTAGATACGGATGTTTTAGTAATAATTAAAACTCATATAAAGAATAAGTAAACTATGTTAATTTGGAATGCTTAGGATCGCAGTGAACAAAAAAAAATAGCGAAAGTAGATATTGACTTAGAGAAAGTTCAAGCTATCGATAATTAAAACTTAAATGAAGTTATCTCTCAATATAGTCAATAATAAATAGCAAAAAAAAATTATAATTTCATGACTAAAATTTATTCTGCAAGCTTGAATAAACCTGAAAAATTACTATTTAAGGAGGCAACAGAACATCACATAAAAAATTAGTTAATTAATCAGTGAAAAATTAAAGGAGATTCTTTGGATAGCTATGGTAATGAAATTGGCGCGTCAATAAGAATCAGTATCATCTAAAGCTCTATCGATATATACGCAACAGGTTCCAATTCCTTAACAAAACCTATTAGTACTTTTATTAGAGCTTTACAAAAGAAATACACCCAACAACACAACAGAGAAATTGACCAAGCAAGGTCAGTATCCAGTTCGACTATACTTGGCAATACTGTTACAGCTACTATCTCCTGTAGAGTAAAACCTAATTAATGGTTACTTTAAACTAATCGATGACCATCTATATAGGCCATACAATGCGCCAGGTAAACTTAATGCGATTCTGTAGCTTTGATAACCCTAGAGCATCTTTTACTAAGTAATCTCATACTACTACAAGTATTACTACAAAACCTACTGAGCTGTATCAGCTAAAAAGTTCTTATTCTAGGTGCTTAAAAAGTCCACAATCGACTGTATCTTATAACCCTGATGTGGAAATGTGTCAAGTATATTTTAAGCACGTGGTGTCTTTAGAAAATATTTCTAGGATCTAATAGGAATAATTTTGTTTCTGTCTAATGCTTTATCCAATCTTAAAAGTAAACTGGGGAATAATTCGCCAAATGCTCCACTTGTTAGAGCATGAAATTAGAAAAGCCCTCAATACCGAATAACCTAATATTTTCATACCATGTTTTCAACTAATCCAGACATATGTTTTCTCCTGAACTATTTGACGAAAATAAATTTTAGAGATAACTCAATGCTTATGAAGAGATAAAAACTGATAAATCGTGATTTGCTTAACAGTAAGTCTCTCAACTAAATCTATACAATTTAGTTCTATACCCCAAGTTGTGTAGAAGATTTATAGAGTTAATATTGAGTCGGTAAATAATGTACTTTATTTCTACTGTCGCTAAACTAATTTATAAATGATGACATGGATATTTCCTTGATTTCATGAATAATACAAGGAAACCAAATTTTACTTTTTGTATTAATGCTAATCCTTGTTTCCTTATGGCAACTTTGATAGTATTATCGCTCTTATTATTTATTTTGATTTCCTTAATCAATGATGTCAATATACAGCAAATAACATCACAAAATGACCAATAAGAAATGGGCTGTAAAACGTATAACAGTAAATCTCGCAGCACAAGAAGCGGACAAACTGGAAAAATATTGCCAGCAAACTGGTAGACCAGCTACGGATGTAATTCGAGAATTAATTCGGGGCTTATCTATATCGGAAGAAAATAAAGATGTTGCAGGTTAAGGAGATAAAAAAAACGGGAAATTAACAAATTTAACCCTTGAAATTTATGAAAAAAAAGGACGAAAACTCGATGCTTTCTATTTTATTTTCCAATAAGAAGGCAAATTCCGACACCAACTCAGTTACAATCTGTAAAGATACTGAATTAACAAAAACGGAATGCGAGTTGCAATCGTAGGTGCGGGACTAGCTGGTTTATCATGTGCTGTTGATTTAGCAGATGCTGGTTGTGAGATCCAGATTTTCGAGTCTCGTCCTTTTATTGGCGGAAAAGTTGGTAGTTGGGTTGATAGAGATGGCAATCACCTGGAAATGGGATTACATGTCTTTTTCGGATGCTACTATCAACTATTTGATTTGATGACAAAAGTGGGTGCATTTGAAAACTTGCGCCCGAAACAACATATCCATAACTTTATAAATCGAGGTGGGCGTACTGGTTCCTTAGATTTTCGCTTCCTTACTGGTGCCCCTTTCAATGGATTGAAAGCTTTTTTCACCACTTCTCAACTGTCCCTACAGGATAAGGTGCAAAATTCTCTAGCCCTAGGGACAAGTCCAGTTGTGCGAGGTCTAATTGACTTTGATGGTGCGATGAAAAACATTCGACACTTAGATAAAATTAGCTTCGCAAAATGGTTCCGTAGTCATGGCGGTAATAATGGAAGCATTCAACGCATGTGGAATCCTATTGCTTACGCTTTAGGGTTTATCAATTGCGAAAATATTTCTGCCCGCTGTATGTTGACAATATTCCAGTTGTTTGCAACTAGAACAGAAGCTTCAAAACTACGGATGCTCCAAGGTTCCCCCCAAGAGTACTTGCACAAGCCAATTTGCAATTATTTGCAAGAGAGGGGAACCAAAATTTATACTCGTCGGCAAGTACGAGAAATAAAGTTTAGCGAAGTTGGAGGTAAAACCGGGGTAGATGGATTAATAGTCAGCAATGGCGATAGTCAGGAAAATATCGTCGCAGATGCTTACATTGCAGCTTGCGATTTACCTGGAATTACTCGCTTGTTACCCTCACAGTGGCGTAAATGGTCGGAGTTTGACAACATTTATAATTTGGATGCCGTACCTGTCGCCACGGTGCAGCTACGCTTTGATGGCTGGGTAACAGAAATGCAGGATGCACAAAAACGCAAACAATTGCAGCAAGCGGCGGGTATAGATAATTTACTCTATACTCCTGATGCTGACTTTTCTTGTTTTGCTGATTTGGCTTTAACTAGTCCTGCTGATTATTATCGCCAAGGAAGTGGTTCTTTAATGCAATTGGTACTCACACCAGGAGACCCTTTTATTAAGAAAAGTAACGAAGAAATAGCTCAACACGTCTTAGGGCAGGTGCATGAGTTATTTCCTTCCTCGCGAGAATTAAACATGACCTGGTATAGTGTGGTTAAGCTGGCTCAATCGTTGTATCGGGAAGCACCGGGAATGGATGTTTATCGTCCGCCGCAAAAAACCAGCGTAGAAAACTTCTTTTTAGCGGGTAGTTATACTCAGCAAGATTATATCGATAGTATGGAAGGTGCCACAATTTCGGGGAGGCGTGCAGCGAAGGCAGTTTTGGAGATGGAAAAAAATAGCTTTGGTTAGCAATTATTTACATCTAAATAAAGACTTTTAAGATTAGGTTACAAATTTTCCTGAAAAATACGGTTTTTGCGAATTATTTGGGCGTAACTGACACGGTAAAAACCTGCTATACCGAGAAGAATTCGTCCGATTTTTCATATCATCAATTTACCTTATAATAAGCATATCAAATTATTATAGTTTTAATCAAGTCAAAGCAGAGTAATTAGGATAAGAACAAAGAATGGCTAACTGGTTGGAGCATACCGTACAAGTAGAGGTAGATGCTCCTATGCATGTAGTGTGGGGTATGTGGTCAGATTTAGAACAAATGCCTCGCTGGATGAAATGGATTGATTCGGTCAAAGTTCTTGAAGAAAATCCAGAGTTATCCCTTTGGAAATTAGACGCTAATGGATTTGAATTTAGCTGGCGATCGCGAATTTTGAAATTGGTTCCTCATCAGATAATCCAATGGGAATCAGTTGATGGTTTACCGAATAGAGGAGCGGTAAGATTTTACGACCGTCAAAATAGTAGTATTGTGAAACTGACCGTTGGTTATGCAATACCCGGTATTATTGGCAAACTGATGGATAATTTATTTTTAGGAAAGCTGGTAGAATCAACCCTAGAAGAAAATTTGCTTTCTTTCAAGGAATACGCTCAAGCTAGAGTAAATTCTATTGAATAAGTAAAAGGTGATTACCAAGTAGGATCGCTAAACACATTAATTGTTAATTCTTCTCGTCCTGCTGGTACTGAACTGATGCAAGCACGGATAATATCTCCACCTTCTAGTTCTACAGTACAAGCGTGGCAAGATCCCATTAAACAACCAGTAGGGATCAATACCCCAGCTCTATCTGCTACATCCAGTAGGGATTCTCCTACTTTTGCATCAACTGTTACATCATCTGGTAAAAAATGAACTCGAACACTCATAGTTATTGGTTGTTAGTTGTTAGTTGTTAGTTGTTAGTTGTTAGTTATGAGTTATGAGTTATGAGTTATGAGTTATTAGTTATTAGTTATTAGTTGTTTGTATTCTAGGGGCATATACTGGCTTATTTAACAACTAACTACTAAAAACTAACTACTAATCAATAACTACGATAATAAAACACTTAAGTCCAAGTAGCGTTCTACATTTAGGGCCAGAGAATCTAAAAGTTTTTCTCTTTGTTCGCGGTAGTTAGGAACACCAGTAGGTAGAGATTTTAAACCCCGTTGCTGACGGAGACGATTTAACCAAGCACGTCGCCAAGGACCATTATCAAACATACCATGAAGATAAGTACCCCAAACTGACTGACACTTATCTACTAAACCTAAATTAGTATCGTCAAATAAAGCCTCGAAATCCTGAGAATTTACACCTTGTGTTTCAATACGCGAACGCCCTTGATGGATTTCAAAGCCATAAACTGGTAAGCCTGCTTGAGGAAAATTAGAAGTAACTTGACGCTGTCGAGCAATTTTTTGTCCTGTAATTACACTTTTAACAGGTAATAATCCTAAACCACCAAATCTACCAGCTTGTCCTTCTATACCTTCTGGATCGGCTATCATTTGACCTAAAATTTGGAAACCACCGCAAATTCCTAATACCGTACCGCCTGCTGCTGCATAATTTTGAATTTGCTCAGCCATTCCAGTTCTTTGCAGTAACAATAGGTCAGGTATTGTAGTTTTTGTACCTGGAATAATTACTGCGTCTGGATGTCCTAACTCATGCTTTGGACTCAAGTATTTTACCCCAACACTAGGTTCTGATTCTAGGGGATCAAAATCAGTAAAATTGGCAATTCTTGGTAACTTAATAACAGTAAGATTCAGTTCACCCTGAAATTTTCGAGGTTTTCTTTCCAGTAAATCAAGGGAATCTTCAGCAGGAAATACTTGTTCTAGATAAGGTATAACTCCTATAACTGGGATACCAGTACGTTCTTCCAACCATTTAATTCCAGGTTCCAAAATTGAACGCTGTCCCCGGAATTTGTTGATGACGATACCCTTAATTAAAACCCGTTCTTCAGGTTCCAACAATTCCAAAGTACCAACAACGTGAGCAAAAGCACCGCCACGCTCAATATCAACAACTAGTATAGTCGCAGCATTTAAATGCTTTGCAACTCGCATATTAGTTAAATCGCGGTGTTTGATATTGACTTCCGCTGGGCTACCAGCACCTTCGCAAACTAATAAATCAAATTCCATTCCTAAATTATGGAGTGATTCTTCAATTGCTCGCCACCCCATATCAAAATATTGCTCGTAATAATCCGTGGCGCTTACCTTCCCAACAGGCTTACCCTTGATAATCACCTGAGAAGTCATATCTCCTTGGGGTTTTAGTAAAACTGGGTTCATCTCTATCCAAGGAACAACTCCCGCAGCCCAAGCTTGTACAGCTTGTGCATAACCAATTTCTCCCCCATTGGCTGTTACATAAGCATTATTAGCCATATTTTGACCTTTAAAGGGAGCTACTCGCCAACCACGCCGTGACAAAATACGACAAATTGCAGCGCATAATAGTGATTTTCCTGCGTGGGATGTTGTTCCCACTACCATAATTGCTTTCATAATTAACTATCAGTTTTTCTTATTTTATTTATTCAAATAAATCATGAATTCCGGAAAAATCCGATTTATGACCACTTGGTTAATGGCACTTAGTCTATAAATAAAATCCCTAATTAATGAATCTGGGTTTATTTTGCCTTTTATGAGACTTCATAAAGACTTCATCAAGGGAGTAGAGACTTCCACATTTATTGTTCCCCCCTTAACCTCACTCCTAACTTTTCTTTACTTAATTCATTTAAAAAGGCAATCTAAGTATACGCGAAGCTGTATTTTTTAGGCGATCGCCAATTGTTGGATTGCCCTCCGGCTTGTATAATAAGCTCTCTACCAGTTGACGACCTAAAGGAGTTAGGCGAAAACTATCTGTAATTCCTTGTCCGTCAACTTCTCGTCGTAGTAAACCAACTTCAATTAACCATATCAAAGCATTATCTGCGGCCAATTCTGATAGGGAAAATTTTGTGAAGTTATTTTTGATGCCATTATCATCTGTAATTTCACCCATAGCTACACGTTGTGAGAGCATCTGTTGAAATAAGTTTAAATTGAAAGGAGAACATCTTAGCGCTCGGGAAGCTCGTTGTAGAGTTGAATTGGGATAGGTAAAACTTTTTTGGGTTTGCGAGTCAACAGCAGCCATTTTGGGGATATTGATATTATTTTTACTTACTATATTAATATCAATATTGTTTTAATTTGAACTAAAATTCCCAATTTATCGTAGTTCACGAAATTTAAGAATGTATTTTCACACAAAGCGCAACGGCAGCATGTATGAATGATATTTCTAAAATTTAAAATTTGTTCTCAAAACAGATTTTCGATTTTTCTATTATGCGATCGCCCCATAGCACTAGCGAAGCCAATCACCTTCTTAAACGAGCCGAAGTTGGAAGAGCGGAGGCGGAGAATCTCCGCCTTCGCCCGAAGTTCTTTGGAATTGGGATGGGGTATAA
>DESS01000221.1:33590-33940 GCA_002361335.1 Richelia sp. UBA3308
AAACTAAACTAAACTAAACCAATGCCTCTACCAGTTGGAACCGAAGCACCTAGTTTCACAGCCAAAGACACTAACGGTAACACCGTTTCTTTGTCAGATTTTAAAGGTAAGACAGTAGTTTTGTACTTCTACCCTAAAGACGATACTCCTGGTTGTACCAAACAAGCTTGTAGCTTCCGGGATGCTCGACCACAATATCAAAGTAAGGATATCGTGGTTTTGGGTGTGAGTGCAGATGATGAAGCTTCCCATCAAGCCTTTACCCAAAAATATAATTTGAATTTTCCTCTACTTGCTGACACCAACCAAGAATTAATAAAGGCTTATGATGTTGATGGTGGTGGTTATGC
>DESS01000016.1:0-2433 GCA_002361335.1 Richelia sp. UBA3308
AGTAACAAGTAAATAGTAAATAGTAACAACTATCGAGTAACGAGTAAAAACTAACAACTAACAACTAACAACTAACAACTATCAACTATCAACTAACAACTAACAACTATTTTATGGAAAAGCGAATTATCTTTTGCGATTTTGACGGAACTATTACTGCTGAAGAAACATTTGTGGCAGTTTTAAAAAAATTTTCTCCAGAGGTTTCTCAAAGGTTAATTCCTCAAATGTACGCGCAACAAATAACGCTACGGGAAGGAGTCAAACAAATTTTAGAATCGATTCCATCTGAGTGTTATCCCCAAATATTGGAATTTAGCCGCAATAAGGCGATACGTGCAGGATTTGTAGAATTTCTAGAATTTCTGAAAATTCATAACGTTCCCATCGTAATAGTTTCGGGTGGTTTGCGGGGTATTCTAGAAGTTGTCTTGGGAGATTTAATTGAAGAAGTTAAGGCTATTCACGCTGTTGATGTAGATACGAGTGGTGAATACTTGCAGGTAAATTCCCAGTTTGAAGGCGGAAATGAATTAGTTGCCAAAGTTGAGGTGATGGAAAAGTATCAGGCTGATGAGAAAATTGCTATAGGTGATTCTGTAACCGATCTAAATATGTCGTTGTCAGTGCCAATAATATTTGCCCGCGACCGTTTAGTCAAGTATCTAGAGGAATATTCAAAACCGTATATTCCCTGGAATGATTTTATCGAAATACGCGATCGCCTAGAAAATTTGTGGAAATAAGTTTTAAAACAAATGCAAACTATAACTACTTCAGAACCCCGTATTGAGTTAATCAAGGCAGCATCTCGCTTTTACCAACAGGGTTGGATGGTGGGAACAGCAGGAAATCTTTCGACTCGTCTACGTGATGGTAGCTTTTGGATTACAGCCAGCGGATGTTCTAAAGGAGAGTTAACTTTTAGCGATTTTGTTCGTATTTATCCAGATGGAAGAATAGAATCTTCAGGAAATTTAAAACCTTCAGCAGAAACATCTATTCATCAATGTATTTATAATTTGTTTCCAGAAGCACAAGCCTGTTATCATGTCCACTCAGTAGAAGCGAATTTGGCTTCTGGGTTAGCAGAAGGGGGTAAATTACCCTTACCGTCATTAGAAATGCTTAAAGGATTGGGAATTTGGGAAGAAAATCCTTGTTGTTTGATGAGTGTTTTCCACAATTATTTACAGGTAAATCGCATCGCCGATGAAATCAAACAACGTTTTAGCAATAATCCCCCTAAAATACCAGCTTTATTAATTCGCAACCACGGTGTAACAGTTTGGGCAAAATCTACAGTACAAGCACGGAACTATATTGAAATATTAGAATATATTTTCCGCTACATGGTAGCAGCACGGCAGATGCAATAAGGAAGGGGAGAAGGGGACAAGGGGCTGAGGGGAGTAAACGGGGCTGAGGAGATGGGGAGATGGGGAGAAATTTTAAGTGTTAACCGATAATCAATAACTGTTAACTGATAACTAATAACTGATAACTAATAACTGATAATTGATCGTTGTTAATTGATAATTGATAAATGTGTCAACTTCTGGGAATGAATTGCAATGTACCGACAGATATTTGCTTTTCCTTTGAAGGCTTTTCGGCGCGGGGAGGTAAAACTGACGATCATAAAGATGGTTGGGGTATTGCTTTCTTTGAGGGAAAGGGTTGTCGGATTTTTATGGATGCCAAATCTTCCGTTACTTCTAAGATTGCCGATTTTGTGCGGCGTTATCCGATTCATTCAACTCATGTCATAGCTCATATTCGTAAAGCAACTCAAGGTGAAATTATCTTAGAAAATACTCACCCTTTCCGTAGGGAATTATGGGGAAGATATTGGGTTTTTGCTCATAATGGCGATTTGAAAGATTTTAATTTGCCATTTATGGATTTTTACGAACCTGTAGGTAATACTGACAGTGAAAAAGCTTTCTGTTTGATTTTAGAAAGTTTAAGACAACAATTTCCCATGGTGAAACCGCCTTTAGATCCGTTGTTGAATGTTCTGAAGAGAATCACTCAAAAAATTGCCAAACACGGTATATTTAATTATTTATTAACCGATGGCGAACATTTTTTTGCTTATAGTTCAACCAAACTTTGTTACATTGTACGGCAAGCACCCTTTGCTGCGGCTCATTTAATTGATGAAGATATTACAGTGGATTTCAACGAATTAACTCGCCCTACGGATAGAGTTGCTGTCATCGCTACTACTCCCCTCACTGATAACGAAGTTTGGACACAAATTCAACCGGGAGAATTACTGACATTTCACGATGGAGAACCTATTAAGAGTTAGTTGTTAGTTGTTAGTTGTTAGTTGATAGTTGTTAGTTGTTAGTTGTTGGTTGTTAGTTGTTGGTTGTTGGTTATTGGTTGTTAGTTGTTAGTACTTGAGCGTGTAATCAGTGTAAT
>DESS01000016.1:2487-4979 GCA_002361335.1 Richelia sp. UBA3308
TAGTTGTTAGTTGTTAGGAGTTTTAATTATTAAAGCTTTGACCAAATAATTACTAATTCATAATTCATAATTATAAATAACCAATTATAAATTATGAATTGCCCGAAGTGCTTGACATACAGACTTTTTTCTAACTAGTCATTAATTGCCATCCTCTTTTGAATTTACCATAGGTCCATGTAATATAAGGAGTAACAAATAAACGAATTATAACGGGGATAAGAATGATTATTCCCAGAACAATTAAAACTAAGAATTTGATCGCAACAAATTGTAGTTCTTTAACTAACTCTTGTACTTCCGTGACAATTATTTGAGAATCTTCTCGAATTGACTCAAGATAGGGAATACTACCAACCACTTCACTAAATTGACCAAGAATAACAAAGTTGTTTTCTAATATATTTTTTACGTCTGTGAACCCAGGTATTGGAACATCAAAGCCTGGAATTGTCGGCATGTTTACCGATACATTTTCCATTTTTATATTAACTTTAGGAGGAAGTTTTCCGCTAATTTTGACATTCGGTTTTACAGGTAGTTCTACCCTGGGAATTCCAAGATTAGGTACAGTTATTTTATCTGGTATATATAACGTATCAATTTGATTTAATCCTTGTTGAATCTCTTGATTTATTTGTTGAATTGGTTCTAATGATTTTCCGATTTTTTCTCCTGCTTTTTCTGCGGTTTCTTTTACTTGAATTAGAGTAGTATTGATTTCATTTATTGGCCCACTGACAAAAATTCTCACATCATTAACAATTCCCAACAAAGTAATAGTAAATATTGTAATTAAAATGATTGGCATCGAACCATAAACTATCATCAATAAGCCACGGATTTTTCTTACTATCTGATTCATTGTTTTATCTCCATTAAAATTATTTACTTGATTTTCATCATAAATAGTTTTCAGTCTATAAGGCTGCAGCTATAGAAAGCTTCTCTAGGTGGGTTTAATGTAATGCAAGTAAATGCAATCACACTTTATTATTCAGTAATAACCATCCCTTAGTAACTTGATAGCGAACCCAATTCAAATATTTAAAAATTAAACCAGGAGCACCAATGATGGCGATGATGGCTAGCATTATAAATAAGAACATAAATTTATCAACTATTGATTGTATTAAATTACCTATTTCTCCGGTTCTATTAATTATGTTTTGTCCGTATTCTTTTACCGCATCAAGGTTGGGAATAATCCCTATAAGCTGTTTAAAGGCTTCTAATATTTTTATATTGGTTTCTAAAACATCCTTCAATTGATCGATATTTACTAAAGGTATTCCGAATCCCCTTATAGTAGGCATATCAACCCTAATGTTATCTAGACTTACTCTCGGAACTAAATTCTTGCTAATCTTGACTTTTGGTTTAATAGGTAAGTTAGCATCAGGGATTTGAATATCAGGTATTTTAATTTCTTCTGGAATACTGTTTATCTGACGATAAACTTGAGATAAAGTAGCTTCTAAATTCCCAATCGATTCTACAGTATTATTTAAAGAATCTGCGGCTTTCTCTAAAGTCGCGATCGCGCCAACAAAAGTGTTGTTAATTCTATTTACAGAAGTGTTTGCTAGATGACTTAGATCAAAAAATATGCTCACAAAAATTATCATACAAATAATCGGTATATGAGGATTTATAATCATGTATAAACCTTTAATTTTTTTTAAAATCATGTAAGTCACTCCATATTAATTTGTTTTAATTGTATTCTCTTGTATATTTCGACTCTTAGTATAAGCCTAGGTAAACTAATAACAAGCGTTAAAAAGCTACAATATTTTTTTTTGCTTTCATAGAAAATTATAGAATTTTGAGATTGCTACCAAGGAATCGGAAACGCGGGCATCTTGGAGCTAAACAAACAGAGCAATAAGCTGTTGTGCATCAAAAATGTACAACAGCAAGTCAAAAGTATTAAGGTAATAAGTAATATTGTTTGAGGTCTCACTATCGCATATAATATAGCAATTAGATGCGTAACAGCTTATTCTTATTTTTTTAACTTAATTTTAAAAATTAAATATTTATCTACAGACAAGCAAGATACCAGACTAGTGAATTTATACCTAAAGATAGTAGTATCTCGATCAAAAAAGATAAAATAATCGGAATTATTAATAATATATTAGATTTAGAGAATTAATAATTTGTACGGAAAAATGAATTTAGATGAATTTAAAGAATCTATAGAACAACTCGAAATTTGCCCTACTTCTCTACCTTTGTCTTTACAAGGTTTATGGTACGAAAAAAAAGGTAAGTGGGATCGAGCCCATGACTTGTTAGAAGATGCTAGCGATAGTGATAGTGCTTGGGTTCATGCATATTTACATCGTAGAGAAGGTGACTTCAATAATGCTCGTTACTGGTATAACCGCAGTGGTAAACCCGAACCTAAAATCAGTTTAGATCAAGAATGGGAAAATATCGCTTCACAATTGTTAATGAAGGTTAATTAGTTGTTAGTTGTTAGT
>DESS01000014.1 GCA_002361335.1 Richelia sp. UBA3308
CCCACACCTCCCACACTCCCCACACTCCCCACACTCCCCATCCCCCCATCCCCCATCTCTATTACCTCGTTTTTTACAAAATGTCGAGAAAATTGAATCAAATTGAAAGCGGTTAAGTATAATACGAGTAACCTTTGTCAGGGGTTTGATTTATCCATGCAGGGGTTTAAAGAGTGCAAATACTGCTTAATGCGATTGAAATAATTGAATTGAAAATCAGTTTGGATGCAATTTTAATTGAGTGAATTATCCTGCCCTAACTCCAGATGTTGATCCCAGTACTATTTTTCCTTTTGAACTGGATCAATTCCAAAAAAATGCCATAGCCTCTCTGAATGCTGGACGTTCTGTTGTAGTGTGTGCCCCCACGGGTTCTGGCAAAACCTTAGTGGGACAATACGCTATTTATCGTGCTTTGGCGCGAGGCAAACGAGTATTTTATACTACTCCTCTCAAGGCTTTGTCAAATCAAAAATTACGGGATTTCCGTGAGGAATTTGGTTTCGATTCCGTCGGACTTTTGACTGGAGATGCCTCCATTAATCGAGATGCTCCAATTTTGGTAATGACAACGGAAATTTTCCGTAATATGCTCTACGGTACACCTATTGGACAAGTTGGTACTTCTTTAATAGATGTGGAAGCGGTGGTGTTGGATGAGTGCCACTATATGAACGATCGTCAACGAGGGACGGTTTGGGAAGAGTCGATTATTTATTGTCCGGAATCAATTCAACTTGTAGCTCTTTCGGCAACGGTTGATAATAGTGACCAACTTACTGATTGGTTAAATCAAGTTCATGGGCCTACCGATTTAATTTATTCGGATTTTCGTCCGGTTCCTTTACAATTTCATTTTGGTAACAGTAAGGGTTTGTTTCCTTTACTTAATAAGGAGAAAACTCAATTAAATCCTCGCCTGATGAAAAGAAAAAGGAGAGGTGAAAGAAGTAAACATGTTGCCAGACAAGAATCTCCCAGCATAAGTTATATTTTAGAGCATTTGCGTCAAAGAGATATGCTTCCAGCAATTTACTTTATTTTTAGCCGCCGGGGTTGCGATCGCGCTGTGGCTGAAGTCGGGGATTTATGGCTGGTAGATGGAGATGAAGCCCAAAGATTACGACCTCAAATTGATGAATTTCTGACTCGCAATCCCGAAGCTGGACGTGCGGGACATGTTGGCCCCCTTTACCGAGGCATTGCTGCTCACCATGCCGGAATTTTACCTGCTTGGAAAGGTTTAGTTGAAGAATTATTTCAACAAGGTTTAATTAAGGTTGTATTTGCCACGGAAACTCTAGCGGCTGGTATAAATATGCCTGCTAGAACAACGGTAATTTCTACCCTTTCTAAACGTACCGATAGCGGACACCGGTTGTTAAATCCTTCTGAGTTCTTGCAGATGGCGGGAAGAGCCGGTCGTCGGGGTATGGATGAGGTGGGACATGTGGTAACTTTGCAAACACCTTTTGAGGGGGCAAAGGAAGCCGGATATTTAGCAACTTCAAAACCAGATCCACTGGTAAGCCAGTTTACGCCTAGTTACGGTATGGTGTTGAATTTGCTGCAAACCCATACATTAGAAGAAGCCAAGGAATTAGTCGAACGCAGTTTTGGACAATACCTAGCTAACCTGCATTTGCAACCACAGTATAACCAAATTTCTGAGGTAAAACAGCAATTAGCAGGAGTTAATTCACTAATTGCCAATATTAGCGAAGAGGAAGTAGCCCAATATGAAAAATTGCGTCAACGGTTGAAAGTGGAACGTAAACTGCTGACAACATTGCAAGAACAAGCAGCTGAAGTTAGAAAAGAAGAGTTGAGCATGATGCTGAGTTTCGCCGTTTCCGGAACTCTGTTGAGTCTTAAGGGTGAAAACGTTGAAGTTTGTACCCCCGTAACAGCAGTATTAGTAGGTAAAACCCCTGGTATGGGACAAGCGCCTTTCTTAGTATGTTTGGGAAAGGATAACCGTTGGTACGTGACTTCGATTCATGATGTGATCGATTTGTATGCTCAGTTACCCCGCATTGACGTACCCCCAGACTTACTACCGCCATCAGAATTATCTTTAATTCCAGGAGAATCCTGTATTGGAGATCATATTACAGCCGCGATCGCCACACATATTTCTGAACCTACAGATAATTTATGTATGGCTCCAGAGGTAGTAGAACAATTGCGGCGGGTTACAAGCTTACAAGAAGAAATGGAAAGTAATCCCCTGCATGAATTGGGGAATGCAGCTAGCGTATACAAACGCCAAGCCCGTGCCGCTGAATTAGAAGCGGAAATCGAACAATTGCAATCCCAAGTAGAACAACAATCTCAACGTCATTGGGAAGAATTTATCACATTAATAGAAATTCTTCAGTACTTTGAATGTTTGGATAATTTAGTACCCACCGAATTGGGACAAATGGCAGCTGCAATTCGTGGGGAAAATGAACTATGGTTGGGTTTAGTACTCAAGAGCGGTAAATTAAATGAATTAGCTCCCCATCATTTTGCTACAGCTATTGCAGCTTTAGTAACAGAAACATCTCGTCCTGATAGTAGAGTATTTTTTGAGCTTAGCATTGAAGTTGCCGATGCTTTAGCTTCATTACGCTCAATTCGACGCAAGGTATTTCAATTGCAACATAGGTATGGGGTAGCTTTACCCGTGTGGTTAGAATTTGAATTAATTAGCTTGGTAGAACAATGGGCTTTAGGAATGGATTGGGTAGAACTATGTGAAAACACTACTTTAGATGAGGGAGATGTGGTAAGAATTTTACGCCGTACTTTAGATTTATTATCCCAAATTCCCCACGTTCCCCATTTACCCCAAGATATCAAACGAAATGCCCAACGAGCCACTCAATTAATTGATCGGTTCCCAGTCAATGAAGTAGTTGAGTGATATCATGTCCGGTGAAACAGTTATCATATTTGTAGGGATTATTGAGTAATGAGTAATGAGTAATGAGTAATGAGTAGTAGATAATAACCGCCATCTTTTCAATAGGGTTATATAGTAAGTAATTAGCCGGACGTGATATGAATTGGTAATTCGGCATTGCGTATTCGGCATTTACATTTGTATATTGTTTGTAATAAAAATTATTGCTATTCGTAAAATTTTTTAATTAATTTAAGGGGTTTTAAGTATTAAAAAAGAACTAAAATGTCGCTTATGCACGCTATGTCGAATTTAAATTTAGGCTAGCTCTTAAAGAGGGGAATTTCTGTGTTTTTTTGATCCTGTACAGCAGTATTGGGTGAATGAAGTAAAAGAGTATTTGATATTGCTTTATTAGTTGAGTTTTGCGATTTTTCAATCTAAGCTACCACTATCTAGCACTATATTTAATTATTTTGATTCAATTATTTTGATTTAATTATTTTGTTCCCGATCAAACCTAACTTGTCGGTACAACTTATCTACTGGAATAGAAATTTCCACGCTTTCTAAATTTAAAGTATCTCCTTCTCCATAAGTATGTAAAACCCATAAACCTTCATCATTACGACGGAAACATTCGATACTAATTTCATCGGATTCAATTAAAACGTATTCTTTTAAAGTGCTTGATTGACGATAACGAGTAAATTTCTTACCTCTATCAAAAGCTTCTGTTGATGGCGAAAGCACTTCCACAATTAAACAAGGATATTGAACCATGTCTATTGATTCTTTATCTCTATCATCACAACTTACCACCACATCAGGATAATGGTAAGGTCCCGATGGTGTTAATTGTACTTTGACATCGGAGATAAAAACATCACAGCCTTTATCTCCTAAAAAACCATCTAACTCTGTAGCGAAATTAAAAGCAATACGGTTATGGGGTTTTGTTCCCCCTGTCATGGCGAATACTTCTCCGTCAATGTATTCATAACGGAGTTGTTGAGTTTTTTCCCATTCCAGGTATTCCTGGGGAGTCATGTATTGAAATTGTGGATTAGCAACCATTAGTGATTTCCAGGTGATGATATAGCTTAAATTTATTTTAATCAAAAACAATCTGTTTTATTAGTTTTGATTGATATCAAATCCCTTGGGATTGGTATTATCTTTTTTGCACCTCAGGGCGCAGCGAAGGAAGGAGGGGCGCAAAGTTTAGTTTATTCTAATATTTTTAATAATTAAGCGTTTAAACCGAAAAGATATGATTTGTAGAAAATTTGCGAGTATTAAATAGAAGATAATTCCAATTGTAGTAGCTCAACTATTAGATAAGTAGGTCAGCAAGAAAAATTATAGTGACGGATCAGGCAAAAGGCAAAAGGCATTCATGCGCTTAGGTATAAGGTTTTGAACTTAATTCATTTTTCTTAACATAGTGATATTTTTTTGCGCCAACTTACTTAATCTACAAATACAAAACTAAACAACAAGCCTTCTTGATAAAGATTTTCTACAAGGATGAGCATGTGGTAGCAACCACTGGTAAAGTTGAAAAACTATTTCGATTTAGAAAAACTATATCAGAATTATCTGAAAAAATAAACCAATAGCCTCTAATAACCAATCTTCACAACTGTTTTAAGTTAACAGAAATAGTTACTTGCTATTTGTAACGGTTAATGCTAGAAGAATTACGAACGTAAAGAAAACTAACATATTGATAAATCAGTTTCAATTTATACGATTTCAGGGCTATTTAATCGCTATACTTTTCTCAGGTTCTACCTGGGAATTTTTTTGGAAGTGGCTGCGCCACTTCTTTTTTTGTTAATTCTCATTATTTCTAAACTTAGAATTTTACCTCCATGAATTGATGGGGAAGCAGCCCTCTATTATATGGCTGAAGGTAGACTTGACATTGCCCATGGTAATCGGTGGGCTGAACTCTGGGCCATGTTAATAGAGAAACGGTATAATATTAAATTTATTGTCATCGACTTATATTTTTACAGCATCGGTAGCCAAAGGTACAGCTTGAGGGAAGGCAGAATATTTTTGCTCATATGTTAAATAATTATTTCTGTTTGTGGAGAACATATGAGCTACTAATTTAGAATTTAGAATTTAGAATTTAGAATTTAGAATTTAGAATTTAGAATTTTTATTGATAATAAAATATATTTTTAGTTTACCAGGGATTAAAATTATTGACTAATTAAATTAGTTCATACAAATGGACTAAAAATAGAAATAATAAAGCCAGTAAAATAAAAAAATATATAGGAATCCTAATTGAAAATTGAAAAATATTCAGTACACCTTAATATTCTGAAACCTTTTTACAAGACAGCATGACAGCAAGACGGCTTACCCACACAAATAATTATGCAGGAGCGAGCTGCGCCTTCCAAAAATCAAACCTGATTCCTATAACTAGTAATTCTTAAGTTGTAACTCCTAATTCCTAACTCCTAACTTATTTATTCTTCCGGTTTTGAAAATCGAGAAATAACCATAGGATGAGATTCTCGATCAAAATGAGGATTCTTAGGTAAAAATATAGGATGAGAATTAGATTCGACTTGAGATTTTGCAAAATGATTTCTTGGCAGAAATATCTCAGAGTCTAAACTTGAGCAAATTTCAGATTTTTTATTTAGACTTGTACCACAAACAGCAAAAATAACTACTATAAAAGAGTTGAAAAGCACCGAAGAAACTGTAATATTTTTTTTCATGGTTAAAGATTTAACTAATATATTTATTGTAATTCTTGTGCTTGGATGAATTTTTAACTTTGTTGTTTCGGTTTTAGTAACATTAAACTATTTTAATTTACTAAAGTAGCATTTTTGCTGCTTGGGAATAATCAGCTAGTCAGATAAAATAATCATTCATCTTTAACATCCTGACCTTTTAATCATTAGGTTCTCCTTTAGATTCGAGAATTTGTGCTTGTTTGTGTCTTTGTCTTTCTTCTTCTTCGTCTACAGGTTCCCAACTTCTCCAACGCAATGCCCTTTGATTTTCTACATTATGAATAAATTGCAAAATAGAATTATCTGCTTTGGTTGGTGTTTTCAAATCGAAGTTAATCCTTTTGAAAATCTGGGTATTTACTGAAACCAAGTAGTCATACAATAATTTTGTTAGGCAAAGAACAATTTTATTACACAAACAACCTAAAATACCCCGACGTTTTTTAGTTATCAAAATTGTTTGTCCTTCCGTTTTCCCATCTTCAATTAAACGCAAGGCAAACATAATATAAAAATGCAAAAAATCAGGACCTAATGTTATGATACCAATACTTCCGTACCAATAACACATATTGTAAGTAACAGCTTTTTTATAGAAAGGACGGATTAATTTTATTAAAAAGGAATCTTCAGTAGCCCGTGTTATGTTATTAAAAATAATTGCATTTTCCTTCAGTTGCTGTTTACGAAAAATAATCTCCAAAGGTAGATTGTGAACTATATTAAAATGATGAGCATCAATAAGATTAATCATCAGCACATTTGGATGGCAGTTTTTTACAAACCTAGAAGTTAAAATACTATGACATTCAAAATTCTCCAACTCTGGAACAAAGGGTAAAGTTTCCGCTTGTGTTTCACCAACCCAAACCCATACTATGCCGTATTTTTCAGCAACATCCCAGCTTTTCAACTCCAAAGGAAGCCCAGTTCCTAAACAAGGAGCATCAATACAATTACCTTTTTTATCGAACTTCCAATTATGAAATAAACATCGCAATCCCCCACCTTCAACTTTACCTTCTGCAAGGTGAGCGCCCATATGGGGACAGTAAGCGTCAAAGCAAACTAATTCACCATCAACATCGCGGTAAATTGCTAATTCCCTACCCAGCAAAGAAACTGGTTTTACCTTTCCTTTTGGTAATTGTTTGGAAGAAATAGCCCAGTACCAACCTTCAATAAAACGTCTGGAATGATTAAATATTTGGGTGTAACGATATGAACTAATAGTATTTGATGGGACTTTCATGTCATTTTCATTACCGGATTTTCCGGGTTTTTTAGAAGTTGTATTCAAAGGCGTTATATTAATGATGAGTCGTTTTGATATGTTAATACCAACTCAAATTGAAATGATTTAATGCCTTCTATTTATAGAGAACCGCATTTCTGATTTTGAAACCGGAATTTTTTAGGTTTAATTTTTAATTGCACTCAAATAATTGTAAGTAATAAAGCACCTTTTACGTCTGATTCTTGTAAGACTTTCTTTGTAAATTTCAGTAACGCTTACCGGAATATACTAATCTCCATTAGCATTTATAACCGTAGTAATATTCAATATGTATTTGTATATGCTTAGATGAATTATAATTTATTATTTTGATCGATAATAAACTATATGTGTCAGAATATTATCTGTCTAAAACTATTGAAAGCTGAAAAACAATCCACAAATAAGTCTCCAGGATTACAAAATAAAAGCTTATTCTCAATTTTATAGAAATGTAACATACAACATACTTGATGCTGCTTTACAATGATTAATGTATTTTCAATTCATAATTAAATTATTGAGATATCATCTAGAATACATAAACATATTTGTCCTTCTCAGAAACATTTATATTTATAGTTTTAATTAAAAAATTTCTAAAATAGAATATCGGTGATTCAAAAGCAAATACAAAATTTACAGAAATTGCCGGGTAAATTAAATCAATTAATTCCGGAATGAAAGAATTTGTATAATAAGCTAAACTATATTTTTTGTCCGAGTTTCATCAAACTTTCTAAGTATGGAATCTGGTAAGTAAACAAACTATAGGAATCCGGTTTGATTTGTGTTAAGAGCAACCTCGCCCAGCTATAATTTTTCTGTATGTAAACACTCTTGCAATTATTTGTGCGATCGTTCACTGTGTCAAACAATCCCAAACCCTTGGAATTACTACGTTTGGCTTCCCTGCACTCCCTTCGGACAATATACAATTAATTTTGCATAACTACTCACTATATTTGTTTTTTTATTTGCTTACTATCAAGGCTGTTAGTATCAAGTTGATATTCAGCAGCCTGATTCACAACACCAAAAAAATTTCCTTTTCATTTTAGATTCTCTACTTAACAAGGTTTTCTCAGATGCTCAAAATGTCAATCTTGTGTAAATTATGCTACAATGTTATCAGCATTGGCTGGCGACAAGAATCAGCGTGCATCTACTTTTTATATTAGATTACATTTTATAAGTACTTAGGCAAAATTAATTGTATATTGTCCGAAGCGAGGAACTAAGCAATCCCAAGGAATTGAAGCTTTTATAATGTAAAATTAATTTTGCATGACTACTTATTAGAATTATTTCATACAATCAAATAAGTTATATTATTCCCGTTACTTCTCTACAAATTTAGTACAAAATTAGTAACTTATAAAAAGTATTATGCTTTTCAAGCTGCCTAACTGTATTTGACAGCTATTTGACTAATAATCGCATTTTCGGTGATAGAAAACGCCTGAAAGTGGGCAAACTAAGTTTGAGCGGATTTTTTCAAGATTTATAGGGCTTTGATTTCGATAGAATATCGAGCTTTCAGGCTTTTTAACAAAAACAATTCTAAGCCAGTATATTTATTATGACTACTGGAAAAACTTGATTTTTTGCCATAGTCGTATATTTAGAGAATAAAACTCTATTATAAATAATTTGTTTTCCAGATCAAATCTCACATATTATGTATGACTTAACTAAATTTACTCTTAGAGATATGTCGGAAATTGGTTTGGCTTTACGCCAAAATGCACAAAAAGCTGATTGCATGGAAGATGCTAGCAATCTAATTGTCAAATATTTTTATGAAAATTTAATTGATAAAAATACGGAAAAAAAAAGCTGTATTCTTGTACGTTTTTTTAAAACTCATCCCTACGGAAAGCTCACTCCAGAATTACAAGAATATGTACGGAAGATATTAAAGCAGAATACAGTTGTAGATAATTTAAAATGCTTAACTTTACTTGCTACTGCAGGGGAACTTCCAGAATGGAATTCTCGGCATAAATCTATAGGACACAAAGTAATACCTCTTGCAAACGAAGATACCATAAATCGTATACCGATGATTTCTCAATTAATAAGACAACTCGGGTTAAATACGGGAATGATATTACAACCCGATGCTAATTTATTAATTGATACTGAACAAAAAATGTATAACGTATTTTACGTTGGCAATGCTTTAAATAGTCCTTATATACCTGCTCAAAAATCATTTGTAATTCCCTTTGGAGTTAAGTCTGTCATTGGCTTTGGTGGATTATTACCCAGCGGAAATATGTTTGTAATTCTCATGTTTTTAAGAGTAATAGTTCCTCAAGCAAATGTCGAATTAATACGTCCTTTAGCATTAAATGTCAAAACTGCAATACTCTCCTTTGATCATGGTTTAATTTTTAGAGAAACTAATCAAATTCCTGTAAATGAACATAATATTTTAAAGCGCCTTAATTCTCAAATAGGTACATTAAATCAGTTATTGGATGTTTCCGAACAATCTACCATAACTCAGTCAGATCGCTTAGAAACAGCAATAGAGAATCTTCAACAAACTTTGAAGAGGCTTAAGAAAACCCAAATTCAACTAGTTCATAATGAAAAAATGTCTAGCTTAGGTCAATTGGTTGCAGGTATTGCTCATGAAATTAATAATCCTGTAAACTTTGTTGATGCCAATCTAAGCTATGTAGAAGAATATAGTCAAACTCTACTTAAATTAATAGAAATATATCAACAGCAATATCCCGATATTCCAGAAAAAATTCAAACAGAAATTGACACTGATGAATTAAACTTTATCAAGGAAGACTTTTCTAAAATTATTCGGTCTATGAAAGTCGGAACTGAACGCATTCAAGAAATTGTTAAATCCTTGAGGGTATTTTCTCGCTTGGATGAAGCAGAAATCAAAAAGGTAGATATTCATCAAGGTATTGATAGTACTTTAATGATTTTACAAAATCGTTTAAAAGCTCAATTTAATCATCCTAATATTGAAGTAATTAAAGAATATGGAAATCTACCAGAAATAAATTGTTATCCCGGTCAATTAAACCAAGTTTTTATGAATATTCTTACTAATGCAATTGATGCTTTAGAAGAACAAATAGGTCATAGAGGATGGACAACAAAATATACTGAGGAAGATATTTTTAAACCTTTTAAAATTCGTATTAGTACTAAAGTTATAGAGAAAAAATGGGTGTATATCAGTATTTATGATAATGGACCGGGTATAAAAAAAGAAGTTCGTTCCAAACTATTTGACCCCTTTTTTACAACAAAAGAAGTCGGTAAAGGTACGGGTTTAGGTTTATCCATCAGCCATGAAATTGTAGTAAAAAAACATGGTGGACAACTTACCTGTAATTCTGTACCCGGAAAAGGTACTGAATTCATTATTCAAATTCCTATTCCTAAAGGTTCTTGATGGAAGATATTTTGGTATGATCAAATATGTCACCATATTCAACATGCGATTATATTTTTGATTAAATTTGATTAAAATTTTTTAATAGTTTAATTTTTTGTTTAATTTTTTGTTTAATTTTTTAATCGCGGCATTTAATGTTGGCCCTTGACTTTCCCAAAGGCGAACTGTTGTATCAAACCCGCCACTAGCAAGCATTTTTCCATCAGGGCTAAAAGCAAGGGAACTTACCCAGTCTGAATGCCCATACAGTTCCTCCAATAAATTTCCTCTAGTTAAATCCCAAATTTTAATACCGTCTTTACCACCACTAGCAAGAGTACGTCCATCTGGATTAACTGCGATCGCAATTACTGAATTATTATGTCCTCTTAGGGTATGCAATACTTTTCCCGAGTTGAAATTCCACATTTTCACTGTGCGATCGCTACTTGCGGTAATAACACTATTTCCATTAGGAGTAAAAGCTATAGCATTGACTTGCCGAGAATGGACTTTATATCCACCAATTTGTCTTCCAGTTTGTAAATCCCACAGTTTAACAATCCCTTTATTATCGCCACTTATTAAGGTTTTACCATCTGGGCTAATAGCTACCGCATGAATCAAATTATCAAAGCGTGCTAATCTTGCTAAAGGGCGTTGTTGGACCAAATCCCACAAACGGATTCCATCTAAACCACCACTAACAAGAATTTTACTATCTGGAGTTACTGCTAAAGATAGTACATTGCTACTATGAAGCCTAAAAGAACGAATAAATTTATAAGTTTCTAAACTCCAAATGTTAACGGAATTGTCGGTACTACAGCTAACTAAATGCTTACCATCTGGGGAAATTAACAGGGATTGTATCGATTCTTGATGTGCTTTACGAATTTCACCCAGCCGTTTCTTCTTTTTTAAATTCCACAGCCTAATAATACCATCGTTGTCAGAACCACCACTGACAAGCATTCTACCATCAGGACTAAAAGTTAAAGATTTAACGGCTGCTTTATGCCCTTTAAAGGTATGCTTTAACTGAGGATTAATAAAATTATTAACTGCGATTGAATCAACTGTAACTTGTGCAGCCGTTGGTTGAGCCTTGCTTGATTGAGTTATACCTACAATGCCCACTGCGCCGATTAATACCACAATAAGCTTCTTGGCTACAAATATTTTAGATTTAGAAGCTAATACTTTAGATGAAATAGAAGCAATAAATTTAAAGTTTATAAGCTTATGATGAAAACTTTTCATAAATTACACAACAAACTAAGCAAATACTCTTAAAAAGCACAAAGGAGGGTTTTCCATCCTCGGAATCTATTGTGGCTTCAATATTAAAGCTTTGCCAATAGAGGAATATTTGCAATTATTGATATTTTATTGCTAAAAACCTTAGAGACGTTGTGTTACAACGTCTCTACATTGTTTTAATTTTATTTAGACTTCCTTACTACCTTGGATTTTGTACCTTTAACCTTTAACCTTTTACTGCGGAGGCTTTTTCTTGGAAATACTCAACATTGGTAAAGATGAGTTTGACGAATGGGAAGGTAAGTATAATTGTCGTACAGGCTCTTCATTTTGCAAAGCAGGGCGTTGCATAATTCGCCACCACCTGATTGTTAACGCTACTCCAGCAGTGCTTAAGCCAAAAATAAACAATGCCCAACTGTCATCCAATCCACCTATTAATGCATCCACTATTCCCATCGTGATTAATATGGTGATTACTGGTTCTTTACGGTAGGCAGATTTTACAATACGAGGAAATACAGCATTCATCACAGCGTGTTTTCAGTTCCCCTTTACTATAAGTTTACTAATATAGCGACAATCCCTAATAAGCAGCTTCATGTCAAGGCATTAATGCTATTATAAATTTCTTCAATAAGCAAGTAAGAAATTCCCTAAATTTACTTAATTTTAGGTTTTTAATCGTTTAATTATTATCCATCTTATTTATATTTAATTGCAAGTTTAGAATAATACCAGCTATATAAATAAAGCCCAGGTAATTGGGCTTTGTTTTCCTAGCCACCCCCCAGAGCGCCTGGCAACTTTTTGCCTGCATAGGCATGCTCCAAGTTTAAACAATCATCCAAAATATAGATTAAATCACATTATATTAAATTTTCGCTGCATATTATCTGAGTCCCAACCAAGATAACACTCCTTGATTGGTTATACATTCAATTGCCACCACGATCATAAAACCAATCATTGCTGCTCTACCATTTAAACGTTCGGCATACTCATTAAAGCCCAGTTTCGGTTCTTCTAATTTGGGTGTTACGGTTGGTTGTGGCTGTTGTGCTGTCATTGAAAATGCCTCCTTAAAAGTAAAGTGTAGTTCTAAACTTTATTGTTGTTTGCCCAGATTTTGATTTCGCAACGCGGGATCTACCAAGACAAGAATCAATATAGTATTGTAACTGATTTACAAAATTTTACTATTTTTAAGATAACGTTACAAGATAGTCATGATAGTTAAAAAAGTGTATATCAAGGATGTTTGAAGAATTTAGAAGTCCTATAAATTAAATTGGTAATATTTGATTCAGCGTGGCTGGTATTTAATTGACAGACTACAGTAAAAGTAACAAATTAATTTAGGGGCAGTACATGGAAATTGGTGTTCCCAAGGAAACAAAAGATAGAGAGTTTCGAGTGGGTTTAAGTCCTTCTAGTACTAGGGTTTTAACAGAAGCAGGTCATAATATATTTGTAGAAACCCAAGCAGGTACAGGTGCTGGATTTACCGATGATGATTATGTAAATGCAGGTGCAGAAATTGTCACCACTTCAATTGCTGCTTGGAACCGCGAATTAATTGTTAAAGTTAAAGAACCATTACAGCCTGAGTATAAATTTTTGCAGAAAGGGCAAATATTATTTACTTATTTACATTTAGCAGCAGATAGAAAATTAACCGAACATTTAATTGATTGTGGCGTTACGGCGATCGCTTATGAAACTGTAGAACAAACAGGTGCCAATAAATTACCTTTACTTACTCCCATGAGTATAATTGCCGGTCGTCTTTCGGTACAGTTTGGAGCCAGATACCTTGAGAGTCAGCAAGGTGGTAGAGGGGTACTTTTAGGTGGAGTTCCCGGGGTGAAACCGGGTAAAGTGGTAATTTTAGGTGGTGGTGTTGTGGGTACCGAAGCCGCAAAAATCGCCGTCGGTATGGGTGCTACAGTACAAATTTTGGATATTAATGTCGAACGCTTATCTTATTTAGAAACCTTATTCGGTTCTAGAGTTGAATTACTGTATAGTAATTCCGCTCATATTGAACAAGTAGTTCCTCAAGCCGACTTAGTAATTGGTGCAGTATTAGTCTTAGGAAGACGAGCTCCGATTTTAGTATCTCGAGAATTAGTCAAAAAAATGAATCCCGGCACGGTAATTGTAGATGTAGCAGTAGATCAAGGCGGTTGTATTGAAACATTACGTACCACATCCCATACAAATCCAGTTTACACAGAAGAAGGAGTATTACATTACGGTGTACCGAATATGCCTGGTGCCGTACCTTGGACTGCTACTCAAGCATTAAATAATAGTACCTTACCTTACGTGCGGCAGTTAGCTAATCAGGGAGTGAAAGCCCTAGAAAATAACTCAGCATTAGCTAAAGGATTAAACGTAGACCATCATCGTATCGTGCATCCTGCCGTACAGGAAGTATTTCCAGATTTAGTTTAATTTTAGATACTCCGTAGAAATTTGCTGGAGAATTAACAAAAAAGTTGGAGAAAAAAACTATAGCGCTATAGTTTTACACTTGTGAAGCAAAAACTATAGCGCTATAGAAGTGGAACTCTTTAATTATTCTTCAGGATCGCGATATCGCTTGTAGACTTCCATTGCAGCCAGATAACATTCGTTAGCTTTTTGTAGATTTTCATCTTTGTCCCCGCGAATGCGCTGTTTATAAGCATTACCCAAATTATATTGAGTCATTGCCCATTGCTGGGGAACCAGATTCGGTTGATACACTTCTAAGGCTGCATGGTAATAGACTATGGCAGCTTCAATATTCTCCGCCTTATCATCAACAATGCGATCGCAATACACATTACCCAAGTTATATTGAATTGTCGCCCATTGATACGGAAATACCGAACGTTCATATACATCAAGGGCGGCAAAATAATATTGAATTGCGATTTCGAGATTTTCTGCTTTATCCCCATTTTCCCGACTTTTATAAGCCGTACCCAAATTATTTTGAGTCATAGCCCAATCTTCAGGGAAAGTATCGCGTTGGTAGATTTCTAATGCACCTTCGTAACACTTAATACCTTCATCCAAATTATCTGCTTTGTCCCCAGTGAGGCGCTCAACCAAGGCATTACCAAGATTATTCTGGGTTCCAGCCCACTCTTCGGGATACTTTTCACGATTAAAGTAAGCTAATGCTACCTGATAACCTTTAATAGCTATTTCTAAATTATCAGCTTTATTACCTAATGATAACTGCTGAATTAATACACTAAAATTAACAATATCTACTAAGACGCTATGGGCTATTGACGGTTGTACCTTCTCTACGGTCTCCTTTACCCAGTCTTCCATAACTTGGGCAAAATGCGTATTTAGTTTATCTAAATTCGCAGCCAATAGCGGATACACCACTTTTGCATTACCATTAGTGTTGGAAATAGTCCGCAACACTTCACCTAGAAAATCCAGATAATTTTGGGAAGGCAAGCTAGGCGGTAAAGAACTTTTCAGTCCTTTAGCCAAAGGCGTAGCAATACTTTGCAAAAATTCAGAAGCTTTCTGCTCCCCAATTTGTGCCATTATTCCTGCCACTTGTGATAAAGTCAAAACAAATTGCGTATCAATTAAATCTTGATTTTTACGCAATATTTCAGCTTCGGCACCACTAGGGCAACTCATTAGAGTTTCAATCAGTTCTAAATAAGCAGAGGGACGTTCATCATCTTCAGAATTGAACGTCTTTGTTGCTTGTGCTAACATACCCTTTAGTTCGGTTGCCAAATTTCGTAAAAATTCAGCCGTTCCTGTTGCACCTTGTTCTTCAGCTTTGATGGCTATCTGCTCCATCACCATAATTAAATCTTCATCCACCAATTGTGTATTGGCTTTTAAGATTACAAACTCCTCTCCACTAGGGCAGTTTAACAGTTCCTTAATTAGAGTAATATACTCTCGCAGACGGCGTTCATCCATCAGGGTGAATCTCCGTAATAGTTAAGGTAATTTTTACACTTCTAACCCCGTAACGTAATCGATATAAATACCTTACTTAAGTGCCTTGATACATTTAATGCTACTTGAAGTCGTTGACAAAATAATTAAGCGGAGATGGGGAAGGGGACAAGGAAGGGGACAAGGAGATTGGGGGATTAGGAGAAGAAATTATTCACTACTCACCACTCACCACTCACTACTCACTCCTCACTCCTTTCCTCCTCACTCCTTTCCTCCTAACAACTAACAACTAACAACTACAATAAAGATAGAATTTGTTGAGATTTGTATATTAAAGAGTTAATGTCAATGGCTCCTGCCGTCTTTATCGAAAATTTAAAGAAGCGCTACGGCACTACTGAAGCCGTTAAGAATATTTCCTTTAAGGTTGAAGTTGGGGAAATTTTTGGTTTACTAGGCCCCAATGGCGCTGGGAAAACTACTACTCTCCGTGCTTTGTGTACTTTAACTACCCCAGATGCAGGCAAAATTGAAGTATCTGGTATCTCAGTAATAGATAATCCTAAAGAAGCAAGAAAACGTCTTGGCTATGTAGCCCAAGAAGTTGCTTTAGATAAAATGCTGACTGGAAGAGAACTTTTACAACTCCAAGCAGCGCTTTATCATATACCCTCAAAGCTGGCAAAACAGCGTATTGATACTGTTTTAGATTTACTCGGTTTACAAGAATACGCCAATAAAAAGACAGGAACTTATTCTGGTGGTTTACGCAAACGCTTGGATTTAGCTGCCGGATTGCTTCATGCACCCAATGTATTGGTATTAGATGAACCCACAGTAGGACTTGACATAGAAAGTCGTTTCGTGGTATGGGATTTTCTAAGGAAATTACCAGAAGCCGGAACTTCAGTATTAATTACCAGCCATTATTTAGAAGAAGTTGACGCTTTAGCCAATCGAGTCGCAATAATCGATCGCGGTGAGGTAATTGCGACAGGAACACCATCACAATTAAAAGATAAAGTCGGGGGAGATAGAGTTACTCTTCGTATTCGTGAGTTTACCTCAGATGACGAGGCAGAAAAAGCCAAAAATTTATTAAGTCCCTTACCTTTTGTAAATGAAATAATCATCAACAGCGCTCAAGGTAACTCTTTAAATTTGGTAGTTACCAAAGAAAATGATGCTTTGATTACTATACAGCAAGCTTTAAATAATGCTGGTTTACCAACTTTCGGTATTTCTCAATCTCGTCCAAGTTTAGATGATGTTTACCTCGCAGCAACAGGACGTACTTTGATGGATGCCGAATTAGCTGCCATGGGAACTCGCGATATGAAAGCCGAAAAGAAACAAAATATGAAATAGGTAATAAATGTTCATATCAAGGGAAAATTTATAATTCCTGGCTCAATAATTCCTGAGTTTCAATCCAAAATCCCAAATCCAAAATCCAAAATCGTTATGAGTGGTACAGTTTTACCTCCCAAATCGGATATTAACTTACAAAAAGTTGTATCGCCAGAATTATACGGCGATACAAATCAAAGTGCTTTGGGCGAGTTAATTCAAGAAACTTTGGCATTAACTCGTCGTCTATTTATTCAGTTACAGCGCCGTCCTTCAACTTTGTTTGCTGGTATTATTCAACCAGTAATGTGGCTAGTGTTATTTGGCGCACTTTTCCAAAATGCACCAAAAGGAATTTTTGGTAATACAACAAATTACGGACAATTTCTAGCCGCTGGCATAATAGTTTTTACAGCTTTTGGTGGAGCGCTGAATGCTGGTTTACCCGTAATGTTTGATAGAGAATTTGGTTTTTTAAATCGGTTATTAGTTGCTCCTTTAGCTTCCCGTTTTTCCATTGTTTTCGCTTCAGCAATCTTTATTATCAGTCAAAGTTTGTTGCAAGCTGCAGTAATTGTAGGGGCTGCCGCGTTTTTAGGTGCGGGTATTCCCGATGTCGCAGGTAATTGTGCGATCGCCTTAATGGTTTTTCTACTGGCTCTGGGTGTAACCGCTCTTTCATTAGGTTTAGCCTTCACTTTACCAGGACATATTGAATTAATAGCGGTAATTTTTGTGACCAACCTACCGTTATTATTTGCCAGTACAGCCTTAGCTCCCTTATCATTCATGCCTGAATGGTTAAAGGTTGTAGTAGCACTCAATCCTCTTAGCTATGCCATCGAACCAATACGCTATTTATACCAAAATGAAACTTGGAGCTTAAATAGTGTTGTAATGCACGTTTTCTGGGGTGATGTGACTTTCGGCGGTGCAATACTAGTATTGTTAGGCTTTGCGGTTGTAGCATTATTAAGCATTCAACCCCGCCTACGTCGTACTCTTGCGTAAGATACAAGCATTAATTAAAGTCATAAAAGGGGAAACTTTGATGAAAATCTCGATTTCACAGTTTAACAAACTAGTTGCTGCAACTTTTGGTTTTGGTATTGCTTGCATAATTACACCCCAAGCAAGCATAGCTCAAACCAGTGAAAATCTTTACATCCCACCCAGCTACGAACAAGATAATTTTGACAAACAAGGTGATGGAGGTTCCTTATACGGACCTGAAAGTGGTAGTTTCGATCCAATGAGTTTGATTCATCGTGCCAATTTTGGTACTTTGAACTGGCAAGAATTTTCTTCTCAAAGTACAGAGCAAATTAATTCTGAAGCAAACTCGTTTCATGCCAAACAGCGAAGACTGCTTCAACAACGTACAAATCAATCCCCAAACGGACAATATCAACAACAGCAACCAAATTTTAATTTCCTAATCCCAGTTTACACAGATCAGCCGACTAAGCCCGCTTCTGGAAATTAATATTAGTACGTTATAACTATTTTTTATGTAGAGACGCGATACCCTTGCGTCTCTACATTTTTGATTGCGGATGTAAAAATTATAAACCTAAGGATTTTAAGACATCTTCAGCATGAGTGGTGGTGTTAACACTAGAGTCAACGTTGACAATTTTGCCATCAGCATCAATTACATAGGTAACGCGCTTAGCATAACCGCCACCATCAACATCGTAAGCTTTAGTAATAGTGCCATCGCTATCAACTAAAAGCTGAAAAGG
>DESS01000119.1 GCA_002361335.1 Richelia sp. UBA3308
AGTAAGGAGTAAGGAGTAACAAGTAACGAGTAACGAGTAACGAGTAATGAGTAGTAGATAATAACCGCCATCTTTTCAATAGGGTTATATAGTTAGTAATTAGCCGAACTTGATATTAATCGATCTTCTATTTGCTTAAATGTGACATAATCATTCTTTGCCTACGGTATCAAGTTATTATCTTCATCTATTTTGTCAATATATTTTCTAATTTGATTAAGTGATAGATTCACGGTGATTTTTGATTGGCAGCATCCCAAATGTGTAAAAACACATTTTGTCATTGCGAGTGTAATGAAATGGAGCGAAGCAATCGCAAAATCGAGCTGCGGCTAAGGCAACACTTTGGGATTGCTACGCTTCGTTAGCCGCAGCAAAGCTGTTCACCTTTATGTGCGGTTTACGCAATGACGATTGTTTAAACGGACATGATATTAGGCTGCAATTCGCCATTTACGCGATCGCTGTTGTGCGTTCCATAAATCTGCATAGCGTGCTTTATTGGCAATTAATTCCTCGTGATTTCCACTCTCTATTACTGATCCCTCTTCCAATACCAAAATATTATCTGCACCTGTGACAGTTGAAAGTCGATGGGCTATTATCACTACTGTTTTATTTTCCACGAGTTTGTCAATTGCTGTTTGTACTGCAACTTCACTTTCGGTATCTAGTGCTGATGTAGGTTCATCTAGTAATACGATGGGAGCATCTTTGAGAATAGCACGGGCAATGGAAATACGCTGACGTTCTCCTCCTGAAAGTGCACCACCGATTTCCCCGACTTGGGTATCATAACCTTGGGGTAAGCGCGAGATAAATTCATAGCAATTCGCGGCTTTTGCTGCTGCTTCTACTTCTGCGTCGGTGGCGTTGGGTTTTGCGATACGAATGTTGTTGCGAATGGTATCGTCAAATAGATATACATCTTGGAAAACTACTGAGATGTGGCGCATTAATTCGGTAGCGTCTACATCTTTAATATTTGTTCCACCGATGCAAACGCTACCCTGTTGAACATCAGCATATCTACTGATTAATCGTGTAATTGTTGTTTTACCGCTTCCGGAACTACCTACCAGGGCTGTTAAACTGCGTTCTGGTAAATGAAAGGAAATATTGCGTAAAACAGGTTCATTTTGGTCTGCGTAAGCGAAAGTGACATTTTCAAAAGAAATATCAAATTTGTTGATGGTGGCTGGAGGATTACCTGTAGGTAGGGGTTGAATTGACATTAAAGCTTCAATTCTTTCTAATGCTACTTCCATCAAGTCAAAGACAACTGTGATACCACCAAAGATGGCGATGGGTTCGCTAAAACGAGTAGTAATTATTACTAGTGCGAATACAGAAGCGAGGTCAATTGTACCTTGAAGTAAAAATAGTACACCCAGAGCAAGAATAAGAACAATTCCCACTTGAACTACTGTAGATAAAAGAATCGCTGGCATTGTAGCGAGACGATTCGCACGGGCTTGAGTTTGCCGTTGTTGAGATATGGCTTGACGTAACCGTTGCGATTTTTCTCCAATTTGATTGGTAGCACGCAGCACGGGTAAACCTTGAGCATATTCAATAATCCGGGATGCTGTATCAGCATCTGAGAGGGCAACTTGATGGAGTTCTTTGAGGCTTACAGTTTTTTGTTGACGATAGAAGGGAATAGCTAGAGGGAAAATAACCAGCATTGCCATAGCAAGCCGCCAATCAATGAAGAAGGTAATAAAAACGATGACTGTAGGGACAACCATTGTTTGAATAATGATTTTGGAAATTTCCCCAATAGACAGCATTGCATCAGAAACATTACCACTGAGAATGACATTTAAATCCCCATCACGACGATTATTAAGTTGTTCTAAAGGAATACGACGCAATTGTTCACCCAAACGCGATCGCATTTCACTAGCTGCATCAATAGCTGTCACCCAGCCATATTCAAGTTCTCGCCATCGGAGGAGAAATTCGACTATGACAAGGAAAGCCATCAAAACTATAAGCGTCCAAACCCTGTTAGTATCGATAGGGTTTTGAGTTAAAGCTTTGAGGAGAGGAACTAGTAAACCAAAAACAATTCCCTGAATTACAGAAGCAAAAACCGAGAGAATTAGGGAAGATTTGTAATCTGGAGCATAGGAACCAGATGCTTTGATGGCACGTTGAAAACTGTTTATCATTGGATTTTGGATTTTAGAGATAGTTTTTTATAGTGCGAGATGTGATACCAATTCTTTATGAGGCTGCCCTAAATCCACGGTAGCAATACCCTCAAAGGGTATCGCTACAGGAACTAAGCCCAGCCGTCTGGGCTAAATTTGGCGCATCTTTATACAGAAAAGGTATGAATATAAATCATCAATTAATTTCTATTTGGAGGATGCGAGCATTATTTTTAAATAATGGTATAAAAATAAACGCAATATACTTCAACCAAACAGGTTTTATCCGTTGAGGATATTTAACAGATTCGGGAAGGAAATAAATTTCATCTTTGAGAGTAATTCCCAAATCCCATGTTTCTAACTCTTGAGAATTATCGATTCCCCATTTAAATTCAGCACTAGTTTTAGACACGGTATCATGACGTTTTGTGCTTGCAGCTGTTTTACGATTCATTACATCAAATACCATTTCTATCGGAGCATATTTAGGAGCCAACATTGTTTGTATCTGAGAAAATAAAGCTTTATTTTCCTCTGAGCTTAGATACATTGATACTCCTTCCATGATGATAAATAAAGGTTGATTTACATCTGGATTTATTTGTTCTATCCATAATGGATCAAGAATTGAACCAGCAATTAAATGATAGCGATTGCTCTGCTGTACCAGTTTATCTTTCAGTTCAATTACTTCTGGAAAATCAACTTCATACCAATTAATTTTATCATTATCAATTCGGAAAAAGCGCGTACAAAATCCTCCTCCTAAATTTATAACAGTTGCTTGGGGATGATTAACAAGAAATGTTTTTAATAAATTATCAATAATTCTTGCTCGAATAACACTAGTAACTTGTGAAACCCATCCTTGAGCATATTTATAAAAATCATAATCAATCTTTTCGGCAATTTCCACTGCTTTTTCATCTTTGAGCATGCAGTCAGGATATGATTGCTCGGTATAGCGTCCGTAAAGGGTAATCATTAAAGTTTCGGGTACACCTTGCAATTTTGCTGTAGATTCTTTTTGAATAGTCATTGAATTTTGGA
This sequence comes from Richelia sp. UBA3308, assembly GCA_002361335.1. Lineage (GTDB taxonomy): Bacteria > Cyanobacteriota > Cyanobacteriia > Cyanobacteriales > Nostocaceae > Rivularia. Next base: position 3,213 of record DESS01000119.1, read on the forward strand.
TTTTAGATTTTTTTATTACAAATACAGATGATTTGGTCCATTACTAACTTGATTCTAACAAATACTACAATATTCAAAATATAAGTTAAAAAACTCCGCGCTACGACAGCGCTTTACTCCGCGTTCCTTTGCGTTAAAAAATAAGATATTTTAACCATTAATATTTACCTTATTTCTAATTCCCCAACTTTGAGCGAGTTGATAGTTATTCCACAAAGATGCATAAATTCCATTTGCTGTTGCTAATTGTTCGTGCTTACCACATTCAACTATTTTTCCTCGATCCAAAACTATGATTTGATCGGCATCGATAATAGTAGAAAGACGGTGAGCGATGACAATTAAGGTTTTACCTGCTGTGAGTTTAGCTATGGCTTCTTGAATCAAAGCTTCATTTTCCGAGTCAGTAAAAGCGGTGGCTTCATCTAAAATAACGATGGGATTATCTTGTAAAATAGCCCTAGCAATCGTAATCCTTTGTCTTTGTCCACCAGAAAGCCGAGTACCGCGATCGCCAGCAATTGTATCGTATCCTTGAGGTAATTCTAGGATAAAATCATGCGCTCGTGCGGCTTTTGCTGCTGCTTCGACTTCTGCATCGGTAGCGTTAGGACGACCTAAACGAATGTTTTCTTTGATAGTGTCATAAAGTAAGAATGTATCTTGAAAGACAAATGATACATAGTTCATTAAAGTTTCTGATGTCATTTCGCGAACATCAACACTACCAATTTTTATTACTCCAGTATCAACATCCCAAAACCGGGGAATTAACTTAGCAACGGTACTTTTACCCGCACCGGAAGTTCCGATTAAGGCTGTAACTGTACCTGGAGGCATATAACAATTTATCTCAGATAAAGCTGGATTTCCCTCATCGCTATAGGAAAATGTCACATCTTGAAAACTAATTGAAGTGTCGGCAGGTTGTTGGGGATTTTCTGTTTGAGGTAAAACTGCCACGGCAAGAATATTGTATATACGTTGAGCCGCTGCATTTGCTTTATTAATGAAGGATGATAGCCACATAATCGGCATAATTGCTTCTGCTACTCCACTCGACAGCAACAGAAACACCAATAAAGTCGTAAAATCTAGCTTTCCCTGTACCATTAACCAAGCACCAACCGACACCACAATAACTAAAGTCGGTAATGTAGCTGTCACCAAAAAACCAATTCTACCGGCTGTATTCGTTGCTTGTGCCCATTCTTTCAAGTAACGAGTAAATTCATCTAAGATATTACGGAAGCGGATAAAGGAAGTTGTACCATCATCAAAGGTTCGTACCACCTGCATCCCCTGGACAAATTCAACAATTGTGCCATTGATTTTTTCGTTGGCTAAATCATAGGCTTCACGCTTTTCAGAATAGTCGCGCATTGCCAATTTAATCGCAACAATAGTGATAGGAACTAATACAATTGTTGCCAATGCCATCCGCCAATCAACAATAAATAAGATAATAAGTGTTAATAACGGCGCAGTGTAAGCACGACCATAAAGCGGTGTACTATCAGCAACAAAACCGTGTAATTCCTTGACATCATCTTGGACAATTTTCTTAATTGCACCCGAACCCAAGGTAATAACATAACCAAGAGGAAGACGAGCTAGGTGTTCGGAAATTTGCGTCCGGAGTATTTCTTCTAACTCAAATGCTGCCATGTGAGAGATACGGAAAGCCCATACACGGGAAACAAAAGCAATGATTACAGCAATTCCCGATAAGCCAATTAATTGCCAAATATATTGAGAATTAATTACATCGGCAAATAATTCACGAGCAATAAAAGGTATTACAATTAACGAAGCAAGAGACGCAATTACGTTTAAAACTGAAAGGAACATTGCGATATAAATCTGACCTTTCACGGGTTTAATTATGTCCCAAAGTCCATTATCTTTTGTGTTAGATGTTGAGTTAGTCATGGTTTTTTAAGTGAAAAAACATAGTGAATTAATTAGCTTTAAAACAACTTAGGAAGAAGTCTACCCGTGGATTCCATATATTCGCTGTATACTTCCCCAAATTGCTCAAGCATCATCTTTTCTTCATTTCCAACACGCAATAAATATAAAAATGTAAAAGAAATAATTCCTGCAAAACCTGCTATATAATTTGGCAATAATAAAGCTTGCGCCAAACACCATAAAAAAATCGATGTATACATGGGATGGCGAATATTTTGATAAATCCCGTTGGTAATTAAGGTATGTGATTCTCTTACTTCTAAAGTTGGCGACCAATTTTTTCCTAAATCATCATGGGATTTCCAAAATAACCACATCGCTATAATAAACGCAAAAATACCACCAATATTTGTCCAGATTGGTAGTGAATAATCTGCAAAGGAGAATAGAGGACTAAAGATGTAGATAACAGGTATTAAGAACATTCCTAAGAAGACAAATAAGAGTAATAATTTTTCTATATTTGTTTTCCGATCATCGGTAATTTTATTTTGTTTATAGCGTTGTTGATGAGGAGAACGAATCACAGAAGATACAATAAGCCCCACGGAGAAGATGATTTTTAAAACTAATGTGTTCATAGTGCTGATTAAAAATATATCGGATTATTACTTTAATTCATTTTAGATAAAAAGTAGCAATAATTAGAGTTTCTCAAACATATTTTTAGATTCCCTATTCCAAACGGATTTTTCCTATTCTATCCGAAAAAACTTTATATCATAACTATCTTTAAAAATGGATTTAGAGACCTAGGAATCCTGAGTTTCTATAAAGATTTTCAATCATACATATTTGATTTATATTCAATTTCAAGAACAAGCTCTATAAACACTGGGAGAGACACCAAATTTTTTCCGAAAAGCAGAACTAAAAGAGGTTTCACTCGCATAACCAACAGAACGAGCAACTTGATTTATATTCAATTTTTTTGTTTCTAATAATTTTTTGGCTTCTTCCATTCTGTAGTCATGCAAACAACCAAAAACTGTATTACCAAAATACTGGCGAAATCCTGCTTTAAGTTTGTAGTCATTTAATCCAACTAATTTAGATAATTCAATCAATGAAGGAGGATTTTTAAAATTTTTGAATAAAATTTCCTTTGCATAATAAATTCGGCTAATCTCATCAGGCTTGAGATTAATTACTTGCCTAGATGAAATAGGCTGTTGTAATAATAATTCATTATAATAAGCAAGAATTTCTATTCCTTTACTTTCTAAATAAAGTTGTCTTGTTAAACCCTGATATGGACAATGTAAAATTTGCTGTGCTGCCATTTTCATTAGAGAATTCATCTCAAAATTTTGAATGTAAAATGAATTATATTTTCCATTAATGATTTGCTGAAATTGAGTAGGAATATGCATTTCCTCGCTATCAAGAAAAGTACTAAACATCATGGGTTCCATTATTAAATCAACAACAGTAATTCGTTGTTTCCCTTGAAATTCCATACTCCCTTTCTGTTTCAGAGCAAAACCCAAACTTCCTTGATTAGCAGCTAAATAAAATTCTTCGTCTACACCGTAGATTTTACCTACTACACTTCCTGTAATGCAAAAACCAATTCCAAAAGCTATATTCAATTCATTGTATTCAGCTTCCAAAATAAAATTATCTTGAAATTTTAAATCGTGTACCATCAATTCCAATCCCGGACGTAATTGGACTTTTCGCATCCAACCATCAGCAATTAAAGAGGGAAATTTTAGGACTTGCTCGTACTTCTCTGTAATAATTGCAGAATCTGTTTGTTGACTTACTTCTGCAAATAGTTCCTTTAAATCTGAGACAGAAAAACTAACTTTCATGTTTTACACAATACCCTTCCTGTATAAGGGAAACTATGATGACTAACTATATATACTCGATATTATTGCAAATAATTACTGGTAATTGCCAATTGTAATAATTTGATTTGTTTTATAACTAACAAATTATAGATAGAATCCGGTTGTTGCTTCTTTATCAACCAATACTAGTATTAATCATTCAAATATTTAGAATACATCGCAATCCTACATAGGTAGAAAGACTTGAAGGTCTTAATAAACCTAGTTTTTGGAAAAAATCGGGTTTCTTAATTGTCACTAATTATTTCAGAGTACTATATATCATTTTCAAAAATAAACTAGGTTCAAAATATACATTTTTTTCTTTTTCATCATCTAATATAGCTATTGAAGCTTGTTGCAAAAAATAAGCATTAGTTAGAGTTCTTGTATCTCCAAAATTAGGGAATTTCCTGCGTTTTTATTTACCCATCAATCAACAGCCTTTACAGGCAGGGCTATAAGTGTGTCCAGTCTAAAACAACATAGTCGTTGAGGTTGTGTCATGTTTTCAAACACTCATCGAGCTTGCAAACTTAGATTTTGAGACTTATATGTTGCAATACCATTTCTTTATAAGGCGTTGCTTCACTGATGTATGAAACGGATTTATTAAAAAATCGAAAACCTTGTCCCAGACGCGATATATCGCGTCTGGGACATTTAGGATTCATACCCGAATTCAGCAATGCCCTTTATAAAGATGTGCCCCTATGAAAGCCCGTGCAGAGGGGGCAAAGTTTTCCTTAGCCCTTAAACCGATACATCATCACCTTAGCCTTGGCATCTTCTTCCACAAATACCAAATACTCACCATTTTTCCGGCGAAAAGCACGCACGCCATAAGGTATATCTACCCAACCAGTTTCCCCGAAGACTTCCGCACCTGGTTTCAAAATCTTCACCTGTCTTCCAGTTTTCCCATCATAAACGTAAACTTCGGCTTTCTTCACAGTCACAGCAAAAACGTAATCTCCCGCAACACTCATAGCTGCTGGATTTAAAACATCTGGAGGTGTACTTTTATCTACGGGAAGTACTATGCGATATCTTGGTTTACGATTTCCTTTACTCCAATTATCGTAGCGCGCTATTTCTGAACCGATTGATTTGGCGTAATCGCTGTGAATTGCACGATTGTCATCGGTATAACCGGATAAATACATGGTATCGGTTTCGGGAAAATATTCTATTCTGCGTAAGTCACCAAATATTTTAGGATGACCGATTTTTTCCATCTTGCTGTAACTATAGATGGGATTGCCGTTTTTATCCAATCCCTGTAACGGAAAATGACGAATCCCAACACCATCTTGAGTACGTAAGTTTTTCCACACATCACCTTTACTATCTACCCACCATCCACCAATGTAGGGATGATCTTTACTTTTATCGTATTCGTTGGCTTCAAATTTACCATTACCATTGCGATCGCGCCAAATCCATTCACCGGAAGCTGGTTGAAAGGGGGGATAATTATTCCCTAAAGCTGGTTTACCATTCGGGTGAGAAACCACAAACATTCCTGAAGGTATAGCAATTTCACCATCGGTTTGTTTATTGAAACGGTAAATTTGCAGCATTCCACCATACATATTTGTCAGGAACAAAAATTTCTTACCTTGGATGCGGCGTACAAATGGTGCATCTGGTGCGGTATGCAAACGGGGATCTTGAGGATATTTAAATGGATTTAAAGTATAACCGTTGTAAGTTGCTTCCTTCCCTGCTGATTTACTGAAATCCATTGCGAAGCGTTCGTTTTTGGTATACACATCCAAGCCGTTTGTTTGTGGATCGACATCAGCGTTATCTAAAAATTGCAATCCTAATAACTTCCACTGCAATTTACCCGATGGGGAAAACTTACGTAAATCTACTCCAGTACGCTCAAAACCATCATTACTAATATAAATATTACCAGAACCATCGCTACCAACTCCTGAAATACCGGCAAATTTCAAATCTTCAACTTTTCCCGGAATTCCGGCATAAATTCCACCTTTTACACCAAAGGTATCAATTTGTTTCGGCTTATTCCTAATATCATAAATTAAAATTTGCTGCCTAGGACCATTTTCTGCAATTAAAAGTCTACCGCGACGATCAACAGCAACTGAACTAGGATTATCTAATCCAGAAATTACTCCGGGTAGTTTTTTCCCTTGTTTTGAATAACCTACGATATCATTATCGCTAATTATCCATAAATTACCTTTTTTATCGACAGTAATATTTCCCGGATCTTCTACATTAAAACTGCTTAATTCCTCCATGGTTTCAGTATTGTAGACGCGCACTTTATTTGCTGCATTATCGCTAACAAATAATTCTTTATCTACAGTTGCTATTCCCGTAACCTCATCTTTAGTACTAACAATCAACATACTTTTATCCCACCCCTTCCCATTGGGAAAAGGTGCTATTTTTCCAGTTAAATCATAGCGTCTTACACAGTACCAATTTTTTCCCTTCGGTGGATAACCATCTTTTTTTTGGTCAATTCCCGATTGCTCCATTGCCACATACATATATTTACTATCGGCTGCGATCGCAATTCCTCCGCTTCTTCCCCATCCGTGTAAATCCTCAGCTTTACCAATTACATCTCCATTTTTATAAATCCCTACTTCTCTACCTGCTTCATCCCACTCACTATTTGTATAAATACTTCCATCCGGTGCAACATACATGCCGCTAATTTGAATTTGTACCCATTTATCGCCACCGCCGAAACTATTACCAATCCACGATGTTATGTATCTAGATGAAGAAGCGGCTGGTGTTACTTTCCCATCTAAGTGAATTGCAACTAAAATTGAAACAGCCAAAGCTGCACTTAAAAATAATAGAAATTTCTCTGTTTTACTATATCTAATATTTAGATTATAAAATAAGCTTTTGAAATAGGAATATAATCTCATCATTTGATTTTTTTTCCCTTGGTAAAATCGAGACCAGTTTGTAATCAATTTTTTTTTCATAAACTCCTTTTTTTGCGATATTATCGCTACTTATGAAGCCCCCATCAACCTTATCTATCTAAAAATAACGAGATAAATTATAGATTTTAAACTTATTTATTTTTGACTATATAATATACTTTAATTATGGTTTATTTTTATTAAATTATTATTAAAAATATTCATATTATGTAAACAAATGTATTAAAAATACATTTAAATAAATTTAATCTAATTTTAATAATATTTGAATCATATCTTATTTTAGATAAATTGAGAAAACGCAAAAAATATATAAAAATCAAAACAAGTAAATCTTTTATTCCTTTAAATACCCTATAATTCATATATAATCAAAGTTTTATAATTCAGCTTTCATCAATAAGAATAATCATGAATCCCAGGGTTTTGATTTCTTTTACATAAAATTTACAAAAGCAACACAAAAATTTTAAATAAGAATCTATTATTTTATCCATTATTTTAAATATGAAATATGAAAATGGATAATATTGACTATATATTTATTGAGAAAAAGTATGTTTATATACATGACAAATAGCTTAAAATTGCTTTATGATAAATCGTTTTACACTGTTCGATCACCTTGTTATTAATAATGGACAGTGGCGATCGAGAATTGTATCCATCATCAGAAAGAATTGGACCTTTTCTAGGAAAATAGGTGTAAACAAGTTAAAATTAGACGGTTTAAATTTTTCAACCGATAAATTTTTAAATACTAAAAAGAGCAAGAACACAAATTTCACGCTTATATTAGGTTTAGGATTAAAAGAAAATTTTATTAGTAATACCGGAGCAGTAAAAGTGATATGTAACGAAAAGAACTATACATCAGTAAAGCCAGCATCAATACTTTGCTTGGGTTTGGGATGGTTTCCCAAAACTCCCGGAGGCTTAGAAAGGTATGTTTACGAACTTACACTGAGATTAGCAAAGAATAAAGACCAAGTAGAATTATGCGGTGTGGGTTTACCCGAGGATGAAACTAATATACCCATCACCATGACAAATTTAGCCGCACCGGATACAAGCATATTGCAAAGATTGTGGATGGTGAGGAATAACTTTAAAAAGACCAGGATAAAGAAGCCAGATGCAGTAAACTTACACTTTGCCTTGTATAGCTTGCCAATATTAGACTTATTGCCCAAAAATGTCCCAATAACCTTTAATTTTCATGGTCCATGGGCATCAGAATCCCAGCAAGAAGGAGTTGATAATATCACAGCATTGCTGAAAAAATCCTTCGTAGAACAAAGAACTTATAGACGCTGCGATCGCTTTATAGTTTTAAGTAAAGCATTCGGTAATATTCTGCATCAACAATACCAAATACCCTGGGAGAAAATTTTTGTCATCCCTGGTGGAGTTGATATAAATCATTTTAAATCGGACTTATCAATTCAAGAAGCCCGTATAAAGTTAGGATGGTCAATAGAACGTCCTACTTTATTTACATCTCGGCGTTTAGTGCATCGTGTGGGACTTGATAAATTGCTTATAGCTATAGCTCAAATTAAACCAAAAATTCCCGATATATATTTGGCGATCGCTGGAAAAGGACCATTACAAACTAGTTTACAGCAACAGGTTAAAGAATTAGGATTAGAAGACAACGTGAAATTCTTAGGTTTTCTACCCGAGGAACTTTTACCAGTAGCTTACCAAGCAGCAGATTTAACAATAATGCCCTCTCAATCCTTTGAAGGCTTCGGTTTAGCAATAGTAGAATCCCTAGCTTGCGGTACCCCTGTGATATGTACCCCCGTCGGTGGAATGCCAGAAATTCTCGAACCATTTTCACCAGATTTGATCGCTGAATCCAGCGAAATAACTGCGATCGCTCAAAAACTAGAACAGGTGTTTCTAGGAGAAATAGTCAAACCTTCACAACAAGAATGTCGTGAATATGCAGTTAACAACTTCGATTGGGATAAAATTGCCCAACAAGTCAGGGATGTTATATTAGCATAATTCAGTTCACGAAGGAAGAAAGAAGAAGTATCTCCCATGCTCCCCATGAATGAAAGTGCGGATATACAGCACTTTGCTTTTTAATTGAAGCACATAGCCATATCCTCTTCTTCTTGTGGTACGGGCTTCTAGCCCGTGAGAGTGGTACCACGCGCCTTCGGCGAAATATGCTGTAAATACTAAAGTGTTACACGTCTTAAATATTGTTTTCCTTCCCTAGCTGAGGGAATACTTGAGAACTGAAATTCTTCTGCATGGTTTCTACCAACTTCTAACTTCCTCCTAACTCTTTCTGGAGTTAGGAAAAATCAAATTGTAATCAAAAAATACGGAGTTTAGTAACTGAGATATTTGATTATGAAATTAAGCGTGATTATACCATGTTTCAACGCAGCAGATACCATTGAAGTACAACTAGAAGCACTAGCGCAACAAGAATGGTTAGAGCCGTGGGAAATAATTATTGCTGACAACGGTTCCACAGATGAAACAATCAAAATAGTGCAAAGCTATCAACAACGACTGCCCTTTGGTGACAAGTTAAAAATTGTTAATGCATCTAAAAAACGAGGAGCTGCTCACGCTCGTAATGTCGGTGCTAGCGTTGCTGACTCTGAAGCATTAGTTTTTTGCGACGCTGACGATGAAGTCGCTTCCGGTTGGGTAGCAGCAATGGGTAAAGCTTTGTGCGAATATGACTTAGTAGGTGGAAGAGACGAACACACAAAACTCAACCAACCTTGGTTAGTAAAAACATATGGATGTGAAAACGGTTTTGGAGTTGGTTTCGATCATCCATATCTACCATTGATAAGTGGAAATAACTTTGGTGTTAAAAGAAAACTTCATCAAGCCATCGGTGGTTTTGATGAAAATATTGCCATACTCGATGACGTTGATTATGGTTGGAGAATTCAACAGCAAGGAATTAAACCCCATGAAGTAGAAGGTGCCCTAGTTCATTTTCGGTTTCGCTACAGCATCAAAGATATTTGTCGTCGCGCTTGGAAAATGGGTTGTCAAGAAGCATTACTTTATAAAAAGCATCGAGAAATGGGTATGCCTCAACTTATTTCATGGAAAACTATCCTTAAAACAGCAGTAATGTTTCCCCTACGTTTTCTAACTCGATTTCGCGATAAAGCCGCTTTAACACAAAGTTTAATGGATTTAGCTTGGCGTGGAGGTCAATTACAAGGTTGCTTCAAATATAATTATTTACCTTGGTAGAAATTATCAGTTATTTGATTTTAGATTTTTGATGTTAACTTGTTTTAGATTTTGGATTGGCACTTACAGCATATTTCATAGAGCCGCCGGTACATTCTTACGGGCTATTCGGTACCACAAGAGTTTTAGCAAACTTTTCTGTACAAAACGGCAACTTGCCTTCATGCTGTATGAGTGTATTCTAGAGACGTACCACCGCTACGTCTCCAGCAATCTCAAATCATAATTTCATATTCTGCCAAACACAAAGCCTCCCCCAATGCCCCATGCCCCATACCCCATGCC